>JAPJNH010000121.1 GCA_026461075.1 Chitinophagales bacterium
GTATTTTGTACGGTCAAATTAGCAACTGTAGCAGGCAATCCTGAACCTGCAACCTGACTAGCAGTTCCATTATAAGTATAGTTAGCTGCAGTCGAGAAGCTTCTAGTAGTCGTTTGAATGCTACCTTGGTTACCACTAGATGTGATCCCTTGGTTATGTCCAATTCCTAAAGTTCCTCCAGCAGATAAAGTAAAGGCTGCACCACTTACAACATACGTCTCCGCCATCAAAGTGCCAGTAACCGTTGTACTCGTACTTGCACTAAAAGAAGTAGCTAATGTATATGAACCTGGAACAGTTAATGTTTTAAAACGAACAGTTCCAGAACCTGTTAATGTTTTAGTAGTACCTGTCAAACTAGCACTCAATTGATTGCTTGGCATAACTCCGTCTACTTGCATATTTCCAGCTATATTCCATATACCAGTGTACGTTGAATTTAACAAGGTAACCCCTGTTCCAATAAACAAATCACCATTGATAGTACAATTGCTTCCGCCACTAAATCCAGAATTATCTGTCCAAGTTCCACTTGTACTTTCAAATCGTAGATTATAAAAAGTTCTACCACTAATACTCATTGCAGGTATTAAAGCGGAATTACCACGATATACCCAAGTAGATCCGTTTGAAAGAGTCATATTGCCAAGATTTGTGGCAATCGCACTAATTGAATTATGAATAAAAGTACCTCCATTTGCTATCGACAAACTACCAGAACTAACACTCATTGCACCTTGATTAATAAATGTTCCGCTAACAATACTTGGATTTAAAGATGGGGATTGTGTGGTAAATGTAAATCCTAATTTATTGGTTAAAGTATCAGCTGCAGTAATGTTCAATTTGTTAGTAACAGTTGTATTCGCTCCAACATATAAGTTAGCACACAATACATCCAAATTATAAAAACTAAGCGCTGCATTAAGATTTTGTGTTGTACCATTAAAGCTCAACTTACGGGTACCCGCAGTTAAAGTTCCTGTACCACTAATATCTCCACTCACAGCAATATCATTACTACCACTTAAAACAAGCGTTCCGTTTAAGACTAAATTACCCTTCAATTGATGTGTCCCTGTTCCATTCAAAGTAAGCGTTGATGACGCTGCAATAGTAACAGCATTTGGAATACTAGTTCCCGTGCTTACATTAATAGGCCATTCTAGGCCAGGACTCATGGAAGCATTATAAGAAACATAGGCGTTAGATCCATACGTCAAACCATTCGCAACAATAGAAGCACCGCTGTTCATGTTCAATACATTATTCACGACTACACCCGTTGGAAGCGTTAAGGCTCCGTTCACATCCAAATTATACAAACTAGTATTAGCAGTAGTCAACGTACAAGTACCTGTAAAATCAATCTTTCCTGTTCCTTGATTAAACGTGTTATTATTCACAAAACTTCCTCCTGTGATTTTGATCGTTCCTCCGAAAGTATTCCCCAAATTAATCGTTCCATTATTAGTCAATCCACCTGCATTGATATTCCAAACAGCATTAGGTCCTAAGGTTAAGGTACCACCTGCATTAATAGTCAGAGCTGCTGTTTGATAGCCTGTACTTGCGCTGGTAGTGGTCATCGCGCCGCCATTCATAATACGAATCGTAGAAGGCGCAGACGCTAAGGCAATACTAGGAACCGTAATTGCATGGGCAATATTCACCACTGCTCCGGCAGGAGGCACCGCCCCACCTAACCAACAAGAAGCCGTTGTATACGTAAGTGCAGCAGTCGTAATATATCCATTTACGGTATAATTTGATCCTGTTACACTTCCACCAAGATGGTTCAATACTACTGCGCCATTAGCAGACGCATTATTGATGGTGATATCAATTTGAGTGGATGAAACCACTGTATAATTTGTCATTGAAACACCGCCGATAGTAATAGAGGTAACATTACCCATATTCGTACCATACACACTTAAAGTACTTCCATAATAACCTGAAGCAGCAGATAGCGAACTAAAGGAAGGAGCTGGTGGAGCTAATGTAGTTGCGCTACAATTTGAAATGGTAGCAGCAGTTAAATAATTAACAGTAAGGGTGTTAAAATAATTCCAGTTGTATGGAAATAAAAAATAGTAATAAGTAGTATTCGCA
>JAPJNH010000122.1 GCA_026461075.1 Chitinophagales bacterium
CCCACCACATAATTAGAAGCACCCGTTACAGAAACATAATCGTTAATACCATCAAAGGCCATCGCATTAGGATTTTGCGCATTGGCAGTTAATGTTGCAATAAGAATGGAAAGAGAAAGTAATAGTTTTTTCATTGGTAAGTGTTTAGTTTGTTCAAATGTAATAAATTAATTTGTTTGCTAATTAGTCTAAATTGATTAATGCCCTGATTATTATTTTAACGTTACTATGTCTTTTTATTTGTTGTATTTATTTCCTTATTCCAATAAAAGTTGGGAACTTTGAGCAATGAAAATGGGCAATGCTTTTTGCAATAGTAAATGGGGATTATTTGCCTTATTGTTTCTATTTTTGACCCACTTTTCAAATGATACCTATGCACAGATTGGGTGCTTTAAGATTAAGAGTATTTTAGTTGATGCTTGCGGCTTACCAGAAGCAGATAATGAAATGGTTCGATTTCAGGTTGGAAATACGCCTCTAAATGTTTCATCATTAAACGTTACCTGGTCAACAACAAGTAATGCATTTTTAGGGATTTGCCAAAATGCCGCAACGGCCTCTGTTGTTAATGCTATTAATTCCACTATTACTTCTTGCGGATATGTTCGAGAGCCAGTTGGAAATATATTACCTGCAAACAGTCAGGTTATTTTAACAACCAGTACTGCTTTAAATCCTACAGCAAATTCATTTGCTAACTTACAAGATACTATTTATATGATTTTTCAGTGCCCGGGTAATACATCAGGACATTTTAAAAATTATGCTTCAGGAGCTGGACCAAGAAATTTTTCAATGACGTTTGGTACTGGCTGTACGGAAACGGTTACCTATGTAGTCGACTCCTTAATAGATGCTACAGGAGCACATGTTACGGCAGATGGTGCTGCTGTTCAATTTGATAATTTACATAATGCCTCTTATTTCAATGATGGCTGTAATGCTCCCATTGTTCCATTGGTTTACTCCGCTTCATTAAGCAATAATACCGTTTGTGCTGGTATTCCTATTACTGCTTCTGCTCAAATTACGAGTGGCAATTACAATTCTATTTATTGGCATGGAGGAAGTGGTACGTTTAATAATACAACAGTATTAAATACACTTTATACGCCTGCATCAAACTTTCAAGGAAATGATCAACTCTATTTTTCAATTATTAATGCTTGTCACGATACAATAACTGACACGTTAAATTTATCTGTAACAAGTTCCGGATTAGTATCTATTACTGCATCAGGGCCTACTACCTTTTGTATTGGCGGAAACGTTACGCTCACAGCACAAGGCACTGGTTCTTTCGTATGGTCGAATGGAAGCAGTAGTCCCGCGATTACGGTAAGCACTGCTGGCGTATATACGATAACGTTAACTAGCACTTGCGGTTCAACCACCGCGAGTCAAACAGTGAGTGTGATTAGTAATCCAACTACGCTAATTACTGCATCAGGTCCTACCACTTTTTGTGAAGGCGACAGTGTAACTCTAACAGCAAGTGGTGCAAGTTCGTATTTGTGGTCTAACGGATCAAGTAATTCAACTATAAACGTTCTTCAGACTGGTGCTTATACAGTAACTGGAAATTCTTCGTGCGGGAATTCGCAGGCTACGCAGAATGTTGTGGTTAATCCTTTACCGTTAGTTACTATTACTACCGCCGACTCTTCACTTATTTGCCAAGGATCCTCTTTAACTGTGAATGCTACTGGAAACAGTCCTTTGCTTTGGTCTAACGGAAGTAGTAACTCCAATATTACTATCAACACACAGGGAATTTACACTATAACGGCTACGAATAGCTGCGGTAGTGCATATGATTCTATTTATGTTTTTGTCGATTCTCTTCCGCAAGTAAGTATTACATCAAGTAATGGTTCTTCGTTTTGCATAGGTGATTCTGCTTTTTTAATTGCTCATTTAGTTGGCATAGGGAATTTAACTTGGCAAAACGGATCTAACAATGATAGTTTATTAGTAATCACTGATGGAAATTATACTGTAACAGCAACCAATAATTGCGGAACAACCAATAGCAGTTACAGCATTATAACATCACCAGCTCCTTCGGTAAGTATTAGTCCGGGTGGACCTATTAATTTATGCGAAGGAGATACAATTACGCTTTTAGCGAGTGGAAATTATACAAATGCGTTATGGAGTGATGGAAGTACAAATGATAGTTTACGAATTAGTACCGGTGGTGTAATTCACCTTTCAGGTTTTAATAATTGTGGTGTTGATTCCGATTCGGTGATTGTAAATTACACGCTTAAACCAACAATAGCAATTTCTACAATTGGAAACTTATCTATTTGTCAAGGAGACACTACTCGTTTGATTGCTTCGGGTATTGGAAATTTAGTGTGGTCAACTGGATCAACAAATGATACTATCCTTGTAACATCACCTGGTAATTATACAGCAATAACAACGAATACTTGTGGCAGTACAAGTTTAAACGTTATTATTACAGGAGGTTTAATTCCTACTGTTTTAATTGATGGCTCTGATGGAATTCTTTGTAAAGGAGAATCAGAAATTTTACAAGTATACAGCAACGATAATATTCTTTGGTCGACAGGTGATACTACAAACACAATTGAAGTCAATACTCCAGGGCAATACTTCGTAACTGCTACTAATTCTTGCGGAAGTGCAACGAACAGCATCGTAATTGATACAAGCAATGTACAAGCTTATTTTATTCCTTCTACTAAAGAAGGTTTTGCTCCGTTAGCAATTACCGTTGATAATTTATCTGTTAATGCTGTTCAATCGATTTGGTCGTTTGAAACCAACTCAATTAAATATTTATTTGAACCTACACATACTTTTGAATCACCTAACACGTACTTCGTTAATCTAACTGTTATTGATCAATATGGATGTTCTGATGAATATATAGACACGATTATTGTTCGTGATGTTTACTATTATATCCCTAATGCATTTTCTCCCAATAACGATAATAAAAACGAAGTATTCACTATTTCAAGTAATGATGTAAATGTTTTTGATGCTACCATTTATAACCGCTGGGGACAAGCTATTTATTCGTGGAATCAAAACACTATAGGCTGGAGTGGACTTGATAGTAACAATAAAGAATGTAAAGAGGATGTGTACTACTACGTATTTAACCTAGCACTAAGTAACGACACAAAAACAATTTATGGGAAAGTGAATTTAATTCGCTAACCTTAATTCATCGGCACTTCTATAAAAAGCACTTTGCTATTTTTAGTTGCATCAAGAGAAATAGTATCGCATTCCCAAAGTCCGATTGCATCACGCTTAGCTAAATTTTCAGATGCGATGTTGAGTTCACCATCAAGAATAAAACAATAAACACCATTGCCAGTTTTGTGAATTTTATATTCAGCTTCATGTCCTTCTTCCAAATCAATCATCGATAACCATGCATCCTGATTTATAAAAAGTGAATTGTTTTCTTCTGTTGGAGAAACAACTACTTGCAATTGATTTTTTCTTTCTGATTCGCTAAATAATTTCTGATCGTAGCGTGGTTCAATATTATTCACCTTCGGGAAAATCCATAGTTGTAAAAAAGTAACAGGCTCATCTTGACTTGCATTTACTTCAGAGTGATAAATACCAGTTCCTGCACTCATAATTTGTACATCACCTGTTTGAATAATCTTATCACGACCAGTAGAATCCTGATGATGCAATGCACCACTTAACGGAATAGAAATAATTTCCATGTTATCGTGCGGATGTTTTCCGAATCCCATTCCTGCATCCACGAAATCATCATTTAATACGCGCAACATACCGAAGTGTACGCGCTCAGGATTATGATAACCTGCGAAGCTAAATGTATGATAACTTTTTAACCAACCATGATTGGCGTATCCGCGTGTATTTGCTTTATGAATAACCTTTTTCATTTTATCCTCTTAGTTTATCTAATAACTCATTTAATAATTGCACTTCTGATTTCTTAATTTTCATATGCTCGTTTTGCCATTGATCAATATGGGTATCGAGCACCTCTAACAAGGCTAATCCTTTTGAAGTAATTGTAATATCTACCTGACGGCGATTTGTTTTACAGATATCGCGTTTTAAAAACCCTTTCAAACGAAGCTTCTCTACTAATCGCGTAGCGTTAGAATTTTTATCAATCATGCGCTCGGTAATTTCTCCAAGCATCACAGGATTGGGGTGTGAACCACGAAGAATACGAAGTACGTTATACTGCTGTGGTGAGATACCATGCGGCTTAAATCGTTGAATATTGATCCCCTCTAACCAGCTTGCGGTGTACAAAATATTGACAACTGCTTTTTCAAATTCGTTCCCGAATTTTTTCTGTTTGATAGCTTCCTCCAGTTTCATGAAGCAAATATACAAAATCAATAGTTGTAGTTACAATAGTGGTCCTTTGGTCGATATTCAACAAAAACTCCATCCACCAGTTGCTCAAAAAAATCTTACACTAAAAAAGGGGCGCATGGCCCCTTGAGTTTAGATTAATTATTGTGTTGCAAATCTACAATTACTCTTTCACCCATCTAATGGTGGTATTAATTTTTTCGTTC
>JAPJNH010000123.1 GCA_026461075.1 Chitinophagales bacterium
CAACATAGTTATACCAGCTGAAGGTCCATCCTTTGGGACTGCTCCTTCAGGAACATGTAAGTGAATCGTATTCTTTTCTATAAGAGAAAAATCTACATTGAGTTTTTCAGCGTTTGACTTCACATAACTAATTGCGGTCATAGCCGACTCCTTCATTACATCTCCCAATTTACCGGTCAATTGCAAACCTTCTTTGCCCGGGAATTTATTCGCTTCTATATAAAGCATTTCACCTCCAACAGAAGTATAGGCCAACCCCATAGCTACGCCCGCAGGATTCTTTTCCTTAAAATACTCCTTGTCATAACGCACCTTTCCTAAAATCAAACCTGCCTTTTCTGCTGAAATGGATGAATCATATTCTTCTTCCATTGCCACACTCTTAGCAACATGTCGCATAATCGCTGCGATTTGACGATCTAATTCACGACATCCGCTTTCTCGCGTGTAACACTCGATTACAAATTGCAAAGCCGCATTAGAAATCTTTACCGCAGACGCTTTCAAACCATGTGCTTCTCTTTGCTTCGGTATCAAATACTTCTTAGCAATTTCCATTTTCTCCTCTATACTATATCCGCTAATTTCAATTATCTCCATACGATCACGCAATGCTGGCTGAATCGTTTGTAAGCTATTCGCGGTTGCAATGAACAAAATCTTCGAAAGATCATATTCCAATTCTAAATAGTTATCATAGAAATTGGCATTTTGCTCAGGATCCAAAACCTCTAACAAAGCAGATGAAGGATCTCCTCTATATTCATTTCCTAATTTATCAATCTCATCTAAAATATAAACAGGATTACCTGATTGAACCTTTTTTAAATTTTGAATAATACGGCCAGGCATCGCTCCGATATAGGTTTTACGATGACCACGAATCTCCGCTTCGTCATGTAATCCACCTAAACTCATTCGCACAAACTTACGATCTAATGACTTAGCAATAGAACGACCTAAGGAAGTCTTACCAACACCCGGAGGTCCGACTAAACACAAGATTGGCGATTTCAAATCACCTTTTAATTTCAATACTGCCAAATACTCAAGGATGCGTTCCTTCACTTTCTCCAATCCATAATGATCATCATTCAACACCTCTCTTGCATGAATTAAATCAAAATTATCCTTGGTGTATTCATGCCAAGGCAACTCCAATAATACATCCAGATAATTATAAACCACCGTATATTCAGAGGATGCAGGATGCATTCGATTCAACTTCTCAACTTCCCTGTTGAAAATACTTGCAGCTGCTTCCGACCAACTTTTCTTTTCAGCGCGAAGCTTTAAGTTTTTTATCTCTTGCTTATTATCATCAAAGCCTAATTCCTCTTGGATAGCTTTTAATTGCTGATTTAAGAAATATTCTTTTTGTTGCTTATCAATATCAGTACGCGTCTTCGATTGAATCTTGTTCTTTAGCTCGAGTAATTGTAAATCTTTATCACTCAATTTCAAAACCATTTCTGCGCGCTCCTTGATATCATCACAAGACAATACATTCTGTTTGTCTTTTAATTCGGCTTGAAGATTCGAAGCGATAAAGTGCATCAAGAAAATAGGATTCTCGATATTGCGCAAAATCAATGAAGCTTCGTTAGGTAATTGTGGTGATAGTTTGGTGATTTGAACTGCAGCATCTTTCAAATTGGAAATAGTCGCTTTAAACTCTTCATTCTCCAAAACCTCTAATCGATTATCAGCTACGACAGAAATCTTTGCTTTGATATAAGGGGTTTCTTCCAAAATCTCATCTACCTGAAAGCGATTTCTCCCTTGCAATATAACAGTCGTGCTACCGTCAGGCATTTTCAACATCTTCAAAATACGCGCAATGGTACCTAAGCGATATATGTTTTCAGAACTTGGATCTTGCACATCTTCTTTTTGACCAAGAACCCCAAGCAGTTTATTGGTTTTGTTCGCCTCGTTCAAAGCCTGAATCGACTTCTCTCTACTAACGGTAATTGGAATAACCACACCAGGAAATAAGACTGTATTTCGCAATGGAAGTATAGGCAATATTTCAGCCACATCCTTTTGTGCCGTATCATCATCCTCCACCATTGGGATAATGGGCATAAACTCCATATCATCCTCCATATTATTATCGTTGAAACCAAACTTATTTGCCATAATTCAATTTTATAATTCCTAACAATCAAATAATGTACCTTCTTAAAATAGCTGACAATTCGACCAAAGAAAAATACGTGTTTAAGTCATTTTAACCGATTAGGCGGAATTAGCCATTTTTAACACTCACTACTGTCATGAAAGGAGCTAATATTCTACCAAAAGGAATTGGGGTTAATTTTATTACTTGATTTAAAAACTTCCCTATCCAATTCAAAAAAACATTTTTGTAATGGGTATCCCAAAAACCTGGCATAACCATCGAATTCCAGTCCGATTTTGCGGCAGCCGCACAAAATTCACCTCCAGGTAAAATGTGCTCATACCAAACACCGTATACAGGTTCACGTGAATTAGTCATGTGCGTAGGCTTAATAAGCAAGTTCTTTGTGTCCTTATAGTGCTTGGCTACTTTAATTATTTCATCTCCAAATACCATTCTACACTTACTAGAAAGGAGTGACAATTCTTCCTCACTTAACCCTTCAACATGTGATGCAATAAACTTTTTACGTTGTTCAAAATAAAACTGCTTCTCGATCCGACGATGCTTCTTGTAGTGATTTAAGACCACTAATGGATTATAGGAATTAGCTGAAGTAGAATCAACCATTACCATCCTTCCTGCATTCAACTGTGAGGCATAAGAATAATAATGCACCAAATCTGGCAAGTGCTCAATCACATTTCGTGAACTAATGATATCAACTGCAAAAGAATGAGCTTTACAGTATTCTGAAACTTCTACGATATCCCCTACCACAAAATGAGCAGGAGACAAATTCAATTCAGTACACATCGCTTTCGCTTCCTCTAACCACTCTGCGTTGTAATCATTATAAACTACTGAATTGAAGCCACACAACTGTGCAAGCATAAACGAAGTTCCTAACCCTGCACCGTAATCCAAATAAACTAATTCTGAAATTTGCTTTCCAGGCTGCTTGGATAAGGCCATTAAGATATTGTACGCACTACACTGAATCGAAAAATGTAATCGCTTAACATGACATTTTTGGAAATAAATTTTAGAATAATCACGCAACTTAGTACTGTTCCAATCAAAATTCATCAATCGCTCAAATAATTCATTCGACTTAGCTAAAACAAATTCATTTTGACTTTTATCCAAGTCATTTGAAATACTAAACTCCTCTAACGACAAATTTTTCATGTTAATTTTCAACGGTTTTATCCTTCAATTTCAATATAGTAATTCCCGCATTAATCTCATAACCTAAAATCAAAACCATACAATTAAAATACATCCAGAGCATTATCACAATGATACTTCCAATCGAACCATAAACTTTATTATAAGTTCCGAAATTATTCACGAAATAAGAGAACAAAAGAGAAGTAAGAATAAATAACAATGTCGCAAATGTACTTCCCGCGCTAATGAAACGGAAACGTTCCTTAACAGCAGGGCCGTAAAAATAGATGGAACTGATTGTAAAAAAAAACAACGCTAAAATAATTACATACCGCAAAAGAGAAAATAACCATTTGATCCATTCACTCTGAATATCAAAAAAACCATAAACCCATTCAAAAACTGATTTCTCTGCAATAATTAAAATCAAACTACCCAACAATAATAATGCAATCATAAAGGTAAGCTTCAAAGCAGTCCAATTATGTTGTATTACGTTTCTCTTTTTATAAGCGTGCTCATAAGCCTTATCAAAAGCATTAAGTAATGCTTTAACGCCACTCATAGCTGAAAAAATAGAAAACACAAAACCAAAGGACATTAATCCTTGATGCTGAATTTCAGCGATATCATTAATGGTAGCGCGAATCATTTGATAAGCCTCCTTGTTATTTATAATATCCTTAATGGTTAATAATAATTGCGTGTGTACATTCTTGACTGGCAAATAAGGAATTAAAGTAAAAAGAAATATTAAGCCTGGAAAAATGGATAGTATGAAAAAGAAAGTAACAGAAGATGATCGCATGACTAATCCTTCCTTCTGAATTTCTTTGATTACAAAGCGAAGCAAACTTAATAATGGTATCCCCTCAAACCCAGGCAATGAAAAATTCTTTATCCGCTGTATTGTGTCTTGATTCATTTTCAAAAATTAACGCTTGTCAAAAATACATTTTATTTATCAAAACGTTGGTTATAAGCAGCTTGATACGCATGCGCATTTTTCAAATGTGCGGAATAATTCGAGCTAAATACGTGTCGACCATTAAAACTAGGATCAGCACAAAAGTATAAATCAGCAGTTGATGGCATAAATAAAACAGCATCGATACTTGAAATAGATGGAATACAAATCGGAGCAGGAGGAAATCCGAGGTTTTGATAAGTATTGTAAGGAGATTCAATAGCAAGGTGTTTATTCAATACACGTCGAATAGAATAGTCTTGCCACGCAAAAATTACAGTTGGATCAGCTTGTAAACGCATCCCTTTTTTGAAGCGATTATAATATACAGCCGCAATTTTAGGCTT
The DNA here is from genome assembly GCA_026461075.1 of Chitinophagales bacterium. Taxonomy (GTDB): domain Bacteria; phylum Bacteroidota; class Bacteroidia; order Chitinophagales; family CAIODY01; genus JAHEYX01. The sequence goes on from JAPJNH010000123.1 coordinate 4,613, forward strand.
ATCCGGATTGTATGAAGTCTCCTCCTCCACTATCGAAGCTAATACCATTACTTGGTAACGACTTAACCCTAATTTTCGAGTTCTCGCTATCCGCTCGTTATTCCAAAACTTTAAATATGCTGCTTTAAATTTTCGCACTAATAGATTTGATGAAGAATTCCAGTATAAGCGATGTGTTTCTGGTATAATAAGACCTAAATAACTTTGAGGGACTAGACGTCTGCAAGTACTATCAAGTGTTGCAACAGAATCCAACACCAAGAGCAAGTTCTTAGAATTAATATGAATTAGTTGCTGAATCTTCGTTTCAAATTGTTCATAATTACGACTTTTTGAAATCACTAGCTTCACTTCTGATTGACGACCGTTTCTTAAATTTCGAATCAATTGAAAAGCCGTCATGCCTTCCTCAATATCATATTTACCGTCTTTTATTTTTGTTTCATCTAAGAGAAAGCTCGCCAAACATTTAACGGAGGCATACGACATGCTCGTTAAGGAAGCAGAAAACTGATCATCTAAAGATGGGTAGGATACTCCTTTTAATTGAAAAACCGCTGCTTGTTTATTGTTTTTATTAAACTGAAGAAATCTAATAAAGCAAATATAGCTAAGCGAAAAAGCGCCTAGTAAAAGGATTGCAACGAAAAATAATAGCTTCTTGAACATAATATTCTATCTACTCAAAAGTACTAAATAAATGTCAATCACTAAAATTGGCACGGTCATTGAATTACTCTAATTATCATTAACTTTTAAACTAAATGTTATGAAAAAGTATCTTTTACCAATCGCTTTTTTTCTTTCAATCAATTTGGGGTTCTCTCAAGAAAGAAACCATCATCACAATCATCAAAATAACAACGTTTACCATTACAATAACCATTATAACAACGCTTACCAAGAAGTAAATAATTTAATTCTTCAACTTCCATCTATCCCTGTTCAAATTTGGATCGATCAGAATTGGATTGGCAATTTCTCCCAAAATTATGAAGCGCAATTACCTGTAGGTAAACACGCTATTTCTATTCGAATTGCACAAAGCAGAAGAGGATCACAAGTAATCTATCGTGACATTTTTAATGGTTTCATTCTAATTAAACCTAATAGCCAATTGTTAGGAAACTGTGTAAACTTTAAATTACCGATTCAATTTTCTGAAATTCCACTTTATAATTCGTTCGAATACAGTTACTCGTCAAACTATCCACAACAAAACCATTGTCAGCAAGACAATCAGTCGTTTCAGTACTTTTTACAAAGTGTACAATCTTGTTGGTTTGACAGTGAAAAATCAGCATTAATTGAACATTATATCTCTTCTAATCAATTATCCAGCGGGGAGATTTATCAACTTTTAGCAGAACTAGATTACGAAAGCAGTCGCCTACAGATGGCTAAAATGGCCTATGCACATTGTTATGATCCTCAAAATTACTATAGCATTTTTAACCTATTTTCTTTCGGAAGCAGCAAAGTTGAATTGAGTAAATTCATCGGCCGTTGTTAAGCTTTATTTTCCTTTCATTATTTCAAAACCCCGTTCTTTTCGAAGACGGGGTTTTTTAGTATATTTGCAGTCTAATTTTAATAAAATGAAAGAAGTATTTATTGTTTCTGTAGCTCGTACTCCAGTTGGGGCTGCAAGTGGTTCATTAGCTTCATTAACAGCTACACAATTAGGTAGTGTTGCAATGAAAGCTGCCTTGGAAAGAGCTCAATTGAATGGCGAAGAAATTGATGAAATTTTCATGGGTAATGTTTTGAGTGCCAATGTTGGTCAGGCTCCTGTAACGCAAGCGATGATTGGTGCAGGAATTAGCAATAAAACACCTGGAACTACTGTAAACAAAGTATGTGCTTCAGGAATGAAAGCAATTATGTTAGGTGCGCAAAGCATCATGACAGGCGAAAATAGTGTTGTGATGGCAGGCGGAATGGAAAGCATGAGCAACGCCCCTTATTATTTAGACAAAGCGCGTACAGGTTACCGCATGGGTCATGGTCAAATCATTGACGGTATGATTAAGGACGGCTTATGGGATCCTTATGGAAACGTACATATGGGCAATTGCGGAGAGGTTTGTGCAAAGCATTACAACTTCACACGTGAAGCTCAAGACGAATATTCAATTAACACCTATAAGCGTGCGCAAGAGGCTTACGCTGCAGGTATGTTTGCAAATGAAATCGTTCCTGTAGAAGTAAAGGGTAAAGAAACGGTTATAATAAGTGAAGATGAACAATACAAAAAAGTGAAGTTTGATAAAATCCCTACCTTGAAGCCCGCTTTTGCAAAGGATGGTACCGTTACGGCTGCGAATGCTTCTCCAATTAGTGATGGAGCTTCTGCTGTTGTTTTGATGAGTGGTGAAGAAATGAATAAAAGAGGCTTAAAACCTATTGCAAAAATCATTGGCTTTGCTGATGCTGCTCAAGCACCGGAATGGTTCACAACGGCTCCTTCGATTGCTGTTCCTAAAGCCTTGAAAATGGCAGGTATCAGTATCGAACAAGTTGACTTCTTCGAAGTAAACGAAGCTTTTGCAGTAGTTTCAATGGCGAATGCGAGAGAATTGAACATCCCAATGGAAAAAGTAAATGCTTGGGGCGGTGCAATTGCTTTAGGTCATGCATTAGGTAATAGTGGTGCTCGAATCACAATTACCTTAAGTTCAATTTTAAAAGCAAAAGGTGCGAAATATGGTGTTGCCGGAATCTGTAATGGTGGCGGTGGTGCATCAGCTATCGTAATTGAGGCTTGCTAAAATTAAATATGGAAATTAAAATTCCTTTATCGCAGATCCTGATTCGAAGATTAAATGCTTTGGATCAGGATTTGTTAATTTATGTGGGACGTAAAACATTTGATGATACTTTCCGTGGTACTTGTAGCGAAGAGGATATGCTTTTTAGCTTGGACCAGTTCTATAATATCCCGCAGGTGAAGAGCGAATTAGCTGACGAAGAAGATTTCTTTTGGGGCGCCTTTTACGAAAACGAATTAGTAGGCTTTTACCGAATGCATGTCGGTTCTAAAAAATGTCCAATCGACTTTTTGTCTAATGAACGGCCGATTGAGTTAAAACGAATTTACTTATTAGAGAAGGTACAGGGAATGGGAATAGGTCAATTATTACTGGATCATGCACAGGTTTTTGCGCGTAGTAATAAAAGAAACTTCCTGTATTTAAGTGTATGGGAATACAATTTTAAAGCGCAGAAATTCTATCAAAAAAATCAATTTGAAGATAGTGGTTTTAAAAACGACTTCCCCTTAGGAAATACGCCTCAAACAGATCTTTGGTATTATAAACCAATTTAGTGGGAAGCGGGCTTCTCAGTCTTCTTGCCGAAAAACACTTTAAAAAGTATCGGAGCAGTAGTGATGAGCACAATTCCAATAACGATTTTATCTAGGTGTTTTTCTAATCCTGGAAACTGCTGACCAAGGAAATAGCCCATCAATATCATTGCACAAACCCAAGCAATACATCCGAAGATGTTATAAATTAAAAATTTCTTTCGATCCATTTTAACAATCCCTGCTACGATAGGAGCAAAGGTGCGTAAGAATGGTAAAAATCTTGCAAAAACAATGGCCATTGCACCACGCTTTTCATAAAAATCCTTTGCGGCTTGTAGATGTTTTGGTTTGAATAACAATGACTCCTTTTTATTAAATAATAAAGGACCACTCTTTGCACCAAACCAATAACCAACCAAATTTCCTAAAACCCCTGCAATAATAACCAATACGATTACTGACCATACATTGAAAGCCATTCCATTTGACAAGGTAATTGGATGTGCTGAAAGCGACATACCAGTAACAAACAACAAGGAATCACCAGGAAAGAAAAAGCCGATAAAAAGGCCCGTTTCAGCAAAAATCACAAACAATAACAACCATAATCCTCCATGTTCAAATATCCATTGAGGGTTTATCACATGTTTAAATAACTCTAACGCTTCGTGCATAATTCTGCTGTTTGAGTAAAGATAATTTTTAATTCTAAATACGGCTCATTTAAATGCTTAATGAATATCAAAATACATTTCGATAAACTCGCGTACACAGGCTTGTCCCCCATTGCGTTGGAGAATAATATGAGCGACCTCCTTAATTTTATCAACGGCATCTGCAGGACAAACGGCATAGCCTACCTTAGACATACAAGCTAAATCATTGACATCGTCTCCGATATAAGCTACTTCACTTAAATCAATTTGCAATTCTTTACACCATTCTTCCAATACACTCAGCTTGTCATCGTGCCCAACATATACTCTTTCGATATAGAGCGTTTGAGCCCTTGATTCAATCAATTTATCTTTAGATCCATTAGAAATAATCCCTACTGGCAGTCCATATTCTTTAATAATTCTACGAATTGCTAATCCATCTTTAGTATTAAATTTTTTGAATTCACTACCATCTTCTAAATAGTACATACCACCATCTGTGAGCACACCATCCACATCTAGGATTAACAACTTAAAAGGAACTGTTTGCATGAAACGAATATACTAGATTTTAGTACAAAAGTGATGATTTTGTACATTATGAATTAATAAGTGGATAAGACCTGCAACTTTATAAAGATTGCTTTGTATTTTTAAGAATGGAAAATAGAATTCCAGGTTTTACAAAAATTCAAGCTATTGAAAAGCCCCCAAGATGGATTTATCGGTGGGGAATATACCTTTTAGCGATACTTGTTTTGGTCGCGTTTTTATTTGCTGCTTTTGTAAAGTATCCAGACATTATCAAAGGGAGTATTATCATTACTTCCACCAACCCTCCCGCGAATTTGGTAAGTCATGCAGAAGGCAGAATTATTAAAATTTTCAAGCATGATAATGATTTAGTGAAGGAGGGTGATTATATACTGGTACTTGAAAACTCAGCGAACCTAGATGATATTTTAAAGCTTAAATCGATTCTTTCTGAAAACAGTGCGTATAATACCTTAGCCTTTAGTGTTCAGAACGATCAGATTACACAACAACTTGCAGCAAGTCAAAGTAAGCAGTTAGGCACTCTTCAGACGTCTTTTAACAATTACATTGCTGCTAAAGAACAATTTGAATATTACTTAGGCGAACAGAATCAATTACTAAGAATAAATACCTTAAAAAATCAATTAAACGAATACGAGAGATTAGCGGAAATGCTTTCTAAACAGGTGGAGGCACAGCAAGAAAAATTAAACTTATTGCTGAAAAAGCAAC
>JAPJNH010000124.1 GCA_026461075.1 Chitinophagales bacterium
CAATCGGATATGAGTGCCAATAATCCTGCCGACCTTGGCATTGGCTATACTTGCGGTACCCCTTTACAAGCTAAATTGGATGTGTATAATTATACAAACAATACAGCTAGTCCAATTACTCCGTTCTATACGAATGCATACGCAGGTCGATTTATCCATGACGGAAATTATAATGATATTGCAGGAACAACAGATATGGTGGGTGTTTTAGTGGAGAATAAGGTCATTAATAATATTCAGGCTAATTTACCTAGCACAAATCAAAGTAGAAATATCGGTACCCATAGTATTGCATCTGGAAACATCGCCTATAACATAGGGTCTTTAAGTGAGGCAAAAGGCAATACCTTGTTTTTGAGCGGTACAGGTGCCATGGGAATATCTAGTGGAGCCGATTTGCAAAGCGATGGTGTTCTAGGGATAGCCTATAATAGTCGTTATTCTATAGGTGTTCAGGGCGTGTCTATAGAAGGGACATTATCCAGCGCCCCTTCGCTATCAGCGGGAACATGTATCGGTGGAATGTTTGTAACGTATAGACCGCAAAGCAGCGCGCTTCCATTGATGGATAATGATTATTCTTTTACTTCCTTGAAACTTAAAAATGCACGAATAGGTGTTTATGGAGGTGTGATTTCGCCTGTCCAAAACCCTTCAGCCCCCTTACCATCTTATGTCGGAGGAAGCGGTGTACCTTTAACAACATTTTATGCTGGCGTATACGGTGAATCGGGAGGTAAAAATGCTTGGGCTGGTTATTTTAATGGAGATATTGGAACTACTACAGGAGTTTTTTGGACTTCTGACTCAATTGTAAAAACGAATGTTGCCAATTTAAGTAGCGATTCTTCCTTGCATATTTTGTCAAGATTACATCCTAAAATCTATACACTAGATTCTGCTAATTATCCATCCCTTTCATTAAATAGTAATCCTCAAATTGGATTGTTTGCACAAGAAGTAGAACGTGTTATCCCAAGTGCTGTGCGTGTGATTAACCATCCTGCTACTGAAGATAGTTTAGGGAATATCGTTCATCCTGCAGTATCCGTAAAAGCACTTAATTATATAGAATTAATTCCTGTATTGATTTCAGCCATTAAAAGTCTAGATTCCACTAACAAGTCCTTACAAAATCAAATAAATACCATTACAGCCGCCCAAACCGGTGCGCGTTCAGCAGCTGCATCTCCGTCAAATGCTGTTGCAAAGGGTACTGAAGTTCATTTGAGCG
>JAPJNH010000013.1 GCA_026461075.1 Chitinophagales bacterium
GGAGCAGGCTTAGTAGCTGTCTTTGCAACGGGCTTTACCGCCTTCTTAGGGGCCGGTTTGCTGGCTGTTTTTTTAGTTGCTGGTTTTTTCGCCATGGCAAACTAATTTAAAGGTTGGACAATAATTTTTAGCCTTGTCTCATTAATATCAATCGCGTGGTCGGACGTTAATCCGGCGCTTAATGTGAGTTTGTCTGCTAAAATTTCGTCACAAATATAAGCGGAAAATTCATTTATTGCATTTTCCATTAAAGTATTTTGCTCTAAGGTAACATTGATCCTATCAGTCACTTTTAAGTCGGAATCTTTCCTTAAACGCTGAATTTGATTCACTAACTCACGCGCAATACCTTCATTTTCAAGAGATTGACTAATTGTAACATCTAATGCAACCGTCAAACCTGCTTTGGTAGCTACCTGCCATCCTGCCAAATCTTCTGCCAAAATTTCCACATCCTGCATAGAAATGTGGATTTCTTCTCCCTCAACTTGGATATCCAACTGCCCTAAACGCTCCAAAGTATTGATTTCCGACTGACTTAATACCCCAATCGCGGCAGCAGCTCCTTTCATTTTAGCACCTAATCGAGCTCCTAATGACTTGAAATTAGCCTTGATTTTCTTCTTAATTACTCCAGAATCTTCAGTGATTACTTTTAACTCCTTGACATTCACCTCACTAAGAATTAACCCCTCCACTTTCTTTAACTGATCTGTAAAATGATCATTCAAGGAAGGAACCAAGATTTGCTGCAAAGGTTGACGAACCTTGATATTCACTTTCTTTCTTAATGACAAAACCAAAGACGAAACATCTTGGGCCATTTGCATTCTTTCCTCAAGCTCCTTGTCAATTGCTGCGGTATCTAAAGTAGGGAACGCTGTTAGGTGAACAGAATCAATTGTATTCAATTGGGTCGTCTGGTTTAGGTTGCGATACAACCATTCTCCAAAAAACGGAGCAATCGGAGCCATCAAACGACTGATGGTTTCCAAACACTGATACAAAGTTTGGTAAGCCGCGATTTTGTCGCTAGCATATTCGCCCTTCCAAAAACGGCGACGACATAAGCGCACGTACCAGTTACTAAGATGTTCATCCACAAACGTTTGAATAGCGCGAGCCGCTTTTGTTGGTTCGTAATCCTCAAACGCATCCTTAACCTCCCCTTTCAAGGTGTTTAATAATGAAATAATCCATCTATCAATTTCAGGACGCTCAGCCAAAGGAACTTCCGTCTCTTTATAAGAGAAGCCATCGACATTCGCATACAAGGCAAAGAAGCTATACGTATTATAGAGTGTACCAAAAAACTTTCGACGCGTTTCATCCACACCCGCTGGATCAAATTTTAAATTATCCCAAGGATTGGCATTTTCAACCATATACCAACGCACTGAATCTGCACCATACTTTGGCAAGGTAGTAAATGGATCGACCGCATTGCCAAGACGCTTACTCATTTTATTGCCATCCTTATCCAAAACCAAGCCATTACTCACTACATTCTTGTAAGCAATACCTGGATATTTCACCGGATCAATTTCATGCAACATAACCGCAATCGCATGTAAGGTATAAAACCAACCACGTGTTTGATCGACCCCCTCCGCGATAAAATCAGCTGGATATTGTTGTGTAAAGGTAGATTCATTTTCAAAAGGATAATGCCATTGTGCCAATGGCATAGCGCCGCTGTCAAACCAAACATCTATCAAATCCGCCTCGCGTTTCATGGCCTCGCCCTTTGAAGACAACAAGATCACTTTATCTACGAATGGCTTATGTAGATCAATATCTAACAAACCATCCGCTTTAAACACAAAATTATTATCCGTATTAAATCCAGCTGCTTGCGCCTTCTTGTATTCGTCCGTCAATTGCTGCAAAGAACCGATAACCAATTCTTCGCTTCCATCTTCTGTACGCCAAATCGGCAACGGAGTACCCCAAAAACGAGAGCGACTTAAATTCCAATCATTGGCATTTTCCAACCAGTTTCCAAAACGACCCGTACCTGTAGCTTCTGGCTTCCAGTTAATCGTTTTGTTTTTTGCCACCATACTTTCTTTCACTTTGGTCACGGCTATAAACCATGAATCCAATGGATAGTATAATACCGGTTTATCCGTACGCCAACAATGCGGATAGCTGTGCTCGTAGTTTTCTTTCTTAAACAACTTCCCTTCTTCCTGCAACTTCAATACAATACGCGTATCCACACTTAAATAAGCCTTCAATTCTTTCACTTTTCCTGCAGCCTCCAAGACTTGCTTTTGTTGTTGAAAGGCCGATTGCTTTTCGACATCAGTTAAGTAAGCCTCTTTCACATATTCTTCCCCAAACAAATAAACACCATCTTGAATCCCTGCTAAAAATTTACCACGACGATCGACCATGGTTAAAGCACCGATACCATTCTGCTTAGCAACGCGGAAGTCATCAGCACCAAAACTAGGCGCAATGTGCACGATACCTGTTCCATCTTCTGTCGTAACGAAGTCGCCTGCAATCACTCTCCAGGCTTCACTTGAACCTTCTAATGCAGATACATCATTAGCGGCAAAAGACAATAACTGATGATAAGATAAACCGACCAAATCAGCACCCTTCATCTCAGCGACCAATTTCCATGGAACGATTTTATCTCCCGCTTTATAGCTTGAAAAATCAAGATTCTCTCCTTCAGCCTTAAAATGCTTAGATACTAAAGCCTTTGCGCAAATGACTGAGCATACCTGAGCGGTATAGGTATTGATAGTTTCAATTAATACATAGTCGATAGTAGCCCCAACCGCTAAAGCCGTATTGGAAGGTAAGGTCCATGGAGTAGTTGTCCATGCTAACACATGAACCGGACCATTTACTTTCGATAAAACAGCATGCCCTTGTTGTGAAGCAGCCACCAATTCAAACATCGCAACAGCAGTGGTGTCTTTCACTTGCTTATAACATCCAGGCTGATTCAATTCATGCGAACTCAATCCTGTTCCTGCAGCTGGAGAATATGGTTGAATCGTAAGACCTTTATAAAGCAAGCCCTTCTTATAGAATTGCTCTAATATCCACCAAAGTGATTCAATATAATTATTGTCGTAGGTGATATACGGATCTTTCAAATCAACCCAGTAACCCATCATACGAGTTAGCGCTTCCCACTTGTCTTGGTATTTCATTACCTCTTCCCGACACTTCTGGTTGTATTCTTCAACAGTAATTTTCTTACCGATATCCTCTTTAGTAATGCCCAATGATTTTTCTACCCCTAGTTCAACAGGTAAACCATGTGTATCCCAACCCGCTTTGCGATTCACTTTGAAGCCCTGCATGGTCTTATAACGACAGAACAAGTCTTTAATCGTACGACCCATTACGTGGTGAATACCCGGTACGCCATTCGCACTAGGTGGACCTTCATAAAAAACGAAGGAAGGCGCATTGTCGCGTTCGCGAATGCTACGTTCAAATACTTTAGCAGTCTCCCAATAGGTATTCACCTCTGCTTCAACTGCGGTAAAATCTAAAAACTTAAACTCAGGGTACTTCACTGACATATAGGTTGGATATAAGTCGCGAATATACGGAATTTAGACCTAAAATGAAGAGGCTATAAAAGAATAAAGACGCCTTTAGTTTTCCTCTGTTTTAAACCAGTAAATGGACATGATAACCGGCACCCCTACCATCACTCCTAAACATCCAAAAACGATAAAAGGGAAATAAATTTCAGGGACTAAGAAAACGAGAATGAAGCCTACTATCCCTAACACAGTCCAAAGTTTGGCCGCTAGACGATGTGTTTTACGCCAATTGCTTTCACTGTTCAAGGTCCATGGCAAACGAATTCCAAAAGAATAAGAAGGAGGAATATTGGCCATAAAATTCCCAAGAATCGTAAACAAAAGCATCATACCTCCAATCACTATTTTACCCATGGAGAAATCATAACCTGCGCCAATTAAAAAAGAAGAGGACATTACTATGGACAAGAAAAGATGTATCGTGAAACGAATTTTAAAAAACACATCCGGACCCAACTGATAGGTCTTGCGTTTCGGATCCAGAATCGGTGCCACCAGTGTTATTCCCCAAACAAAAACACCCACTCCGAGTGAAAGTGCTAAAGCTTCTAAAGGAGAAGAATAATCATTAGGCTTACCATCAGCACCCCAATGCGTCGGTATTTGCGCCGGAAGTTTATCCCGTAGCGCTAAATAAAAAACACCAGGAATTAAAATAAGCAAGAGTAAAATTGCTTCCTGAAATTTATTCGGTTTAAATTTAGGATTAGGCTGTTCCATAATTATTTCTTTTTCTTTTGTTTTTCACTAATACTTAATAGCCACGCATAGGCTTCCTGCAAGACAGTCGTATATAAGGCGTAATAAACAAACTGACCTTCCTTATAACGGCGTACCAAACCTGCTTGGTGTAATAATTCCAAATGATGCGAAATAGTAGGCTTCGAAAAATTAAAGCGATCCGCAATTTCTCCGGCAGAAAAATCTCGCTCGCGTAAGATCTCTAAAATCTCGCGCCGCGTCGGATCCCCTAAAGCTTTAAAAATTTGATTCATCAAACATTATTTAGACAAACATCTAAATACAAAGCTACATTATTTTTTAAGTCGACAAATACATTGCTTTTTATATTTTCGCACTATGGCCTGGAGAATTGCTAAAATCGCATTACAAATCTTAAAATGGTTTTTAATCGTTACCGTTATTTGGGTAATCTTACTCCGTTGGATAAACCCGCCCTTTACCTTTCTGATGGCTCAACGTCAGGTGAGTCTGTGGTTCTCGGATGAAAAAGATAAATCCATCTATAAAGAATGGGTAGACATTGAAGATATGTCGAAACATATGCCGATAGCCGTCATGTCGAGTGAAGACGACAACTTCCTTACCCACCATGGCTTCGACTTCGACGCAATTAATCGCGCTGTCAAATACAATGAAACGCACAAAAAGAAAATTGGAGCGAGCACTATTTCACAACAAGTTGCCAAAAACGTTTTTCTATTTCCTTCGAGAAACTTCATTCGTAAAGGATTTGAAGCCTACTTCACCGTTTTGATCGAATTATTCTGGTCAAAAAAACGCATCATGGAAGTTTACCTGAATGTGGTAGAACAAAACGATAATCGATTCGGTGTAGAAGCCGCTGCACGCCATTGTTACGGGATTTCTGCAAAGAAAATGAATCGTTACCAATGTGCACGACTAGCCGCAGTATTGCCAAGTCCGCGTAGATTTTCTGCCAAATATCCTTCTGGCTATGTACTATTACGCCAATCACAAATTGCGCTATTAATTACCTATCATCCTCAATACATGTACGATGCGTTTAAATAAAATTCTAATCCTATTTATTTGTCTTGTACTTGCAAATTCGGTCAGCGCACGACATAAACATCCCGGAAAACATAAACATAATCAAAAGCCCGTACTGGTTGTTGGAATAGTGGTAGATCAAATGAAATTTGATTATCTACAACGTTTCCATCATCACTTCGGAGCGAATGGATTCAATCGACTAATGCGAGAAGGAAGCAATTGCACGAATACTTTTTACAATTATATCCCAACCTATACCGCTCCAGGACATGCTTCCATTTTCACAGGCACAACACCCGCATTTCACGGAATCGCTGGAAATGACTGGTATGATTATCTGTTAAAAAAAGAAACCTATTGTGTGAGTGACACGACTGTGTCAACTATTGGAAGCAGTACAAAAGCCGCCGGTCAAATGTCACCGAAAAACCTATTGGCAACAACCATTAGCGATGAAATCAAACTAGCCAATAATAATCGTTCGAAGACAATCGGGATCGCGCTAAAAGATCGTGGAGCCATTTTACCTGCAGGACACCTTGCAAATGCTGCCTATTGGTTTGATGGCGCAAGCGGTAATTGGATTTCTAGCACCTATTACATGGACCGATTACCTGATTGGGTACAATCCTTCAACAATCAACGTCTAGCCGACAAGTACGCACATACAGATTGGAATTTATCTCAACCTTTGTATCGTTATGTAAATAACGACATCTGCCCTGATTCAAATCAATGGGAAAACAAATTCGTCTTCGATAATAACTCCGCGTTCCCACATCACCTAAGCCGCAATGCAACACTTGGCGCTGAAATAATTCGTGCTACGCCATTTGGCAATCATCTGACACGTCAATTAGCAATTGCAGCTCTGCAAAATGAGCAATTGGGATCAACTCCCCATCAAACCGATTTTTTAAGTATCAGCTTTTCATCCACAGATTATGTCGGGCATTTATTCGGTCCTTCAAGCTTGGAAATTGAAGACACCTATATTCAATTAGACCAAGATATTGATAGCCTCTTAACTTACTTGGATCGCCAGTATGGACGTGAGCATGTTTTAGTCTTTTTAACAGCCGATCACGGCGCGAGCGATGTCCCAGGATTTTTGCAAGCACAAAGACTACCTGGAGGGGTTATTAAAACAAAAGCCATAATCGATTCGCTAAAATCTTATCTCAACCAAAGATTAGGTAAAGGAGATTGGATTATCAATTATGAAAATCAGCAAATATTCCTCAACAGAACATTAATTGCTAATCGCGGACTAGAAGCACGTTTTGTAAGTGCAACAATTAATAGTTTTTTTGATGGCCATGTTTTCGAAGGACTAGAAAGAGTGATCGATCTTCGTAACCAAGGTCTGCAAAATCTGCCAACAGAACTCCGTGATAAAATTAGCCAAGGAATCTTTCCAAATAGAAGCGGAGACCTAGTTTTAGTCTTTCGTCCAAATTGGATTGAAAATATGGAGAAAGGCACTTCGCACGGAGCTGCCTATAGTTATGATACGCATGTACCGTTACTTTGGTGGGGAGCAGGCATTCCTCGAAAAACAATCACGAATGCTATCAGCATCTGCGATATCGCTCCTACCCTCTCAGCCCATCTAAGAACCCCGTTACCAAGCGCTGTTATAGGAAAACCTATTAATTTTGGCCAAAGAGTGAAACAAGCTGAGAGAAGTCATAAAAGAAAGCGCCGCAAATGATTATATTCGCAGAACATTTTAGTGCATTTATTCGTTAATTCTAAAA
>JAPJNH010000014.1 GCA_026461075.1 Chitinophagales bacterium
GGCACCATCAATATGGATATCAATGCGAGTGCGGAAATTTGGGATTTCTTCTCCCGTCATAGCTGTGTGGCGGCAAATGGCATTAATAACATTCAAAGCAATAATCTACTTTGGTCTGTTCGTAAAATCGAAGAAAATGTGTTTTCAATTGAAGGTATTACCCAAATAGATCAGATATCGGTTTATACTATTAATGGAAAACTAGTGTGTTCAACTATCTCAAACCCGCATCACATTGACCTTTCAGCTTTGCAACAAGGTGTTTATATTCTATATGTAAAAGGGGATAATAAAACTCAAGCATTGCGCGTTATTATTTAATATTTGGCTTAATAAAGCAATACACGTATATTTGTAATAAATACACGTATGATGACAACAAAATTGACATTGACGGTAGAAAAAAGTGTCATAGAAAAGGCAAAATTCTACGCGAAAGAAACAGGGAGAAGCTTATCAGAAATTGTCGAAGATTATCTTGTTACAATTACAAGTGAGGAAGACAACACAAGTAACCTTTCACCAGGATTAAAAAAACTTTTAGGTGCAGTTAAACTGCCTAAAGATTTTGATGAAGAAGCGGAATTACGAGAATACTTTGAAAAGAAACATTTATGAGAAGGATTTTTGTAGATACAAACATAATAGTTGATTTAATTGCAGACAGAAAACCTTTCAGTAAGTATGCCGTTGAAATTTTCAAACAATCTGAATCTAAGAAATTAAAACTGTATACCTCCTCGCATGCCATTGCTACGTCCCATTATCTTTTGAAAAAACATGTGGAAGAAAAGGAATTAAGAGTTCTTCTCGACCAACTGCTGGTATATGTGAATGTAATAGCAATTGACGATGAAATTATTAGAAAGAGTTTGAAATCTAAGCATAAAGATTTCGAAGATTCATTGCAAATTGTTGCGGCAAATTCAATTGATAAAATGGAATGTATCGTAACACGCAACTTAAAAGATTTCAAAAACGCTGAAATAACTGTTCTATCCCCAGATGAATTAGTAGAAACTTTTAATTAAAATTCCTCAGTGCATATCTTTAACTTCGAGTTATGCATCGCACGCTGCTAAAATCATTACTGTATCGTTTACTGATAGCAATACCTAGTCTTGTATTGCTTAGCCTCATTGTATTTTACGCTGCGACACATCTCCCGGGCGATGCGCTCACACAAAAACTGAATGCGACTGAAAACACAGCACGCGATCCCTTTTTAGAATACCGTCTCCGTCAGCAAATTCGTCACCAAGAAGGACTCGATCTTCCATTATTCTATTTCGCTTTTTCAGGACTCGGAGATTGTGATACACTGCCCCGTATTCCATCTGAAAACATTCGCGCTAAAGCCAGTGATTTAAACACCTTAACTGGACAATGGACCGCCACCGAACAAGCGTATGTCCACACACTCGTCGCACTTGAATTCGAAACAAGCGATAGTCTGCGTAGCTTATTGACGCAAAAAGAAAACGAATTATATTCCAAAGCCATCGCGAACAAACACCCTTGGAAGCACTATATTCCAAACATCCATTTTTATAGCGACAATCAGTTTCATCGCTTTTTATTCGGTAATGGAATCGATCAAAAGGGATGGCTACGCGGAGACATGGGTCACTCTTTACGTAGCGGAGCGAAGGTTTCTTCTCGCATATTCAGTTCGATTAAAATCTCCCTTTTACTGAGTATTCTTTCTATCCTTCTCGCCTACTTATTCAGTATCCCTTTCGCTGTTCATTCCATTTTAAATCCGCAAAGTAAACGCAGCACCTTCGTTCGTCTACTGCAATTCACGCTTCCTGCTTTACCAACTTTCTTTGTAGCCGGTCTATTACTCTTTCTATTTGCCAATCCAGATAACATCGCATTATTTCCCTCTTCAGGTATAGCACCTAGCAATGCGCAACATTTCTGGCAAAGTATCCCTTACTTAATTCTGCCCATCCTCACCTATAGCTATTCCCATTTCGTCTTCGTTACGCGCACCGTCCAAGAGAAAGTGAAGCAAGGACTTGAAATGCACTTCGCCAGCTTTCTACGCATGAACGGAATTTCTGAAAAACAAATTGCTTACCGTTATGCATTGCCCTTGAGCTATGTTCCTTTGTTACAACTCTTAGCACATGCAGTACCCGCTTCTATTGCCGGAGCGATTATCATTGAAAGTGTTTTTTCCATTCCGGGAATGGGTGCTTTACTCTTCGATTCAATCGCCACACACGACTATCCAATTATCATTGCCATCTTTACCCTAGTCGCTTTCTTTACTTGGCTCTCCTATCTCATTAGCGATTTACTCGGCATGTTATTAGACAGAAGATTATTAGAAGTAAGTCGTTAACTTCGCACTATGTCATTTTTCAACTCCTTGCTTTCTTGGTATTTCAAACAACGATTCGACCAGATCCAATCGTTCATGGATGAGCCTATAGAAACCCAACAGCAGGTTTTTTCGAAGTTGATACACTTGGCAGAAGACACGCAGTGGGGCGAGCAGTATCGCTATGATGACATTGATACAATCAAAGCCTATAAAGAAAGAGTGCCGCTTCAAGATTATGAATCCCTAAAGCCTTATATCGAGCGAACGATGAAAGGGGAGCAACAAGTGCTTTGGTATTCAGACATCACCTGGTTTGCAAAGTCGAGTGGTACCACCTCTGACAAGTCGAAGTTTATTCCCATCAGTCAGGATTCATTAGATGAATGTCATTATAAAGGCGGAAAAGATTTGCTGACCTTATACTGTTACAATCACCCGCAAAGCACTTTGTTTACGGGGAAAGGACTCGTCATGGGCGGTAGTCATCAAGTCAATCCATTGAATCATCAATCCGCATATGGCGACTTATCCGCGGTATTGAATCAGAACATGCCATGGATTGGAAATGTATTACGGACGCCTGAGTTAGAGGTCGCGCTGTTGGAAGATTGGGAAGAGAAGATCGAACGAATGTTGGATACCACCATTACACAAAGTATCACGCATATTGCTGGTGTTCCGACTTGGACCCTTGTTTTGTTACAACGTTTATTAGAGCGTACGGGAGCGAAGTCGGTACAAGAGGTATGGCCACAATTGGAGTTGTATATTCACGGAGGCGTGAGCTTTACGCCTTACAGACAGCAGTTTGAAAAGTTATTTAAAGGGATGCCTACTTTGTTTTACCAAACCTATAACGCGAGCGAGGGATTCTTTGGAATACAAATGGAACCCAAGGCAGATGATATGTTATTGATGTTGGACTATGGCGTTTTCTATGAGTTCATTGCTTTAGAAGACATCGATCGCGAACAGCCGAATACTTTGCAATTAGAAGAGGTAGAGCTCGGAAAGTCCTATGCCATGGTGATTAGCACGAACGGCGGTTTATGGCGTTATAAAATTGGGGATACGGTAACCTTCACGTCTGTACATCCGTTTAAAATTAAAGTAGCGGGAAGGACGAAGAATTATATCAATACCTTCGGAGAAGAGTTGATGGTTAATAACGCTGACATTGCGATTGCAAGGGCTGCCACGGCTACCGGCAGTAAAATTCGCGAATACACTGCATGCCCGATTTATAATGATGGAAACATCGTTGGTACACACGAATGGCTCATAGAATTTGAAGAAGCACCTAACGACCTATTTGCGTTTACACTCATCCTCGACAATTTCCTGAAAGCAGTAAATAGCGATTACGAAGCGAAGCGTAATAAAGACTTAGGTATGCGGATGCCAGTGGTTAAAAGCCTTCCACGTGATACTTTTTATCAATGGATGCGCAGCAAACAAAAGCTAGGTGGGCAACATAAGATTCCCCGTTTAAATAACGACCGTATCTTCGCTGAAGAAATTCTACAAATCGCGCAATCACTCTCCTGAGCGACGTTCACCAATCTGTTGACGCCACATCGCGTAGTATAAGCCTTTCTCGTTCAACAACTGATCGTGTGAACCTGTCTCTACTACCTTACCCCGTTCCAATACATAAATACGATCTGCATGCATAATCGTACTCAAACGGTGTGCGATCAAAACGCAAATTTGTGAACGACCTTCTGAAATGCTACGAATAGTATTCGTAATTTCTTCCTCCGTGATAGAATCTAGTGCCGAAGTAGCTTCGTCAAACAACAACAAATGCGGCTGACGTAACAAAGCGCGTGCAATCGATAAACGTTGCTTTTCACCACCTGACAATTTCAATCCACCCTCACCAATTACTGTCTCCAAGCCATTTTCAGCACGTGATAACAAATTCTGACAAGAAGCTTGTTGTAATACTTTATTCAATTCCTCATCACTAGCTCCTGGATGAACGAACATCAAGTTCTCACGAATAGTACCAGAGAAAAGTTGTGTGTCTTGCGTTACAAAACCAATTTGGTTGCGCAAGTCGTCGTACCTGATTTCATCATGCGCCAATTGATTGTACTTGATACGTCCTTCTAATGGGCGATACAAGCCAACCAACAATTTCATCAAAGTAGTTTTTCCCGAACCACTTGGTCCTACAAAAGCGATGGTTTCACCTTGCTTCGCATCGAAGCTAATGCCGTCGATTGCTTTATGACGAGCGGTACGATGTTGAAAGCTCACCCCTTCGAAGGATAATTCTTTCACAGGCTCAAGATGCTTTGCCGAAGCCGGTTGTGGCTCCGGTGATTTTTCCATCAACGCATGGAAATTATTCAAAGAAGCTTCTGCTTCACGGTAGTTTAAAAGGATGTTTCCTATCTCTTGTAATGGACCAAAAACAAAGAAAGAGAAGATCTGCATCGTCACTAACTGACCCGCATTCATCTTGTCTTTAAAGATCAACCACATTAAAACAAACATGATTACTTGTCTTAATGTATTTACAACTGTTCCTTGGACAAAGCTGATACTGCGCAAACGCTTTACCTTCGTTAATTCTAAACCAAGAATCTTATACGTATTTTTATTTAAGCGTTCTACTTCTTGATTCGTTAAGCCCAAGCTCTTTACTAGTTCGATATTACGTAAGGACTCTGTCGTAGTACCGGCTAATGAATTCGTTTGACCAACTATTTGTTTTTGAATCGTTTTAATTTTTTTGCTCAGCTTGTTGGTAATAAGTGTTAAAGTGGCGATGCCTACGAAGTAAGCAATTGGAATCGACCAATGAATGAAGATACTAGCATATACCATGACGAATATGATTCCCACCATTACGCCGAAAAGGATATTGATGAAGCTAGTCATGAACTTTTCCGTATCTAAACGTACTTTCTGTAAAACTGAAAGTGTTTCACCGCTGCGTTGATCTTCAAATTCTTGGTACGGTAATTTCATGGCATGTTGTAAACCATCGGTAAAAACCCGTGCTCCGAATTTTTGAATAATAACATTCAATACATAATCTTGAAAATTCTTAGCAACACGACTGATCATCGCTACACTGATAGAGCATAGCAATAACAATACAACACCAGGTCTTGAAAAAGAAAAGCTTTTGAAATAGATATCAAAGCTAAACTTAGAATGATTGTGTGCATAATCATTTGCTAAGTTGATGACTTTTCCTAGGATGATGGGATCACATAGGGAGAAGCCAGTATTAATGGTTGCCAAAAGCATAGTCAAGAAGACTAGCCAACGATAGGGACGGAGATAGTGGAGTAAAATACGCATATGCGCTGCGAAGATACAACGAAGCTTTGTAAGTGAAGATTGATATTAGTTAAGATTTCTAAAAGAATCACTTAGATTTTTTCTTATTAAACAGCTGCGCGATTCTTCTAAAAAGCTGTTGATAAGCTTCAATTCTGAAAACAGCCGCGTCGTTGCGTGCCATGCGAATCAGCAAAATCGCAATTGGCGTCATAACGATGATAGGCAACCAAACACCAATCCAAGCAGGTAAAATCAATCCTTCAGCCATTTTCCATCCACCTAGGTTGAGGATGTGGAAGATCACAAAGAAAATAACCGCTACCACCAAAGGCATTCCCAATCCGCCTTTACGGATTATCGCTCCGAGAGGTGCACCAATCAATAGCAACAAAAGGCAGGCGATTGACAAGGTGAATTTCTTATGCCACTCGCTATTTTCTTTCGCAATATTGATGTCCATAAACTCGTTATCCCTAACGGCGTTCGAGGCATAGGCTTCCATATCGCGAGCGATAGGCGTTGCTTTGATAAACGCATTTTTGCGATCTAGTCCTTGTAAAGTGCCCGCATAATAGCTAGGCAAGTTCTTTTCCGGAGCGGGTACAACTGCTAAACTGGTATCTGGCAGAAACTGCGGTTGAAAGCTACGATAGATATAATCGAATAAGCGATCACCTGTTTGTGCTTTACTAATTTTTAAAGTGTCGATGTCCTTCGTCAATTGCGAAAGGTTCATCATTTGATAATGACTCTTGAACATACTCTCATTCGTACGTTCTAAGGTGAATGCTGAAAGATCGAAATAACGTTGATAGGAATCAAAGTCGGTGCGCACAAACTCCCCTTGGCGATCTGCACTTTGCGGTGGCAGCTCTTCATAGTGATGTCCTTGTAATAATTTGATAGACAAGAAACGCTTATCTTCGGTCATGAACATCTCTCCGTCACGCGCCGTGATCACATTATCGCATCCTCGTCCGCTAGTATGATCATAGATCATGATGTCGTGAATGCCTGTACCAGAAGGATCTTTATGACCGATACGAATACTATAGCCATCGATGCCATTATAAAAAACGCCTTCCTTAATATTGAGTGCTGGTCGTGAAGATTGAACGTCGTATAATAAAGAACCAGCTTTCAAATTAGCAACAGGAATCAGATAGTTAGAAAAGAGGAAAGCGATCATTGAAATGACGATACCGCTGAAAATCATTCCACGCATAAAACGTCCCAAGCCTATACCGGATGATTTGAAAGCAACAAGCTCAAAGTGTTCACCTAAGGCACCCATGGTCATGATGCTTGCTAATAAACAAGCAAGCGGAAGGGCGATAGGTACTAAGCTTGCAGAGGTATAGAATAAGAGTTTGGCGATTACTATGAAACCTAAATCTTTACCAGCAATATCATCGATATATTTCCAGATGAATTGCATGAGCAGCACAAACAAAGTGATGAAGAACGTCGCAAAAAACGGCGGTATGAAAGAGCGCAAAATGAGCTGATCAATTTTCTTCATGAATGCAAAAGTACGATTATAAGAAGAATTTTTGCATGTATAGTTAAGCGCGAAAAATCACTTACGAATCAAAATCTTCACCAACACATTCCAAAGAAAAGAGGCAAATGGTTTTAAGGTTATAACCGTTGAAACTCCCTCTGCTAGTGCGGGGCCGAAACGCATTTTAAATGGACTAATCCCCTTGGTAAACTTATCATTATCCGAGCTTGTATCAGACTCACTTTTTACTTGACCTAATACATATTTTTTAAAGCCTTTTGCTTTGAGGTCTTTCATAATATGCCACTGAATGATTTGCCCGGAAAGCCAGAAATTCTTGATATTACCGGCGAAGGCATAGTAGGCCACTTCCCCGCAGGTCGTCACGATAGAGGCGCTAAAAGCGGTTTCCTCATGGTAAGCGATATAAATTAGAATATTACCTGACGGAGCGTATTTTTCATATAATGATTTTATATAAAGAATATTCGGTGCGCTATGTCCACTTTGTCCTTCATACGTTGTCTGCAATAACCGTATAAACAAATCAATATCCGTACTAAGCTCAACACGCACCTGATTCTTCTCCGCCTTGCGAATAACATTACGATGTTTAGAATGGATATTATCCCACAGCTCTGTTTCGCTTAAGCTAAGATCAAGCTGTGCGATTCTAAATTTAGCGGAATCTTTACGCTTAAAAATAGAAGGAGTGATACCATAACCGTAATAGTCGATATAGAGTACTTTAACAATTCTCTGCTTGTGTAGGTAATCGTTTATGGCGCGACTTAATATGGATTCAATTTCTACTAAATCGACCTCATCGGAATGCATGGCTTCGCTCCAAAAATTGGCTCTCCTACTTATATATCGTAAGAAATTAGGCAGTCGTTTAGATTCATTGAAGGAGAAGCGATACCCTGCGACTAAATTGTGGTCCTTTAGAATTTCAATATAAATAGATTCGCTACTAAAAAAAGTATCTACCTCAGCTGAAAGGGCATGATGAATCAAATTACCGTTACGTACCGCTAAGCTGTTCCAGCGATCAACATCAGTTGCTTGACCAGTACTAATTACCACCTCATAATTCATCTTACAAAAGTATGACTATTAGCTAAAAAAGACCGTAAAAACGGTCTTTTTTAGCTAATGAAAAATCAATCTTATTTACGCTTGAATTCCAATACTTTCGCACGTGTACCAGGGCGAGCGATATTAGAACTGGCACTGCGTTGTGACGCTTTCTTAGCACGTGTCATTTCCACCATTGTATCGTAGTTCATCGGACGAGGACTTACGTAATGGAATTTGCTGCGTGTATCACCTGCGCCGTAGGTAGGGTCGCTACCGAAGCGATGGTCTTGATAGTTTGCACGCTTCGCAGTGATACGATAGCTAACAGAAACATTCGAATGACCATTATTCAATTCTTTAATTTGAAAACTGTTTGTTCCCTTCACTACGTAAACACCGTTGCAATCGCCTTCCGGAGTTACCGTAACTACCATCGGATGTTGTGCATCGATAACCACTATCTCCATAAACATCGGATCTAAATTAATAGTCGCAACACCATTTACTAAGGTAGCTGTTCCAAAATCTTCAAACCAGTTTTCAGGACTCTCTATAGAATACACGAGTTGATTTCCTTGAGAAGTCGGTACAGAAGCAGATTTCGTTCCAGAACAAGCCATTGCACCATCGCCATAAACAGCAAATCCGAATCCATTTGGATCAGCGCCGAAGACGCCATAGTCGGTACCGCCACCAGGGAAGACAGAGATTGTATCACCTGCAACACCCCAAACACCCGCACCATAAGAAGTAGCGAAATGATAAACACCTACTACGCCATAGTTATAATTTCCTAAAGCAGCACTAGTATTAAATGCATAACCTATAACACCGCCAGATGTATCAGAAGTCCCTAAATAATCACCTTCTAGACCATAGCCACGTGAAGTACCGAAATTACGACCTCTTGCACCTACTGCAAATTTGGATGCACCATCATAATAGCCTACTAGAGCGTCCATACCTGCAGTTGAAGAATCGGCCGTATAGAAGAAACCACCAATACCGTCACCATTCAAAGCTGCGATACCCGGAGCAATAATTGCCGTACCCTTTTTACGTAATACAATCATACCAGTATTACCATTCGTTTGATTGACATGTAAAGCTGGATCACTAAAGCTAAATCCTGAATAAACCGTCGTTCCTTTAAACCCTGAAGTCACTACTGAATTATGACCGGTATAATTATTTAAACTCCACAAACCATAAGAGCTCGTATTTGCATTTGTTTTATTAATACGCAAACCGCCATTCACGGTACCCGGTGTAACTAATAATTTATCAGTTGCAGCAGCTACACCACCGATGCCCACGTTACCAGCGTTGTTATTGTAAATATCTGTACCAGATAATGTCCAGTTAGAATTAATCACATTACCACCAGTAATAGTAATCCCTGTTCCACCAGTATAAGAACCGCCACCACTGCTTGGTAAGGTTACACTGTTACCACTGCTAATAGTCAATTGATTACCCGCAATAGATAAAGTTTGCAATTCATTCGTTGTACTTAGATCACCAGTATTACTAATTACCGAACCTGCAATACTGATACCTGTTCCTGCTGTATAAGTTGTACCTGTGCTAGGAGTCGCAGGTGTCCATGCAGCGCCATTCCAGGTTAATACCTGACCAGAGCTAGGCATCGTAGTAGAGACCGGACGATTTTGAATATTGGCAACGGTTGGATTTGGGTAAGTACCTGTTAAATCACCACCCGCACTAGTTGTATTAGTGATATCATCTAATGGATTAATGTCTCCTGTATTTGAAATAGTCGTACCAGCAATATTAATACCTGTTCCTGCTGTATAAGTACTACCACTATTATCAGTGCCAGGCACCCAAGCAGCGCCATTCCATTTCAAAACCTGACCAGTACTCGCACCTTGTGACGCAAGATCAATAGGCGAAGCGGCAGTACCACTACCAGTAATCGCCCCAGTGGTGATAGCCACTTGTGAACCCCAATTGTCACCAGCACCGGTTCCACTGCTCAAAGTAACTGGCGCCCAAGCCGTACCATTCCATCCCAATACTTGTCCGGTGGCAGCACCTTGCGAAGCGATATCCAATGGTGAAGCAGCGGTACCATTACCTGTTAAAGAAGGCGTGGTAACCGCAGATTGTGTTCCCCAATTATCTGATCCAGTGATGGTGCCAGGCACCCAGGTAGTACCATTCCAAATTAAGGTCTGACCCACAGTCGCACCTTGCTGAGCGATGCTGAGCGGATTCGCGGCTGTACCATTACCACTGATTGTAGGTGTTACGTTTACAGAAGAAGAGCCTCCGTTCGCTGCATACAATGCGTAAGGAACGCTCAACAATTGTGAAACGCCCATGGTACTGTAGTTTGTTCCTCCGGTAGGATCCATTTCTACTTTCATCCATTTCGAGCCACTTGCCCAATTGATTGCAGAGAAGGTCCCTGTCATCGCTTGTCCCTGACCAACGGCTACGGTAAATAAACCGAAGGTATTGGTCGTCACGTTATGACGCTCCATATAAGAGACCGTGCCTGTTGCAGAGCCATCTAATACAGAAAGTTGAATAGAAATATTTTGATTGCTCATCACGACACCATTTGCGTCGCGAGCGACAGCCTGGTAGTTCATAGATTGAGGGACCTGTGCCGACACGCTTAAAGAAAGTGCCAACAAAACGAGAATGCTGAGTAAACGGGTTTTCATTAGTTTAATTAAAAAGTTGAACAGGAGTAGTATAAAGAGTAGATTGACCATTGTTCGTAGTAGCCTTTACTTGCAGGAAATAAACGCCTGCTGCAAGACTCTTTGTACGAATGTTAATGAGTCCGTTTGTGTTTGTATAAACAGGAGTGATTATCTGGCCAAGTGCATTGATTAAAAGGAGTTCGCGTACCTCACTAATTGTAGACGGTGTTTGCAAGAAAAAGTTGCCTGCGTTCGGGTTAGGATAAACATTCCAATCGCCAGTACTTAGGTCGTTCACGCCACTCATCTCTTCAGGATCTGCTTGTTGAAAGCCTTGCGTGAGCCAATAATTTTGTGAACCAATGGCATTCTGAAAGGATTCTACCATGGCCATTTCACCAATGGTAGTCGACAAAGAATAGCCTTTGCTATCGACAAAATAGGCGCCGGAGACAGCATTCACCGAGAAAGTCAGTGTTTGCGCCGAAAGAGTCCCTATAAAAAATAAGGAGAGAATACTTAGGAGAGAGGTTTTCATAGTCCCCTCTAAGATACGATTTTTTGCTTAATTCTTCTCTTGACGCCAGTTGGGATCATAGTAGACAAAAAACGACATCCAGATAGTACGAGAAAGGCGTACAAGGTAAGGAACGGCTAAAACAAGAATCAGAGCGTTTGCGATAAGGTACCACAAAAAGCTATAATCGGCTTTCCAGCCTACAAACAAAGAGAAGGCGATAACGGTAGCTACTGAAACGGCGATAGAGAGTGCATAGCTCACGTAGCCGGTTCCCCACCAAAAGCCCGTTTCAATTTCCGTCAATTGATTACAAACCGGACAATGGTCGTGCATGTCGAGTATCGGCTTCGAAAGATTATAAGGGTTATTGTGTTTGAACAGAAATCCTTCTCTACAATGCGGACATTGTGTTTTCAAAACAGATAGGATCATGGATGACGGCTTCGACATGTGGTGTTATTTAACGAAGCAAAGATACGTTAATTCAGAAAATGATTCGGTAACAGAGGTTACACAAAAAAATGAATAATGAATGATTAAAAATTAAGGATTAAAGATTAAGAATTGTCTGTAGACTTTATTTACGTTAGAGTATTGAACCTCAATGCAAACAAAACTTAAGTATTGGAACTTATTTCAATTTTTCATTCTTAATTCTTAATACTTAATTAGCCACACCGCCAAGGTTCGTCCCGAAGTTCCGAAGTCCCGAACGTTCGGGACGGAACGGGACCCCACGAACCTTAAAAAGCTTTCTCTAACTATGAAAACGAAAAAAGCCAGTCTTTCGACTGGCTTTTCTAATGTTGCGGGGACAGGACTCGAACCTATGACCTTCGGGTTATGAGCCCGACGAGCTACCAACTGCTCCACCCCGCGATTTCAAGAATGCAAAGATACGTTTAATAATCCACTACACCAAACAATATTCATAATAAACTTTAAAGCGCCCTCTAGAACATCGTCCTAGCGCTTATTTTACTACCGATATCTAAATAATACAACAGCTTCACCGAAATAGAATTTAACAATGGCTGCGAAAACGTATACTTCAAGTTCTCTAAATAATAATCTCGCTCACCCGCATTATCCTGATTAATCAAATTCTTCCAAGCAAAACTTACAAAGCGTCCCGGACCAATCTGCCATGTATATAACAAATTCATCTGCCACGCGTTGAAGTCATAGTCGGCACTGAAATCCGGCTTCGTTACGCGCAACTGTCCATTCTCCTCCAACAAATAATAACGCGTATAACGTCCGCTACTCCAATAATGTCGCACATCCAAATTCACACTCATTCGATTACTAATCGTATAAATCCCCGACAACATATTCTCGACATTCTGCACATTACGCTCTCCGAAATAAATCTTATCTAACTCCAAATTACAAAAGCCTAATTGATTACGGCCCTTACTCCAGCTACTCGATGCATTGATCAACAAACGACGATTCACCTTCCACCGTGGCGCAATCATCCAGTCCAAACGCTCCGTGCCCTTGCGCTCCCAACGATTATAATCTATGGAAACATCAAAAGCTAAGGTCTTTCTATAGTCAGAAGAGAAATAACATCCCACCTGCTCATTGCCCGGCAATACCACAAAACGCCCTGCCACACGTGGATCATAATAATCATGCACTTTAAACGGTTGCACAAAACCATAGATCACCATGGTCAGATAGTTTCGCCAATCTGCCTTAAACTTCGCCGTCAACTGCCGATACATATTCTGCCCGTTCGCAAAATAATATTCTTCATCATACGCCAAAATCTTCACACTATTCAAAAAGTGTTTCGTAGGCTGTATCACCTGCTTCTGTAACATCAACTGCTGATGAAAATAATTCCGCTTCGGTAAATAACCCATCTCGTTCATCTCAAAATGATCACTCACCAAATCTAATTTATACCCTCCCTGCCACAAACCAGCCACCTTCGCCAACAACAATCGCTGACGATATCCTGCTTGCAGACTTCCCTTCTCTTTCCAATAACCATCAGAATAACTCCTGTCCCCTTGCCAATACAATTGATAACGAAAATCTTTCGTCAGTAATTTCAAATCCGCGCCCGTAACATTCGAGGTATAACCCTTATCAGCGCGTAATACACTCGTATTGATCAACCCATAATGCGAATTCGTTTTGCCAATCGTCTTGTCTACTACCAGCACATTATAATTCGAAAATGGTTCATAAATCGCTTCATGTTCGGAACCCGTTCTACTAATGGCTTGTAATTTCACTTGTTGCGTGACCGCATTCAAAACGCCTACAGATAAGTTGTTTGCACTCTTTCCACTCAACTTAAACGCATTTAGCAAATTACTTTGCGAGACATCGTTCTTAAATTGATAATTGCTATCCGCATCATGATACCAATGATAATTCGAAATCTCACCAATACGACGACTATAAAACAAATCATTCTTCGCAAAGAGCTCTGCGCCTTCTAAGAAGAATGGACGACGTTCTGCATACTGCACTTCATAGGCCGTCAAGTTCTTTACTAACTGATCACTGATTACCTGACCAAAGTCCGGAATCAAGGTCATGTCTACCGTGAAACTCTTACTCAATCCGAGTTTCAAGTCGGCACCAATTTTATTCTGAAAAGAAAGACCATTATTCTGCGGAAACAAATACGCCGAAGCATAAGGCGTAACAGAAAGACGAAGTGGCGAGTGAATATCTTTCACGCCCTGGACAGGTCGCATTTTAGGCAAGAAGGCAGGCATATCGGGCGGTATCGGACACCAGCTAATGGTCTCTCTACGACGACGAATTTCACGGGATAAATCCATCGACCAATGCTGTACATCTTTGTCAGGAAAACGTATCGCTGCATAAGGAATTTTCATTTCAGCAATCCAACCGTCTGCCACTACAAAGGTAGCACTCTCCCATACCGCATCCCACTCCGGATCTAAGGTTTCACCACGATTGGTGATACGTAAATCATCTTGTACATTATCAATGGAAACACCGAATCCATAGGCATTCTGACCATCCTGATAAGTATCCAAAAAAACATAAATATTATCCGTCTGTCGATATACATTCCCACGCTTCGTAATCAAATGTTCAACACTATCAATATGCTTATCATGACAATACATTAAAAAATAAATTGCATTGTCATCATACAACAAATACACCTCTGTCTCTTCCGAAGGTTTATGACCCGGACGAGGCTCAAACTGATAATCGAGATGTATGGGCTGCGCATTCTTCCAACATAATAAGTCTTCACTATGATTACGCAATCGCGGCATCATCTGTGTAGCAGGTACACGAAAAGCAAGCATCACAGAATCACGCAAAACTACTTGCGCTTGCGATACAGTAAGACTTATAGAAAGAGTTATAAGAAAAAGAAAACTACGTAATCGAACTAACACTGTCTTTTACTTCAAATACATTTGAACACCAACGTTAAAACGAATATAGTTTCCGCGATAAACATTCTTAGTCACAGTACCAGTTGGTAAATTAGTAACAGAAGAAAAATTCTCATACGTTAACAGTGCTTCGATACCTACATTAGGGTTGATTAAATAGGTAAAGCCAGGGCCAAAACTTAATACATTACCACGAACTTTTGTAGCAGTAGCGGTTCCCGCGTTCGTTACTGTTCTTCCCATACCATATTGCAATTCATAAAATAATAATAATTTGGGAGATAATGGATTATAATAACGCAAGAACGGACCCACATTGAAAATGGTGTTTACTGTTTTATTAAATCCTTCGACTCTAGAACTGTTATAATCTGCACGCAATTTCAAACCCATAGCGAAGTTACGGAACAAGAAAATGCCAACATTAGGCGAGAAATTAGCAGCAAAAGAAGTTGTACGCGGTCCACTAATCGTTGTACCAGAAGTCATGTTTGTATAAGCTTTTGCAGTACTGAAATTAATACCGCCAACACCACCTAACAAAACGGTACCTTTAGCAATACCTAATCTTGGCGTTTCTGTAGTAATTGTTTCTACAGGCTGCGCGTTCACCAATGAAGTGGAAACAAGCAATGCCAAAGCGATAAATAGTCTTTTCATATTTTAATTTTAAGGGTTAATTTGGATTGTGTTATTTTTACTAAATAAATATAAGGAAAATGTTGAAACTGCGCTTCGCACTAGGATTGGTCTTGTTAACGCTCATCAGTGTACTGTCTTGTCAATCACCCGATCAAAAAGTGAAGAAGGAAGCCTTAAAAACGAAGATTGATTTGAAGTTAGTTCGCTTCGATCAAGAGTTATTCAACCACGCTTCGCAACCCCAACTCGTTCAAAAAAAATATCCCAACTTTTTCAATTTCTATTGCACACATATATTACCAGATGAGGTAAACAAAGACAGTGCAACCCTCTTTCAGTTTCTAACAACGGTGCTACAGAAAAAAGATTTGCAATCGATGCGCGATACGCTCAACAAACATTTCCCGCATTTCGAACAAGACTATATGCCAGCTTTGACAGAGGCTATGCAAATGCACCACTACTATTTTCCAAAAACAAAAATCCCTACTGTCTATACTTTTTTCAGCGAGTTCAGCGTTGGTTGTTTTACAGATGGTCCAGAAGTATTAGGTATCGGTTTAGATTTGTTCTTAGGTCCGAAATTCCCTGTCTATGACTATTTCGGCATCCCTTACTTCATCAAACGGAATTGTGTGCCGAATAAAATTGTGCCGACAGCCATGAAAGCCTATGCTAAAAATTTCGTACCAGAAGATGAGTTCCATCACCGACTCATCGACAAGATGGTGGCCGAAGGAAAAATTTTATACTACCTCGATCGCGTTCTACCCGATGCAGCCGACAGTATTAAAATGGATTATACTGCTAATCAATTGAAATGGTGTAAGACCTTTGAATATCGCATTTGGGAGTATATGATCAAATACGAATTATTGTATAAAACAGATCGTCAAATTATTAGTGATTTCATGAATATATCTCCAGTTACCCCCGGCATGCCTTCCGAAGCTCCAGGGAGGTTAGGCGTTTGGGTGGGATGGCAAATCGTGAAAAAATATATGGAGTTGAATCCGAAGACAAGCCTGGAAGATTTGTTCCGAATGACCGATGGGCGCGTTATTTTAGAAGGTTCAAAGTATAAACCAAGTAAACAGTAAAATGGCAAAAACGAAATCGACCTTTGTATGTCAGAGTTGTGGAACGACACATCCGAAGTGGGTAGGTAAGTGTAATGGTTGCGGAGAGTGGAATACCGTTGTCGAAGAAATTCTCGAACGAGAAGACAAGCCATTTAATTATAAAAGCGGTAAACAAAGCAAAGCTGCGACGCCGTCGCTAAAGCCACTCAAAGAAGTAGAAGCCGGTGAACAATCACGTCTGCTTACCCCCGACGCCGAACTAAACCGCGTCCTAGGTGGTGGAATCGTTCCAGGTAGTTTGGTACTTGTTGCCGGAGAACCAGGTATCGGTAAATCCACGCTCTTCCTTCAACTCGCGCTTCAACTCAATGGTCGCACTGTAGTCTATGTCAGCGGAGAAGAAAGCGAACAACAAATCAAATTACGCGCGGATAGAATTCATACCAATCACGATGTATTGGTGATGACCGAAACCTGCACGCAACGGATCTTCGCGGCCCTAAACGAACTCTCTCCTGATATTGTCATTATCGATTCGATTCAAACTTTATATTCTGAATTAATTGAATCTACCCCCGGCTCCGTTTCGCAAATTCGTGAATGTACAGGCGAATGGCAGCGCTATGCAAAAGAAAACAATGTGCCCGTATTCTTAATCGGTCATATCACCAAAGACGGCACCATTGCAGGTCCTAAGGTACTCGAACATATGGTGGATACTGTATTACAATTCGAAGGGGATCAGCATTATACTTATCGCATCCTAAGAACCTTAAAGAATCGTTTTGGCTCCACAGCAGAGTTAGGGATTTATGAGATGATGCAAAACGGTCTCCGTCAGGTAAGTAATCCTTCGGAAATATTAATCACACAACGCGAAGAGCCTTTAAGTGGTATTTCTATTGCAGCCACGATGGAAGGAATGCGTACGATGCTCATCGAAACACAAGCATTGGTGAGTCCGAGTCATTATAGCACCCCACAACGTACTGCGACAGGTTTTGATGCGAAGCGTTTGAACATGTTATTGGCGGTCTTGGAAAAGCGTGGAGGATTCAGCTTCGGCAACAAAGACGTGTTTGTGAATCTAGCAGGCGGTTTACGTATCGAAGATCCTGCCCTCGACTTAGCAGTGGCTTGTGCCTTGTTGAGTAGTTTTGAAGATAAGCCCTTGCCTAGCAATATGTGTTTTGTAGGAGAGGTCGGATTAAGTGGCGAAGTACGTGCGGTGAATCGCATCGATCAGCGCATTGCCGAAGCCGATAAATTAGGCTTCGAGAAAATCGTGATCTCGACGTATAATAGTAAAGGATTGGATCTCAGTCGTTATCAACTGGAGGTTATTGCGGTGAGCAAATTAGAATCTGTTTATCGTTTACTTTTCTAAACAAAAAAGCCCTCCCGCAAAATGGGGAAGGCCCTGAGGTTAACCGAATAAGATAGAATGTGTGGTTGTTTCTACCCTCCCAGTATCGTTTTAATCAATTTGTAAAGAATATAAATTATAACACCAATAATTACATACATATTGCTAAAACAATGACGCCCCCTTTAGAAAGAAAAATATTTATGAATCACCTTTAAACAAATCCCAATCCTAGAGAGCGTCACTTATTTGAAATTATTAACCGCGATTTGATTTAGTCGTTTGACTTTTTGATCGCTGCAAATATCTTCAAACAAAGACACTACACATTTGTAACATACAACTGATACCGATAATTTACAATTGGCTATAACTAGTCAATGGAGCGCATTAAACTTTCGTTTTTAATCAACAACTTTTTCATCATTTGCAGAAGATGTTCCAAATCAGACAATTTGTTTATGTCATTTATATTTAATGTGAGCTGTGTAGTCAACAAACAACTTTTCTGAAAATTATTTAAGGCTTGAACACTTGTATTTATAGTGTTCTCAATATCAACGATTCCAAGTAAAATTGCTATGTCTACTTCCAATATTTCACATACCGAGTAAAGACGCTTTAGAGAAGAATTTTCCGGATTTTTTTCTATGGCCGCATACGCCTGTTGAGTAAGTTTAAGTTTACTGGCTACAAATTCTTGACTATACCCGCGCTCTAATCTAAAACCACGAAGTCGATCGCCGATAGATTGAATATCTTTTTTCATATCAAATATTCTAGTTAAATTCAATTTATTCTAAGTTAGAGATTTTATCCCAAAAATAGAATTCGTTTAAAATAGATACAAATATTACTTGTTATCGCTCCTATTAAATAAAAGCAAACAAAAAGTACTTCTGTTTTGAACACACAAAAATGGGCGTCAGCCTTTGTGACGAATTCTACTTAAGTTAGTTTGGGTGATACCAAGATAGGAAGCGATGAATTTTAACGGAGCACGTTTTAATAAATCCTGTTATTCATTTAGCAAGGAGGTATAACGTGCATCAACAAGAAAAGGCCCCTCTCTTACTTTATCCAAATATTTTACACCGTGAAACTTATCTTTGCAAGATGCAAATCCTCAACTATATCAACGGCGCCTTGCACGCTCCGTTAAATAATAATTGGCTCGACAATCCAGAACCCGCTACCGGCAAAGTGTATTCACAAATTCCGGATGGCGATAGCGATGATGTGCAAATGGCGGTAACAGCAGCCAAAGACGCCTTCCCTGCTTGGGCAGCCCTTTCACGCGCTGAACGGAGCGATCTTCTACGTAAGCTCTCTGATCTTATTCTAAAAAATCTAGACACCCTCGCAGCCGCAGAAAGTCGTGATAACGGCAAACCATTATGGCTCGCAAAGCGCGTGGACATCCCGCGTGCTGCCGAAAACTTCCGCTTCTTCAGCAATGCCGTTTTACAATGGCATGACGAAGCACATCATATGGATGGGCATTTCATCAATTATACTACCCATCAACCTATTGGCGTAGTTACTTGTATTTCTCCGTGGAACTTACCGCTCTATCTTTTCTCGTGGAAAGTGGCGCCGGCCCTTGCTGCAGGCTGTTGCGTAGTTGCGAAGCCAAGTGAGGTAACGCCGATGTCGGCTTTTCTTTTATCGCAATTATGTATCGAAGCGGGGTTCCCTCCTGGCGTTTTCAATATCGTACATGGTACCGGACCAAAAGCGGGCGATGCCATGATTAATCATCGCGACATCAAAGCAATCTCCTTCACTGGAGGCACAAAAACAGGGGCGTATATCGCGTCGAAAGCAGCTCCTTTGTTTAAGAAGCTATCCCTCGAATTAGGTGGTAAGAACGCAAATATCATTTTTGCAGATTGCGACTGGGACAAGATGATGAAAACTACTTTACGTAGCTCTTTCGAAAACCAAGGTCAGATTTGCCTTTGCGGTAGCCGTATCTTGGTAGAACGTAGTATTTATGAGCGTTTCAAGAATGAATTCGTAGAAAAGGTGAAAGCTTTAAAAGTGGGCGATCCCAAAGATGATCATTCTCGTATGGGTGCAATCGTTTCAAAACAACACTTCGACAAAATATTAAGTTGCATCGAACTCGCGAAAGAGGAAGGAGGTAACATCTTATGTGGTGGTGAAGCAGTAAGCGTTCCAGGCGAATGCCAGGAAGGTTGGTTTATTGCCCCTACCGTCATCGAAGGACTCACACAAAACTGTCGCACCAACCAAGAAGAAATTTTCGGTCCAGTAGTAACGATTCAGCCTTTTGATACCGAAGAAGAGGCTATTAGCTATGCCAATGCCACCGAATACGGTCTGGCGGGTAGTTTATGGACACAAGACATCAGCAGAGCGCACCGCGTGGCGAGTAAGGTAGAAAGTGGGATTTTATGGGTGAATTGCTGGCTAATTCGCGATCTCAGAACGCCATTCGGAGGCATGAAACAAAGTGGGGTAGGGCGCGAAGGCGGAATGCACGCCTTGGAATTTTTCACCGAAACAAAAAATGTCTGCGTAAGTTTGTAGAGATTTTAAAAATTTTCTTATCTTTGCAGTCCTTGAAAAAGGGATCGAGGTGTGGCGCAGTTGGTAGCGCACCTGGTTTGGGACCAGGGGGTCGTCAGTTCGAGCCTGGCCACCTCGACAAAAAAAGCCTTCCATTCGAAAGATTGGAAGGCTTTTTTCATTTAGAGATGCTTCGTTTATTATAAGCTCGCTCTCAAGGTTAATTTGAAATTTCGTCCCGGAGCACTCATACCACTCGCAAATACGCGATAGTTCATATCCAAGATATTTTCACACGCTAATTGCATACTAATCTTATCTGTGAAATTGTAACCCACACGTGCATTCACACATTGCCATGCTGGCGTTCCCATCGGTGTTGCATACATCTCATTGTCTTCCGCATTCAACAAATACTCCGACAAAGGCTTGCGGCCATTCATCAACATCCAAAAACCTGCATTCAATTTCGCTTTACGATAATCAAGTGCAAACTTAGCACTCATCGGCGCAATATGATCTAAAGGAGTTTCTACACCATTTGATAAAATACGACCTCGTGATTTATTAAAGTTACCACTCAAAACAACATATTTACCGATGTTAAACTTCGCAGCGGCGTAGATACCTGAAATCATCGCCTGACCTTTGTTTTGCGTTGTATAAACCGCCGTCATTGCTCCGTCATACATAACAGAATCTTTACCATCCAAAGTGCCACGATCTACGACCAAAGCATGATCCATAAAGGTATAATACACACCTCCTTCAATCATTCCATCGGTACCAATCATATGCGAAGCACTCAATTCTGCATTATAGGTGTACTCCGGTTGCAAAGTCGGATTCGGAGCGATTAAATAGCCAGGACCTGTTTCAAACACTTTCGTGATATCATCTACGTTCGGAGAACGGAAACCTGTAGAGCCTAAAAGCGCAATGCGATTGCCTTTTGAAGGCATATACACCAAACTAGCGGTTCCAGATAAAGCACGGTTCTTTTGCGTCACCTCCTTAAAAGGAAACTTAAAGAAAGTCGTATCCGCAAAGTTAGCAGTCAAGGTGTTTGAAGTCAAACGTGCACCTACATTAGCATACCATTTGTTTTCTTCGATGGTAATTTGATCTTGAACATACGCAGCGATATTATTCATCGTGCTGCCACCACTTGGGTAGCGCGTATCAGCAATCGTAGATTCTCCAGTCAATACATTTTCAAAGTTTGCTGTGGAAGTAACGGTGTTGAAATAACCTTCTATACCGTAGTGCATCTCATGTTGACGGATGCTCTTCATCGCATCGATATCGAAAGAATTAACGCCAACGGCTTCGTTTTGATGTTTCAATAAAGTCTTGTTAAACTTACGACTGTTACGGCTCTCGTTAATCGCTTGATGCGCAAGGATAATGCTCATCTTGTCGAACAACTTATTCGAACGGGTATAATCCATACGATAGCTTATTAGAGAGCGTTCCTCCGGACCATAATACCATTGCGCATATTTCAAGTTTGATCCGCTATATTCTGTCAAACGATCATAACGATTCACATTGCCTGTATTGGAATACTGCACGTTCAATGTATGTGTTAAATGATCATTTTGAGCAAACATGATTTTCTCCATCACATCATATTGCTTGTAAGCAGAACCCACCTGCACTAGAGGATTAGCGTTCTTCACCATGCTATCTTGGTTGCCATTACGAACGACATAATATTCGCGTTGACCAAAGCCTGGGAATACAGAACGATAATCAGCACCCATACGCACATCGCCATAGTTACCATAAGATACACTAGTCAAGAAAGCAAGCTTTTTAAAACCTGTATTCACATCTAAATGCACAGCCTGCTCACCAGTTGCGGTAGCCAAACGAACCATCGCGTTAGCGCTTTTAGTATTCAATACCGCTTTCTTTGTGTAAAATGACATCACACCACCTAAGGCATCACTGCCATATTGCGTAGAAGAAGGACCATACATCACTTCTACACGATCCAAGGCTGCATTATCTACACGCAACACATTCTGCAAATGTCCGCCGCGGAAAATAGCATTGTTCAAACGAACACCATCCACCATTATTAAAACTTTATTCGCTTCAAAACCACGAATAATAGGGCTTCCGCCGCCGCCTTGGCTTTTTTGGACAACAATGTTTCCTGTATTCGCCATCACATCAGCAGTATTCATTGCATTATTAGCCTGCAATTCCTTTTGATCGATCACTTGTATTTGTTGTGCCACTCGTTCTTTCGGAGTCGCGAATTTCGTTGCAGAAGTGATTACTTCTTTCACCTGCACCGTATCTGTTGTGCTCTGTGCGTTTGCAGCAACAGCACCTAATAGCCCTAAGGCCAGTAAATATCTTTTCATAAAATAATTTAAAAATGAATCGGACAATAATAAACTATACGCCATGTCCGAAATAGCGTTAAAAAAAGAAAAATAAGTACATTGATATTAAGCCCTTGGCGGAGGCGCAAGCAAAGATAAACTTGCGGCTAAGGGGTGGAACGTTCCTATAAGAAGGTTTTCTGTAGGAAAGATTGGTTGAATTAAATCATGCGATTCCATGGCTTGATAGAAAAACGCGAAGAACCCTGAATGCGTAACGCGAGACGAATCATTCGTCTGCTGTCCTTGTAAAATACTTACTATATTTTTTAGATTCGTCTCGAGTGTATCGCGCTTCACCACCAATTCTACTAAGCCATCGTGATATTTGATGGATTTAATATCATAGCGCTTACCATTCCAAGTGATCTCATGCTCCTCTTCTTGAATGGTTTGAAACAGTTCTTCACTTATCTTCAAAGACTCTAAGCTTGAATGACCTTCTGTAAGGTTATGCAAAGCAGCTTGCTCTTGTATAAAAATAAAGCGATGGATAGGCTGATAGCATGCAGGAAGAAGTTGAAGCGCGAAAAAGGCGATCAACAAAATTAAAGTCCATAAACCACTTGGTGCTATCAGACGCTTCACGGAGCTAAAATAAGGAAAAGTAACAAGAGTGAAAAGAGGGACTGTGCCAAGAAACGTTTTTTATT
The DNA here is from genome assembly GCA_026461075.1 of Chitinophagales bacterium. Lineage (GTDB taxonomy): Bacteria > Bacteroidota > Bacteroidia > Chitinophagales > CAIODY01 > JAHEYX01. The sequence goes on from JAPJNH010000014.1 coordinate 23,505, forward strand.
TCTTATCTTCGCACTTCAAATAACAAGACTATGGGTCGTATTTTCGAAAAACGTAAGCACAAGATATTTGCACGTATGGATCGTCTAGGAAAGGCGTTCACACGTATTGGTAAAGAGATTGCCATCGCTGTTAAGTCGGGCGGTCCTGATCCGGATTCTAATGCCAAATTGCGTACTATCATCAAGAACGCGAAGGGCGCTAACATGCCGAAAGCGAATATCGAAGCTGCGATCAAGCGTGCTTCTGAAAAAGGTTCTGCTAACTACGAAGAGATGGTATACGAAGGTATCGGACCAGCGGGTATCGGTATCGTAGTAGAAACGGCGACAGACAATCCTAATCGTACCGTAGCTAACGTGCGTGCGATCTTCACTCGTAATGAAGTAACGCTAGGAAAATCAGGTTCTCTTGATTTCGTCTTCGAACGTAAAGGTGTTTTCAAATTAAAAAATGAAGTCCCCAACGTAGAAGAGTTAGAATTTGAATTAATCGACTTCGGTTGCGAAGAGTTTATGTTCGATGATGAAGAAGGCTTAATCATTTTCTATACCGCCTTCGCTGATTTCGGTCAGATGAACAAAGCCATTGAAGAACGTAACCTTCCTTTGGTAAGCGCAGAATTAGAGCGTATCCCCAATAACTTCATCGACGTAGATGAGGCTACTGCTGAAAAAGTATTTGCATTAATTGAGAAATTAGAAGCAGATGACGATGTGCAGCTGGTGTTCCACAATATGAAATAATTGAAGACTACTTCATTTAAAACCCCGTCAGGATAAGCACTTGACGGGGTTTGTTTTTTATTATGATTTCTATCAATCCCTAGAAATCTATAAATCGTACCTTTGCAGGATGCAATTTCAAAAGTATCTCCTTCGCGTGCTTGTTCTGATTCTACTATTAGTAGTTGAATCAACTATCGGTATGGCACAGACGAAAAAACCTGCTCCGAAAAAAGCAACGAGCACTGCACATAAGCCTGCTACCAAGAAACCTAGCAGCACCGCGCATAAAACAAATCCAAAACCGTCTACTACCCAGCACGCTACCGCTAAAAAAACGAGTACCGCACATAAAAGTACCACCCATTCAACTACGCATAAAACAACGAATACAACTGCTAAGAAAGGAACAACAAAATCTACTTATCACCCGACGAGTAAAGGTAAAACGGCCTATAAAGGAAAGAAGAAAAGCACTGCTAAAAAGAAGAAGAAATATCCGAGCAAGCCTTATGTGCCTTATAACTATCACGAGAAAGACATGGCGCAAAGAGATAGTTTTCTATCGAAGAAAAATATTAATCTATCCATCGTCAATAACCAGGATTTGCTAACGCAAGTTTATCAGTGGTATGGCGTACCTTATCGCTATGGCGGTATGGCAAAGACAGGAACGGATTGTGCAGGCTTTGTAAAAAGTGTTTTCAAAGCCATTTACAATGTCGATCTAGCACGCAGCGCAACCGCACAATATCCGCAATGCCGTCAGGTAATAGGAGAACCGCACGAAGGGGATTTAGTGTTTTTCAATATCCGTGGAAGATATCTTTCCCATGTAGGTATCTATTTACAAAACGGCTATTTTGCGCATGCAGCAACACACTCGGGCGTCATTATATCGAATTTAAACGAGCCTTATTATAAAGCTTATTTCTATCGTTTTGGCGCACCTCCTACCGTTCCTGGAACGTTTATTGTTCCAATTAACGATAGTATACCAATGCACATTGAGGAGCCTGATAGCGACTCACTCGATGCTACCCATTAAAATTTAAGCTGGCATTCCAGGAAACCAACCGCGTGCAATACCTGCTTCACGGAAAGGCCAAGGAATAGTTGCCATGATAATTACAAAGGCAACAAAGAAGAATATAAACCAACGTTGGTAACGCTTAGCTTCTTCCCAATTTTTCTTTTTATAGAATACACGTCCTAGGTGTAACAAAACAATTGCAATCAACATGCCAGTGATATGCTCTACCTTCCAAAAACGAGAAGCATTCGAATGCATCGCATCTGCCATCGGCACACTCAACCAACCTTTAGTCATGTATAAGGCCAACCCTAACAATAATTGAACATCTGCGAAGCTGACAGTCAGAATAGATAAGAGGTTATCCAATTTCGCGTTAGTCTGTCCTTTCTTCCATCCGATATAGGCACGGTAAATAGAAGCAATCAATGTAATTAATACTGCCCAGCGAAGAAAATTATGTAAATGTTCCATGGTTTGGTTTTTTGTATAGCCTAAAGGTAATAATTATTCAGTAACGGAAAATACCTATAGAGGCTAGCTAACAGCAAAAAGTCTACTGATACTCACCCGTAGTCCGCTGGCTAAGCGAATTATCGTTAATAAGGTAGGATTTGTCAACCCGCGTTCAATACGACTGATCTGACTAATCTCCACGTCCATTTCGTTGGCAAGTGCGCTTTGGGTCATGGCTTGCTCCTTTCGACAGACACGAACCGTTTTCCCAAAGTCTTGCAAAGCCTTTTTTTCATTTAACACTTTCATACGCCAAATTAGGGGGAAATCGTCTTTGCGTTGCTAGGCATTCATGCCTACTTTGTTAAAAAAGATTACATTTGTATCGAAACGTTTAAAAGCTACTTACATAGTAGTTTTTTTACTTTTACTCCAAATAGTCATAATTGACTTTCGTTCAAAGAGGGTATATTCGAAAGTTTGTACCCTCGAATGACGAAGTGATATTCTTGTTATGACAAGGCAAATTCACCTTTTTGAGGTTGGTCCTTAAAATGATGCACTGACGCCCATACGAAGCCATCGCGCAGGCATTGGAATTTCTACACGATCGTAGTAACTGGTATTCAGCGCATTTGTGATGTCCATATAGGCGCGCACTTGCGGCGTAACTAAATAATTCAATCGATAATCCAACACTTGATAATGGTTAGCATTGAAACGCTCTACATAACGATAAGAAATAGTTTGATTGAAATGCTTACCGAAACTTTGATAGATCGACACAACCACACGGTGTTTGGCGTGCTCATAGCTATACTTAAACTCGTTTGCATTCGAAGAGATAAAATCTGCTTTCAAATAAGTATAGGCGAAGTTTAAGCTCGACCATTTACAAAATTGATAAGAACCGTTTATGTTAAGTCCTTGCATATTTACTTGTGCAATGTTATTTGGCGTCCATTTCTCCGTTTCACTAAGGCGTGAATAGGAAATAAAATTATTAATAGAACGATTGAATAGATAAGCCTCATAGCTCAAACGACCACGACGCTTGATTCCTAAGGAAACATATTGTGCACGTTCTGCTTGCAAGGAATCATTAGAGGTATTCGCACGATCAGTATAATACAACTCCGTGAAAGTAGCTAAGCGATTCCCCGTTCCTAAATTTGCAAATACATTAGTATTTTTTGTAATTTTTTGTTTCCAATCTAAACCAGGAAAGAAACTCCAACCTAAGAACTTATTGTATTGCGCGTTTAAACCGAAGGTGATCGAACCTGTCTTTGAATACTGCCAAAACTGATCTAAAAAACCATTGGTATAGTAACGTTGATGAACGCCTAAATTATTGCTATGAATAGTCTCTATACGGGTTTCTAAACCACCGCCTAGTTTACCCAATGCATTAGAGCGATTAAAATCTAATAAAGCGCCACTCGAACTGGTGAAATGTCTATTTTCATAAATACTTGGCATGCTACGAATAAAAACATAATGATCTTCATTATAACGTGAATAGATACTTGGCATTATTACCCATTTGCCTTTTTTAATATTTCCTTGGATGCTGCCTAAATAGGTGTCGACCGACTCGCCCGCATCCGCATCATAAGGTGCCGCATAGAATGCATTTGCCCCAAATGCATTTTTAATAAAACTAATCTGACTTTTAAACGAATTCTGATTCTTTGTGAAATACTGCGCTCTATAGGAGCCTTGTAACATTTTAACATCCGTATTATAACGATAGCCATTACCAGCCTGAGCCTGCAAGGAAACATTGTGATAAAAGTTCTTTCTGCCAAATTTTACCCCCGCCTGAACATTCCCGATTTGATAATAAGGATTGGTCGAATTATTATTTGCAGCCTGTATGCCGCTGGATACATCAACATAAGAAGTGCTTTGATTCACCGCTTTCGTTACTATATTAATAGCTCCAGCTAAGGCATTACTTCCATAAATTCTACCTGCTGCTCCATGAATAATTTCGATATGATCTACGTCTGAAAGACTGATAGGCAAGTTCATCATATGATGACCTGTCTGAGGATCACGCATTGGTATACCATCAATCAAAAGCAATGTTTCTTCGAAGTTAGCACCATCTAAGGATACATCGGCTTGAACCCCAAACACGCCTCTTTGATTCAAATCCACGCCACTAATATAATTCAACATATCAGCGATAGTTTTAACGGGCATTTGTCTGATTGCCTGTGCACCGATTATTTCAACGCCATCACGACTCTCCAAACCGGAGAGACGTTTTTCTGAAAACACAACATCATTGTGTTGGAAACTTAAGGTATCAGCAGCAAAGGAAGATGCTTGCAAACAAAACAAAACACTAGCTAAGAAATACTTCATCGCAATTAAATTATGCGGCAAATCTACAATAGAATTTCTATGTTCAACTAGCCTTATTGAAAGAAATAAAACACACCTACATCAGATGCGCCGCCGTTTTCGGACGATCGGCAGGATATCCGTTTTTCAATCGATAGGCCTTTCGCTCAGCTGTAAAATCCCACCACTGCTTTACTTCTGCCCCTCCGTTAGCAAAGTATACAATCAAGCGAAACTGGTCTTCTAGGCAAGGGTCGTACCAAGCTCCTTTTTTACACTCGTAGGCATGTAGCAATTCAATGGGATTTTTAGCGCGCAGCTCTTCCAAACAATAAATATTCATAAACACTAAATCCTCTGCAAAACGAATTCCGATAGACGGTAGTTGTTGAAAAGCACAAAGCGCATGAATTTCTTTAGCGCGTTGCTTGTTTATTTCTAAAAGAAAGATCAACTCTTCCACTGTAAAATGCGCAATCTCTGCCTGGCGTATCTTTTTCTTACGCAAGCACGCTTTCTCTGCCTCATTTAACGGAATCTGTATATTCTTTTTCATTTTTTACGGTTATATACCGCCCTCCCGACACTTCGGGA
>JAPJNH010000125.1 GCA_026461075.1 Chitinophagales bacterium
AATGTAGATTTTTCTCTTATAGAAAAGAATACGATTCACTTACATGTTCCTGAAGGAGCAGTCCCAAAGGATGGACCTTCAGCTGGTATAACTATGTTGACGGCTCTAGTCTCTTTATTGACGGGACGTCGTGTGAAGCCACTATTGGCCATGACAGGGGAGATTACATTGCGTGGAAAGGTTTTACCAGTCGGTGGAATTAAAGAGAAAATTTTAGCGGCTAAACGAGGAGGAATGAAGGAAATCGTATTGTGTAAGATGAATCAAAAGGATGTGGAAGAAATAAATCCTGATTTCTTAGGTGATATGAAGTTCCATTATGTCGATAAAATGTCTGAAGTTTTAGAGATTGCATTAATACCTTAAAAAGTAAAAAATGACAAAAAGAATTATCCTTTCTCTGTTTTTCTTGCTTTCGCTTTTATTTGAATTGCGAGCAAATCCTCGTCAGGATAGTCTTCTTGGTCAATCGAAAAGCCCTGGCCGATACTGGTGGGATGTGACACGCTATTATTTAAACTTTGATATTGATATCCAACAAAAAGCAATAGCAGGCACTTCTACCATGCGGTTTGTTGTGAAAGAGAAGGCTGCTAAAATGCAAATCGACTTACAAGAGCCGATGCAAGTGGATAGTGTCAAGTTAATTTGTATTCGACGCGACAGTATTACTCATCGTGAATTGCACATCCCTTTTCCTAAAGTGAATTTTACAAGGAATGGAAATGTTATTTGGGTTGAAGCGAATACGTGGAAAGATTATTTTTTAAAAGATACTTTATTTGAAATCGCAATCGCGTTTCATGGGATACCGCATGAGGCTGTCAATGCGCCATGGGATGGTGGTTTTATCTGGACTAAAGATGAAACAGGTAAGCCTTGGGTAGCAGTGGCTTGTCAAGGTGACGGAGCGAGTATTTGGTTTCCTTGCAAGGATGATGCGGGTGATGAACCTGATGAGCTTACGAATATTAGCATTACTTATCCTGATTATTTATATGCTGTAAGTAATGGTCGGCTGGTGAATGAATTCAACAGACAAGACACTTCTGGAAAACGCGTGTCAGTTTATTCTGTTCGTAATCCTATTAATATTTACGATATCACGTTTTACCTAGGTGATTACTTTGAATTTGGCGAGAATATAAAGGGCTTAGGTGGCGAATTAAAGCTTCGTTACTTCGCATTAAAGTGTCATGAGAACCAGGCTAGAAAAACCTTTCCGATGGCAGCACCAATGATTCACTGTTTTGAAGATTGGATGGGGCCATATCCGTTTTATCAAGATGGTTACAAATTGGTTGAAGCCCCTTATTTAGGTATGGAACATCAAAGCGCTATTGCTTATGGAAATAAGTTCAAATTGGGTTACATGGGGATTGATCGTTCTTATTCAGGAGTAGGGATGAAGTTCGATTATATCTTGGTGCATGAAAGTGCACATGAATGGTTTGGGAATTCCATTACTGCAAATGATGTTGCGAACGATTGGATGCAAGAAGGATGGACAACTTATGCTGAAGGCTTATACGTGGAGTGTCTGCTAGGAAAGGAGAATGCCTTGAAGTACATTCGCGGAGAATGGAAGAATATTGAGAATGATCATTCAATCATAGGTCCGCAAGGCATTCACGCGGAAGGGAGCGGTGATCGTTATGACAAGGGGGCAGCTATAGTGCATATGATTCGTCAGCAAATTAATGATGATGTAAAATTCAAACAATTACTGCGAAATCTTAATAAGGAGTTTTATCATAAAACTGTTTCTGAACTAGCTTTTGAATCCTTTATTATTAAGGAAACAGCATTGCCTCTGAATGGATTCTTCGATCAATATTTACGAACTACTATTCTGCCATTATTAGAATATAAAATAGCGGTTAGGAATGGTAAATGGTTTCTAAGTTATCGTTATCAATTAGTAGTTGATGACTTTAAAATGCGTATTCCTTTTGTGGTAGATGGTAAGCAATATTATGTGAATCCAACTACCGCATGGCAAACTTTAGAAGGTGATATAATTAATAAGAAATCAAGTCCTGAGGTTAATGTGAGTCCAGACTATTATTTAGAAATAAAGGAACGCTAATGAGAAAATTGTTGTTCCCTTTTTCAATTCTGTATGATGCGATAACTCGCCTAAGAAATGGCTTATATGACAATCATATTTTTAAGCCATTTCAATTTGATATCCTTACAATTGGTGTCGGAAATTTGTCGGTTGGGGGAACAGGTAAAAGTCCGCATGTGGACTACCTTATCGAATTATTGAAGAATAATTATTCGGTTGCTAGCCTCAGTCGTGGTTATGGAAGAAAGTCAAGAGGATTTATTTTATTGAATACAGAGATGAAGGCTGCGCAAGTAGGAGATGAACCTTTAATGTTTAAGCGAAAATATCCAAACATTCCTGTCGCTGTTGCGGAAAACAGGGTACTTGGGGTAGTTGAATTACTTTCACGAGAGGAAGAAACTAATCTTGTAATTCTAGATGATGTATTTCAACACCGAGCGATTCATCCACACATTCAAATACTACTCACTACGTTTGAAGAGCCGTTTTTCGAGGATCTACTTTTGCCTGCTGGTAACTTAAGAGAATCTAGGAGAGGTGCTGAAAGAGCCGATATAATTGTTGTTACCAAATGCTCAAAACAGATTTCATCGGAACAAAAACTCGACTATGAAACTAAGTTGAGAAAGTATAATCAGACCGCACTCGTTTGTTTTTCCTA
>JAPJNH010000126.1 GCA_026461075.1 Chitinophagales bacterium
GAGGCGACGTTTTTTCCAATCGAAGGAAACGGCGAGTTTAGTATGGATGAGGTCGAAGCTTTTTTCGCCTTGCCCTTTATAGGTAATGAAAGCGGCTTCATCGAGACGCAGGGTGTCGAGGGTATAGGTAACGGCTTGCGCTAGGCTATCTTGTCCGTTGAGGCTTTGCTTGTTTTTATGATGACGACCGATATTACAGGCAGATATCAAAAAAATAAAGGCCAGCGCCTGGATTATAAAACGAGGAGAATTCTTCATAAAATGTGCAGAAAGTGTTCAAAAGTACGAAAGCCTGTTGAAAATATAAGGATGATACTTTTCAATGAATGAAGAATGGGGTTATCTTTGTTAATAATTAATAGAAAAAACAGATCCATGCAGTTTATTGTATCCACCGGCAACTTGTTAAAGCAATTACAATCCATCAGTGGGGTTGTATCTTCTAACACAATTTTACCTATCGTAGAATGTTTCTTATTTGACATTCGTAAAGGGGAATTGGTTTTGGCGAGTACCGACTTAGAAACTTCGATGATTACGACGATTCCTGTGGAGTCAAAGGATGCATGTAAAGTGGCTATTCCTGCGAAGCAGATTCTAGAAATTTTGAAAAACTTACCGGAGCAACCATTAACGATCAAAGTAGAAAAAGAAAACTTTGGCGTTGAGATTTCGAGTGAGAACGGTCGTTATAAATTGATGGGTGAAGATGGCGACAACTTCCCTAAAATTACCCAGCAAGAAGGTTCTGATGAGGTGAAAGCTGCTTCAGGCGTTATTTTGCGTGCCATCACGAAAACAATGAATGCGATTGGTAATGATGAGATGCGTCCGGCAATGAACGGTTTGTATTTTCAAATGACTCCAGAAGGAACCCATTTCGTAGCAACAGATGCGCATCGCTTAGTAAAGATGACGCGTACTGATATGACTTTTAAAAACTCAACGAGCTTTATTGTTCCACGTAAATCGGTGGCGCAGTTGAAGATGATGTTGCCAAATAACGATAGCGAAGTAAGTATCGCACACGAGAAAGGTAATGCGTTTTTCAAAACAGAAAGCATGCAATTGGTTTGTCGTTTGATCGATGCGAAATATCCTGACTATCAAGCGGTGATTCCTGTTGACAATCCTTCTTGTTTGACGATTGAGAAAGAGGAGTTGATGGGCACTTTGAAGCGTGTACAAATTTTCGCTAATAAGACAACGCATCAAGTAGCGTTTAAATTAGCTGGAAGTTCTTTACAAATTTCAGCGCAAGATTTAGATTTCTCTAACGAAGCGAAAGAGACATTGACATGCGAGTTTAACGGTGATGATATGGAAATTGGTTTCAACTCTAAGTTTATGTTAGAGATGTTGAACAATGTAGATACCAAACAAATTCGTTTGGAGTTGAGCACACCGACACGTGCGGGTGTATTGACGCCAGATGTTCAAGAGGAGAATGAAAGTTTGTTGATGTTGGTAATGCCAATTATGATCAACAATTACTAAGCGATAATTTTCGAAAAATAAAAGAAGCGTCTTCGGTAACGGAGGCGCTTTTTTTGTGGGGAAAATATTCTATTCGACCTTTACAACTTAAAATGATCTTTGATCAAATTCGCCTTTTGCACGCCTATCACTTCAGCGAGTGCATCCAAAGAAGCAGCTTTCACATTTGCGACACTTCTAAATTTTTTCAGCAGGGCGGTATTCGTTTCTGGTCCGATGCCTTTGATCTTCGTAAGTTCTGGAATAAGCGTTGCCTTATCGCGGCGGCTTCTATGATGGGTGATCCCGAAGCGGTGTGCTTCGTCACGTAAGTGTTGTATCACACGAAGTGCGGGCGACTTCTTACTGATATGCAGAGGAACAGGATCGTTCGGTACGTAAATTTCTTCTAATCGTTTGGCGATAGAGGCGAGCGCTACCTTGCCGATAAGTCCTAATTTTTTCAAAGACTCATAAGCGGCGCTGAGCTGACCTTTACCTCCGTCAATTAAGATGAGTTGTGGTAGCGGCGCAGCTTCTTCAATCATACGTTTGTAGCGACGGAACACCACCTCTTCCATGGTGGCGAAGTCGTTGGGGCCTTCTACCGTTTTGACATTGAAGTGACGATAGTCTTTTTTGCTTGGCTTCCCATTCTTAAAAACGACCATCGCGCTGACAGGATAATCGCCTTGGAAGTTACTGTTATCGAAGCATTCAATATGTAACGGCAGTTCGGTTAGACGAAACTCTTTTTGCAATTCTTTGAGGACAGAAAATTCTTCCGTCTTCATTTTGATATTCATCTCGCCGGCCAGCTTTTTGTTTTTGTAATAGAGTGCGTTTTTCTGGCAGAGATCGAGCAGGTGTTTCTTATCGCCGCGTTGTGGAACACTTATGATTAGTTCGTTATCACCGAGGTCGACTTCGAAAGGTACCACGATTTCGTTAGACGGAGAGCGGTGTAGCTGACGGAGGTGAAGGATGGCGTAGGATAGCAACTCTTCTTTTGTTTCATCGAGCTGCGGTTTTAGTTCGATGGTTTGTGTCGCGACGGCAGAGCCTTGCACGATACGCATGAAGTTGACGAAGTTGTGTTGTCCTTCGCTTACCATACCGAAGACGTCGATATTGGTGATCTCGGGTTTAACGAGCGTAGAGGTATCGCGGAATTTTTGAAGGGCTTGAATTTTCGTTTTTAGTTGATGTGCTTTTTCGAATTCTAGTTTCTCTGCGGCGCTCATCATCTTCTCCGTGAGGTGTTGAATAACGGAGCTGGTTTGTCCTTTTAAAATTTGACGAATTTGAGTGATGTTTTCATCGTATTCTTCGACACTCTGTAAGCCTACACAAGGTCCTTTACAGTTGCCGATATGATATTCTAAACAAACTTGAAACTTATTCGCTTTGATCTGATAGTCGTTGAGCGTAAGGTTACAGGTACGAATTTTAAATTCCTTGTGGAACAATTCTATCAAAGTATAAACGGCTCCGACAGAAGGGAACGGTCCAAAAAACTTCGAGCCGTCGGGAGTGACTTTCCGCGCCGTGAATACTTTTGGAAAACGCTCGTTGCCGATACAAATGAGCGGATAGGTTTTGTCGTCTTTTAAAAGAATATTGTAGCGAGGCTGATAGCTTTTTATCAGCGAGTTTTCTAAAATTAACGCGTCGCGTTCGGTATTGACAATCGTGAATTCGATTCGTTCTGCGAGGCGAATCATAATTTTATGACGCGTGCTTTTGTCGTGCATTCCGACAAAGTACGAGGTGACACGATTGAGTAAATTCTTTGCTTTGCCCACATAGAGCACCTCTTCGTCTGGTCCGATGAAACGGTAGACGCCAGGTTGTTTCGGTAGGCTGAGTTGAAATTCCTTAAACGCTTCGACTGTCATACAGCGAAGGTAAGCTGAATTTTGTAAAACAAGGCTTAGCGGTCGTTACGGTGTTCGATTTCTTCTTCTTCTTCTTCCGCGGCAATGGCATTATCATAATAAGCTACCAAGGCTAAGATGAAAAGAACCACCGTAGGCCACAGGGCTTTCGAGAATTCTAATTTACCACCGATGGTCGAACCGATAGAAGCTACCATGATTAGGATAAGCAAGATACTTACGTAGAAGCGACTTGCGGCAAAAAGCAAACCAATCGCACCTAAAATTTCAATCACACCGATTGCGATTGCTACTTCCTCACCACCAGAGGTAAGCTTCGCCATGAAATCAAATTTTTCAGGAAGGATATCTATTCCCAAGCATTTGGCTAATCCGTTAGAGATTAGAATAAGGGCCGACAAAATTTCTAGGACTTTTAAAATTTTACGTTGTGTGTTCATAGGAAAATTTTAGGTTGAAGTGTTTGTTTGGTGGTTGGTCCTTTCTGCGAATTTAAGGAATGACTTCAAAATTGTAAAAAACTTTAATACACAAAACTGGCTAAAACGTATTCGAAAAGGGACAATCTTAATGATTTGACCCGTTTTATTTGCAAAAGTTTAAGGCATTAATAATTTAAGGACTATTCTGTTTTGCAAAGGGACCTATTCCTGCTTACCTTTGTTCATACTAGAAAAATAATCCACGTGGCACTACAGGTATATAATTCGATGACGCGCACTAAAGAGGTATTCACTCCGATCCATGCTCCTTATGTGGGCATGTATGTGTGTGGACCGACGGTGAGTGGTGAAAGTCATTTAGGTCATGCTCGACCGTATGTTACTTTTGATATCGTCTATCGTTATTTACAAGAGCTTGGCTACAAGGTGCGTTATGTTCGAAATATCACGGATGCGGGGCATTTCGAAGAGGAAGGAAAAGAAGCGGAAGATAAGGTGGGTGGTAAAGCGAAATTGGAGCGATTAGAACCGATGGAGTTGGTGCAGAAGTATACGAACTTGTTTCATGATGCGATGGATGCTTTAGGTAATCTACGTCCGAGTATCGAACCAACGGCTACGGGACATATTCCAGAGCAGATTGCGATGATCCAGGATATGATTGCGAAGGGATTGGCATATGAGAGCAATGGTTCTGTTTATTTCGAGGTCCGTCGCTATGCGGAAACGGAAAAATATGGGCAGCTGAGTGGACGAGTGTTAGAAGAAATGATTGCCGGCAGCCGTGAGCTGGATGGCCAACAAGAGAAGCGCGATCCTGCAGATTTTGCTTTATGGAAAAAAGCGCCGGCTGAACATATCATGCGTTGGAACAGTCCTTGGGGCGAAGGTTTTCCGGGTTGGCATATTGAGTGTTCTGCGATGGCGACTAAGTATTTAGGGAAACATTTTGATATTCATGGTGGAGGGATGGATTTACAATTCCCGCATCATGAAAGTGAAATAGCACAAAGCACCGTATGTAATGGTTGCGCTCCGGTAAAATACTGGATGCACAACAACATGATTACGGTGAATGGAAAGAAGATGGGTAAGAGCTATAACAATACCATTACGCTCCGTGAGTTATTTAGCGGCGCGCATGCTTTGTTAGAAAAAGCCTATTCTCCGATGACCGTTCGCTTCTTGATTTTGCAAACGCATTATCGTAGTACGCTCGACTTTAGTAACGAAGCTTTGCAAAGCGCAGAAAAAGGTTTAGCAAGATTGATGAGTGCGGCGAATATTATGAAAACCTTTGTGAAGGGCGATGCTACGAAAATTGGTACTAGCGCTACAGATGTACAAATTCAAAAATTGATTGCCGAGTGTACGCAGTTTATGGATGACGATTTCAATACGGCGATGGTATTGGCGAATTTGTTTGAAATGGCGAGTATCGCTTTTGTAGTGAAGAACTTGCAATTGCCAACAGGTGAGGCAAGTGAAGGTGCATTAGCTTTGATGGCGAATACCTTTGAGCGTTTTGTATATGGCATTTTCGGATTACAAGAAAGTGTTCAAACGAGTGGTAGTAAGATGGACGATGTGATGCAAGTGTTGATGAACATTCGTAAAGAAGCGCGTGCTAAGAAAGACTTTGCTACCAGCGACTTGATCCGCAATCAACTAACGGAAAAAGGAATAAGTATTAAAGACGAAAAGGACGGAACAGTGTCCTGGACGATAAATGAATAATTATGTTAGAAGTAAAAGTAAATGAAGCGCAGGCTATGCAGCTTGAATTTAAGGACGGTGTTCCACAAGTAAATGGAGTAGACTGTCCTTGGGATATGCAAGTAGTGGGCGACGGACAGTTTCATATCATCATGGGTGGTCGTTCTTATAACGCCACTGTTTTGAGTTTGAACAAGGAAGAGAAGACGGCACGCATTCGTGTAAATGCAAACGAGTATACGGTGAATGTGAAAGATCGCTTTGATCTTTTGTTGAAGCAATTAGGAATGGATGCGAAGGCGGGTAACAAAGCGAATGATTTGAAAGCTCCAATGCCGGGTTTGATTTTGCGTATGATGGTGGAAGAAGGACAAGAAGTTAAGAAAGGCGATTCTCTTTGTGTGTTGGAAGCGATGAAAATGGAGAATGTCTTGAAAGCGGCTGGTGACGGCGTCGTGAAGAAGATTGTGGTAAAGGAAAAGACGACCGTAGAGAAAGGACAGTTAATGATTCAAATGGGATAAAAACAATAAAAATGAGTTCAGAAAAAATTACAACAGGAAAGGCGCCAAAGCCAGTAGGTTTATATCCGCACGCACGTAAGGTGGGAAATTTATTGTTCTTGAGTGGTATTGGTCCACGCAAGCCGGGTACGAATGAGATCCCGGGCAACGTATATGATGAAAGCGGGAAGTTGACAGCATACGATTTCGAAGCGCAGTGTCATAGCGTGTTTGAAAACATAAAAATCGTTTTGGAAGAGTCAGGCGCGAAGTGGGAGAACTTGGTGGACGTAACTGTATTCTTAACGAATATGAAAGGCGATTTCCCAACGATGAATAAGTTGTATGCGGAATATTTCAAAGACAGCTTGCCGTGTCGTACTACGGTAGAAATTTTGTCTTTGCCAACGCCTATCGCGATTGAGTTGAAGTGTATTGCGGTGGTGTAAGGGAATTCCTTTTACCGCACAGCAAATAAAATTTATTAAACGCCCTGTTCTTCATGCATTCATGAGGAACAGGGTTTGTTTTAATTGGCTTTCGCTTTCTTACGGAGACGTAAATATTCACCCGTATATCCTTCTTTACATTTTAACAACTCTTCAGGTGTTCCGGTAAACACGATCTCGCCTCCACCAGCACCACCTTCTGGACCCAAATCGATCACATGATCGGCGTATTGGATAACGTCTAA
>JAPJNH010000015.1 GCA_026461075.1 Chitinophagales bacterium
AAATGCATCTGCTAATCCTTGCACACCTAATCCGATAGGACGGTGGCGCATATTACTATTACGAGCTTCAACAACTGGGTAATAATTCTCATCGATGATACGATTTAAATTCTTCGTTGCAGTATAAGTAATTTCAAATAATTTTTGGTGATCAAACTTTCCGTTGATTACAAATCGCGGAAGCGCAATAGAAGCTAAGTTACAAACGGCAACTTCATCTGGTGCTGTATATTCAACAATCTCCGTACATAAGTTTGAACTCTTGATTGTACCTAAATTTTTCTGATTGCTCTTTTCGTTACAAGCATCCTTGTATAACATATAAGGAGTACCAGTTTCAATTTGCGATTCTAAGATTGCTGTCCAAAGTTCACGAGCAGGAATTGTTTTTCTTGCACGGCCTTCTGATTCGTAACGCGTATATAAAGCTTCGAACTCTGCTCCATAGCACTCATCTAATCCTGGTGCTTCATTCGGACAGAACAAACTCCATTGGTCTTCTGCTTTCACACGCTTCATGAATAAATCGCAGATCCAAAGGGCATAGAATAAATCACGAGCACGTAATTCTTCTTTACCATGGTTTTTCTTTAACTCAAGGAATTCGAAAATATCTGCATGCCAAGGCTCTAAGTAAACTGCGAAAGAACCTTTACGCTTCCCACCACCTTGATCTACGTAACGTGCAGTATCATTGAACACGCGTAACATCGGTACGATTCCGTTACTTGTTCCGTTTGTTCCACGGATGTAAGAACCCGTAGCACGTATATTATGTAAGCTTAGTCCGATACCACCAGCCGATTGAGAAATCTGAGCCGTTTGCTTTAATGTATTGTAGATTCCATCGATACTATCATTTTGCATCTGTAATAAGAAGCAAGAACTTAGTTGAGGTTTAGGAGTGCCAGAATTGAATAAAGTAGGCGTTGCATGTGTGAACCAGCGCTCACTCATCAAGTTATAAGTATGAATAGCTGATTCTACATCCGTTTTATGAATACCTACCGAAACGCGCATTAACATATGTTGCGGGCGCTCTACTACTTTTCCGTTGATTCTTAATAAGTAAGATTTTTCTAACGTCTTGAAACCGAAATAGTCGTATCCAAAATCACGATCGTAAATGATACTTGAATCCAAAAGATCTGAATTGTTCTCAATTATCTGCATCACATCTTCCGCGATTAATGAAGCATTCTTTCCAGTTTTTGGATCGATGAAAGTATAAAGGTCACGCATTGTTTCCGTGAATCCTTTTTTAGTATTCTTATGTAGATTCGATACCGCAATGCGTGATGCAAGTTGCGCAAAATCAGGGTGACGCGTAGTCAAAGAGGCAGCAGTTTCAGCAGCAAGGTTATCTAGCTCAGTTGTAGTAACACCATTAAATACCCCTTCAATTACTTTTTGTGCAACTATTTGTGCACTAACATGGTCTGGTGAAAGACCATAACAAAGCTTTTGAATGCGGGCAGTAATTTTGTCGAACTTTACTGTTTCCTGCTTACCATCTCTTTTAATTACGAACATACGTTTAAAGCGTTTTTAGATTGTGGTTATTGTTGTTTAACTAAACTCTTTTGTTTTTTTCCGGTCTTAAAAGAGGCGACGACTACACTGACAACTTTTTATTGCCTTATTTAAGTACTCTAGAAACTGATTTGAGTTTGAAAACCAGCGCTTTCCCGTTTCAGGGTCCGACTGCTGTAGCCGGTTACAAATCAAGTTAAAGATAAGCTGATTCCCAAGCCCTATTTATCCACAATTGACTACATTTTTCAACAAAATAGCGGTTGCAAAATTTATTCGCGAAAAACCTTTTTTACTTGAAAAATTATCTTATTTAGAAAAAAAGGGGGCGCTTTTTTGTTGACCAAGTTGCCCCTTTTATTTCGTATATCCTTATCGTTAGAAAAGGAATTAAATTGCATTTTTTATTTCAAAAGTGCAATCTTATCGCTTACAAAAAAAATCTTCTCGACATTAAAAATCAGGCAATACAGGTTTATTGTTTAATATAAGATCAACGCTGTTCATCACATCCGAAGTTAATAATGGTAAAGCATCAATAGCTTTTAAATTTTCTTCTAACTGAGGAACCTTACTTGCACCTAAAATTACAGTACTCACATTTGGATTTTTCAAGCACCATGCTATACCGAAAACAGGAAGCGATACATTAATATCATCTGCAATTTTCTTAATCGCTTTTACTTTATTGATACGCTCTTCTGTTAGATTTCTTTCTTTCAACCATTCTAATCCTTCGATAGAAAGTCGAGTGTCGGTTGGATTATCAAATAAATATTTTCCTGATAATACTCCACTTGCCAATGGCGACCAAATTGTAGTAGCTAATCCTTGATGCTTGAACAAATGCAAATAATCATCTTCCATTTTTTTACGCTCCAACATATTGTATTGAGGCTGTTCCATAACAGGAGCAATTAAATGATGACGAGCAGCTTCTAAATGCGCTTGTAAAATTTCTTGTGCACTCCATTCTGATGTTCCCCAATATAAAATTTTGCCTTGCTGAATCAAATGATTCATTGCTTGAACAGTTTCTAAAATGGGAGTATCCTTGTCAGGGCGATGACAATAATATAAATCGATATAATCAACTTGTAATCTTTTTAAAGCTGCATCACAACCTTCAATTATATGCTTACGACTTAGTCCACGTTGGTTTGGCTTGTTCTCTTCAAATCCGAAGAACACCTTACTCGAAACCATATACGAACTACGCGTCCATTTTAATTTACTGAGAATATTTCCCATTACCTCTTCACTTTTTCCACGCGCGTAGATTTCAGCGTTATCAAAAAAGTTAATGCCTGCATCATAGGCTTTAATCATTAATTCCTCTGCTGTTGTATCGGCTATTTGCTTACCGAAAGTTAACCAAGTTCCGAACGAAAGTGCGCTTACTTGCAGACCAGTATTCCCAAATTTTCTGTATTCCATGTTCTTTTATTTGCGCCTAAATTACGATTAACATTTGATTCACCCCTAAAAATGCAATGTTTAAAATGAAAAGGTTTCTAATCAGCCATTTTTCATTGTATTCTGCCTCTATTTGTCGTAATTTGCTATATGATTTATAAAAGGGGCAATAACTTAATAAATGATACCTTTGAACACAAAACAATTAATAATAAAATCAAGACGTTCCATCTTTCTCAATATTATGTATAGATTCTTTACTTTATTAGCAGCCATTTTAATTAGTGGACAAATCAATGCACAAACTTTAACTGGAAACGACGCAAAGAGGATAAACAAAAATCTTGCGGAAGTCCGCTACGACCAACGCAGTTCAGCGCCTTTGTACATTAGCTTTATACCGGGGTCATCTATTTCTCCTTCAGAAGGAATGAATGGCTTAACAGCAATTTTGGGAATGTCAAATGCAGACTCATGGCAATTAATGAGAAATGACAAAGATGATTTAGGGTTCACGCATAGCCGTTATCAGCAATATTATCAGAATATAAAAGTTGTAACTGGTGAATATATTTTACATGAGAAAAGTAATCGTTTGATTTCTGCCAATGGTATTTTTTATAGTCAGCTTGCTATTTCAACAGTTGCTAGTATTACTACTCAACAAGCATTAGACGAGGCAAAGAAAGATATTGGTGCATCAAAATATTTATGGGAATGTTCGGAAGCGGAACAAATTGCATTGACAGGAAAAGTATATGCGCCTATTGGAGAACTTGTGATACTACCTTCTTTAACCGGCGAAAAAAAACAAAAGCCCATTTTATGCTGGAAGTTTGATGTATACGCAACGACACCACATGAAAGATACAATGTTTATGTTGATGCAAATACAGGAAAAATATTTTTTAAAGAAAATCGTATTTGTACAATCACTACTAACGGTACCGCTGTAACCAAATATAGCGGTGTTCAAACTATTAGTGTTGATAGTATATCTCCAAATAATTATTTATTAAAAGAATATACTCGTGGCTCAGGTGTAGAAACTTATAATATGGCAAAAGGAACAAATTATTCTTCCGCCGTTGACTTTACTGATACAGACAACTATTGGAACACAACAACAAACCAAGACGATGCTGCTCTTGATGCCCACTTTGGTGCAGAAAAAACATATGATTATTATTTAAATATTCATAATAGAAACAGCTATGATAACTTAGGCAGCATTTTGAAATCATATGTCCACTATAGCAATTCATATAACAATGCTTTTTGGAATGGAGATATTATGACCTACGGAGATGGAAATGGAACTACCTTTTCACCTTTAACAGTTCTAGACATTGCAGCGCATGAATTATCGCATGGCGTAACAGAATATACCTCTAACTTAATTTACTCATACGAGTCTGGAGCACTTAATGAATCGTTCTCAGATATTTTCGGTGTTTCTGTTGATTTTTATGCGAACCCCTCCACTGCAAACTGGATTATCGGGGATCAATGTTATACTCCTGCAACAGCGGGTGATGGAATTCGTTTTATGAATAATCCAAATTTAGAAGGCGACCCAGATACCTACTTAGGTATGAATTGGTATACTGGAACATCCGATTATGGTGGTGTACATTATAATAGCGGAGTACAAAATTTTTGGTATTATTTATTGAGCACAGGAGGCGGCGGAACCAACGATAAAGGATTTGTTTATAATGTTAGCGGAATAGGAATTAATAATGCCAGACTAGTTGCATATAGAAATAACAGTTATTACTTAACAAGTGGCTCGCAGTATGCCGATGCTGCATATTATGCTATAAAATCTGCGAATGATATTTTTGGAAATTGTTCTAATTATTCTTTACAAGTTAAAAATGCTTGGGATGCTGTAGGAGTTTATACAAATAATTTAAATTCATTAGCCACTACAAGTGTTACCGGTGCAAGTTGTTTAGGTGCGCCATTACAACTTAGTGCATCAGGAGGAATACAATTCAGCTGGTCGGGGCCAAACGGGTTCATATCTACTGCACAAAATCCAATTATTGCCAATGCTACAGCTAATAATAATGGTAATTATACTTGTATTATTACAGACGCGAATGGATGTTCTGGTAGTTCAAGTCTAAAGGTAAACCTTAATGCATCCCCTACCATTATTGTTTCAGGAGGAGGGGTAGTATGTAATGGATCAAGTGTCCAATTAAATGCTAACGGTAGTGTATATGGGCAAGGACAAAATACAGGTAGTAATTATAACTCGTTAGCAATCCCTGATTATCCAGTAGCAGGAGTTTCATCTTCAATTGTTGTTGCGGGTAGTACCTTAGCCAGTTCAATCTTATCTGTTACAATAGATTCTTTAATTCATACCTACGATGGGGATTTGAAAATTGAATTAATTTCTCCGTCGGGATCTTCTATTATTTTAGCAAATAGTGTTGGTTCAAGTGGTACAAACTTTATCAGAACAAAATTCATTGCTGGATCATCATCAATAAAT
>JAPJNH010000127.1 GCA_026461075.1 Chitinophagales bacterium
ATATAAAATGGCAAATACCTTAAAACAATAAGTAATTTTACTTATTTTTCTAGAATTACAAAATGACAAATATTCGCCAATTTCTATTGTCTTATTAACTTATTATCAGTTGTTTATGGTTTCAAACAGAAGGTATTATCACTCAAAAAATTGAAATTTTTGGTTCTTGAAATTTTTTAAGGTCTCCGAAAAATTTCATATTTACTTGCCACTGTTAAATATAAAAAGGATTTTAAAATCCTTTTTGTTGAAGGATATAAAGAGGAGATAGTTCCAGATTTTTAAAACAATGTTACTTTTGTGAAGCCCCAATCATACACTATTCAAAGTTCCATTTATGAAATTAAAAACTATCCTGCTATTTGCATTTTTACTTTTATCAAAAAGTATCTTTCCTCAATCTGCATTAAACGAAATAAAAGCTTTTGAGAAGGAAAGATATCAAGCTTTAATCAATGCAGATATTGCAACGACAACAAAATTGATTTCTCCTGATTTGTTATACACGCATTCTAATTTAACTTTTGAAGATAAGGAGGCCTATCTACTTGCGCTAAAAAGTGGAAAGTATAAGTTTGAATCTTTTTTTACAGATAGTACGCAATACGTTTTTCTAAATAAGAAAACAGTGATTGCTGCTGGATTAGTACATATGCAAGGTCGTTACTTTGATACTCCCTATAAATTAGATGGAAGATTTACCGCAGTGTATATTAAGAGGAAGAAACAATGGCAATTAGCTGCTTGGCAAACAACAAAAAAAGTTAATTGAGGTCCTTGCAAAATTCATTCAATAGACTAAATCTTTTTCGCTCCTTCAATAATCGCATCTACCACTGCAGGGTCGAGTAGAGTGCTAGTGTCGCCTAAATTGCTTAAGTCGTTTTCTGCTACCTTTCTTAATATCCTACGCATAATTTTTCCTGAGCGTGTTTTCGGTAAGCCTGTCACAAATTGTATTTTATCGGGCTTAGCAATTGGTCCGATTACTTTGCTTACGACTTCTAAAATTTCTCTTCGTGTTGCATGTTCATCTTCTGGTAAGTGGTCGCATATAACGTAAGCGTATATACCCTGTCCTTTAATTTCGTGTGGATAGCCAATTACCGCCGATTCAATCACGTGTATATGTTCGTTGATAGCATTCTCCACTTCAGCTGTTCCTAGTCGGTGGCCACTTACATTGATAACATCATCTACTCTTCCAATTATTCGGTAATAACCATCGTGGTCGCGTTTACAGCCATCACCTGTAAAGTATAAATTTTCATAGGTGCTGAAATAGGTTGTTCTGCATCGCTCATGATCGCCATAGGTTGTGCGTAACATGCCGGGCCATGGATACTTAATGCATAAATTACCTTCCACATTATTGCCTTCAATAATTTTTCCTTCGGCATCTACCAGCACAGGTTGAACTCCCGGAAGCGGTAAGGTAGCATAGGTCGGTTTAGTAGGAGTGATATTCGCTAGTGGAGAAATCATGACGCCACCTGTTTCTGTCTGCCACCAGGTATCAACGATGCCACAATTTCGTTTTCCAATTTTTTCATGATACCAATTCCATGCTTCTTCGTTGATAGGTTCTCCAACGGAGCCAAGCGTTTTTAAGCTTGCTAACGAATACGGAGTAACGAACTCATCGTCTTGCGCCATCAGCGAACGAATAGCAGTCGGAGCAGTATAAAAAATATTCACTTGGTGTTTATCAATTACATTCCAAAAACGACCAGCATCTGGGTAGGTAGGAATTCCTTCAAACATTAAGGTAGTGGCACCATTCAACAACGGTCCATATACAATATACGAATGACCAGTTACCCAGCCGATATCAGCAGTACACCAGTAAATATCACCTGCGTTATATTGAAATACATTGGCGAACGTATAAGCTGCCCAAACCATATAGCCAGCTGTTGTATGTACAACTCCCTTCGGTTTACCTGTTGAGCCAGAAGTGTACAAGATAAACAGCATGTCTTCTGCATCCATCGGCTCAGCGGCACATTCATTAGCGCAATCTTTTATTGCATTATGCCAGTAAACATCTCTTCCGTCTTGCATATTGATTTCCGCATTTGTATTCTGAAAAACAATTACTGTTTCAACAGATGTAGTTGACTCGAGTGCATTATCTACAATTTCTTTTAAGTTCAATGCCTTTGCTCCTCGGTAAACACCATCAGCGGTGATGATCATCTTGCAAGTTGCATCATTAATTCTATCTGCTAAACTCTGAGCAGAAAATCCCGCAAATACAATCGAATGAATCGCTCCAATTCTAGCACAGGCTAACATGGCAACAGCTGCTTCGGGTACCATTGGCATATAAATGCAAACACGATCTCCTTTTTTTACTCCAGCATTTTTAAGCATGTTAGATGCTTTACAAACTGCGTGATACAATTCACGATACGTAAGCGTACATCCCTTACCGTTAGGGTCGTTGGGTTCCCAGATAATAGCTGGGGTATCGCCATTTTTTTCTAAGTGGCGGTCGAGGCAGTTTTCGGTGATATTTAATGTTGCTCCTACAAACCATTTTACATCAAACGATTTAAAATCCCAGTTAAGTACATTATTCCAGCGCGTTTTCCAAGTAAATTCATTGGCAATATCTGCCCAGAATTTCTCAGGGTGACGAACGCTTTTTTCATAAGCCTGATGATAGGCTTCCATCGAATCAATTCTTGTATTCATAAAGGGTTTTATCTATGTCAAATATAATCGGTTTGGGTTAATAGTAAGCAGATTTTGTTTGTAAGATACTCGTAAGGTTTATAAACAAATTTTTTAAGTTGTCTTTTTTTACGACTTAACTTGCATCTATGATTAAACGAACGATTCTTTTTTCCTTCTTTTTTGCCATGAGTTTACATTCATCAGCACAGAATGTGAGTGGATGGAAAGAGTTAGTTATAAAGACGCCTGTTTTAAATGAATGGACGGTCTATAAAATAAATCGTTGGATGCGTTGCTTAGATGGAGTTCATCTTAGTGGTTATCATCAATCTTCAAGTTGCTTATTAATAAAATATGATACAGACAAAATTCTCGATCCCACCATAATAAAGGTGGTCATCTCTTACCTCAATCAGAAAATGAAATCAGAGGTGCTAAACGGATATACTATTTACGAGATTGTCGATAATAAGTACATTAATCCTGAATTAGCGGAATCGCGATAAAAAAAATAATAAAAAGTAAAGGAGGCTAACAAAAGTTAACAATGAAAAATGATTTACTTCCAAAGGCTTTGCATTAATAATCTCTTTAGTGCAAGGCCTTTGCTATTTACGACTGCAAGTAATCCAACATTTGTTGTCGCGCCATTTCTTTTAATTGAGGCGCATCCGCTTCAGTCATGCCTTTTGTCTCTATAGGATTACTCCACTTTCCATGCAATACTCCTGGACGCATACTTAACATGCACTTAGGTGAATGTAAATGATGAGGATTTTTTAATGTCAGTACAGCAATAGGAACCTGCGCAGAAATAGCTAATCTAAATGCTCCATCTTTGAAATCTAATAAAGGAGCTTCTGTTTTGTTTCTTGTCCCTTCAGGAGCTAAGAAAACAGACAAGCCTTCATCAATTGTTGCTTTCATTCGTTCGATGCTCTTGCTTCTATCGCCTCGATCTATTCTATTAACGGTGATGTATAAATTTTTAATAACGTAACCTAGCAACGGAATTTTTGCAAGTTCTGCTTTTGATAAAAAACGAAAACTATTACTGCAGGCTGCGGCATATGCAGGTATATCTAACATCGATAAATGATTCGCAACAAAAACATATTGCTTGTTGGGGTCGATTAATTCTTTGTTTTCAATTTTACATCTGACGAAAAACAAAACAAATAATAAGTGTGCCCAAAATTTAGAAACCTTATGTGCTATGAAGGGCGCTCTTTTTTTCGAGAATAAATTAAAGACAATAAAGTAGCAAGGAATAACAATGATAAATGATGCTGCAAATACAATTAAGCAATAAACGGCGTACATTGCTTTTAGAAGATTAATCATCTTATGGTGTGCTTAATGCTACTGGGATTATTTTTCCGTTAAAGTACTGATGTCCGTTTTCAGCAAACCATGTAATATAGTTGCCCATCTCTGCGGCGCTAAGTGGTGCTTTGTATCCTGGAAAAGCTTTAGCTAACATTTCAGTATTCACAGCTCCTAATGCAAGACAATTCACTTTGATATTTATTTCTTTGAATTCTTCGGCTAGGCATTCCGTTAGTATTGTTAATGCTCCTTTTGATGATGAGTAAGCTGATAGTCCTGCAAATTTCACGCTTCCTTGAATACCGCCTACCGAACTTATATTGATGATATGTGGATTTTTTGAATTCTTTAACAAGGGAAATAAAGCTTGAATAAGTAAGTAAGGCGCAAACACATTCGTATTATAAGCACCAATTAATTCTGATGAGGTTATTTTTTCAAAATTATTATTGACTAACTGTCCTGCATTGTTAATCAGTACATCAATTTTATCAATTGATTTTTCTTTTAAGAATGAGAGTATCGCATCAAAATTCAAACTACTTAAATCGTGCGAAAACGAAAGGATTGTCCCGTTAGAAGCAGATGAAAGTTGATTTAATAATTCAGCGTTTCTTGCGAGTGCAATAACAGTATGTCCTTTTTCGGCTAGTTGCAACGCGCTTTGATAGCCAACACCAGATGATGCTCCTGTAATTAAAATGGTTTTATTTTCCATAATACTGCAAAGTAAATAATCTATTTAATTCAATATCTTTGAATCAACGATTATTTATGAAAATAAAGTTATTCCTATTCTTTTGCCTTTTGTCTTTTGCCGCTTTAGCGCAGGACAATTCAGTGAAACCGGCTTTCAAAGACCGCTTGTTTTACGGCGGCAATGTGGGATTGAATTTCGGAACAGTCACTTATATTTATCTGGCACCAACTATTGGCTATAAAATTACAGAGGAGTTTGGTGCGGGCATTGGTCCTTCGTATAGTTACCTAAAGGATAAGCGCTACACCAATTATATTTATGAAACGGATACTTACGGTGGACGCATCTTTGCACAATACAGAGTTCATCCGAAAGCTATTTTGTATGGGGAGTATGAAGTGATAAATGCTGAGGTACCAAACTTGCTTCAAACAAAATTAATTCGCACCAATATTGAATCGATTTTACTAGGAGGTGGTTATGTAACTCCAATTAGCAATCGTTCTAGTTTTGTAATAATGGGCTTATGGAACTTTTCTCCGAGTCAGTATTCGATGTATGAAAATCCGATTATCCGTGCAGGTGTAAACTTCGGATTTTAATTATTGATTTCTTTCAGCTCGATATACTTCATGTGCGTCATGATCCAGACCTTTTTTCTTTTGATGTAAGGTGTCGGTTTTGATGCAGACCATTTAATCGGATTCGGAAGTATGGCTGCGATGAGTGCGGCTTCGCCTTTTGTTAATTTAATGGCAGGCTTGTGAAAATAATATTGCGCTGCTGCTTCTGCTCCATAGATACCAGAGCCCATTTCAATTACGTTGAGATACACTTCCATGATGCGTTCTTTACTCCAGAAAATTTCAATTAAAAAAGTAAAGTAAACTTCCAATCCTTTTCTCAACCAGCTTCGCGATTGCCACAAGAAAACATTTTTTGCTGTCTGTTGACTAATAGTAGAAG
>JAPJNH010000128.1 GCA_026461075.1 Chitinophagales bacterium
ATAGAAGAGATGTGAACGATCTCAGGAGGTCCGAGTGCATGAAGTTTAATCGTTGGATATAACTTCTTTAAGGTCGAGAATAAATCAACATAATAATCTAGACCGAGCGCAGGGTTGTGACCACCTTGCAACAGTAATTGATCCCCACCATACATGATGGTTTCTTCAATCTTTCTTTTATATGTTTCAATATCCGTCACATAAGATTCAGGGTGTCCAGGGACACGGAAGAAATTACAGAACTTACAATTTGCAACGCAAACATTGGTGGTATTTACATTTCTATCAATTTGCCAAGTTACTTTACCATCGGGCTTTTGTATCTTACGCAATTCATTTGCAACGAAGGCAAGGTCGGCGGTCTTTGCTTCATGAAACAATAAAACACCCTCTTCGGCTGTTAAGAACTCAAAGCGCAATGCTTTTTGCAACAATTCATCTACTTGTGCTGACATATCAATTGTTTTATACTGAACATTATTCAGTCGATAAAGTTTTTAAAGTTACGCTACTATTTTGAGAATCCACCTTGATATAAATCAATTGCTGTGTTGGATAGTTTTGGCTAAGCCACTCCCCTTTTGCTGGATTCCAGTTTGATTCTTCCAAAAGCTGACCGGTACTACTATACAATTCAACACGACAATTAGCTGTATTACTTGGGGCGATTAGATGACATTGATTGTTCTTCCAAAAACTTTTAACATTTAGCTTTTGCATGGAGGCAAGTCCTGAGCTTGTCGAATCCGTAGTGATTGTTATTTGTCTAGTAAGGGTATCTGCATATCCGCATGCGCTTGCGATTAAGGTTACTTGATAGATACCGTCTTGTGCATAAGTGTGTAAAGGCTGTATGGTAGTATCTAAGGGACTTGCATCACCGAAGTTCCAAACAAAATTAGTTGCGTTAATAGAGTTGTTTTGAAATTGCACCACGTTTGCATTCATTGCTTCTGCGAACATTGCAGAAGGTCGACGTTGGTTTCTTTCCCAATACCACAAGCTATCATAAGCAACGGCTTTAACGGCCATTTTAATACTATCAGCTATTGTTGTGGCGATCCCATTATTGTAAGTAATTAACATAGGATCGCGATGAAAGATCAGTGTATTAAAGGTACAAGCGGCTGCAAAGGTACCTTCAAGGGTTGGATGGCTTTCATCCGATTGGTAAAGATTTACACTAGCGTAATGGGTGCGAATGTAGCGCCACACAGCACCTACCGGAGCGCAGGCAGCATGATTCGTATCTGCCATGTATTCATAACGTTGGCGCAACAAATCGTCCATACCCGTATAAGAACAAATAGGCGGAAAGAATGCGCAGTTAGAGGCATCGCCATTCTTTCTACCCCAAGTCATGTAAAACAAGGTCTTAGTACAAGTATTGTTTACATGTATTAAACTATCGAGCGTTTTGGCAAACGGAAAAACTTCTTGTTCTACTTGTGATTGCGGAAAAGCGGGGCGTTGACTTTGTTCTTGTAAGGCAACAAAATCCCATTTCATACTATTAATTGCATTGATGCAATTAGCATCAGCACTATGCAGCTGAAATGTATAGCCGCCGGGAGTATATGCACTTGACAGCAAAGTATCTCCGACACTTAGTGCAACAAATGCAGTTGTCAGTGGTAGATTATTTACCCCTACATAGGAGTTACCAATAAATAAGGTGGATTTTTTTTGTTGCGCAAAAAGTTGCGCTGTCCACATGCAGAGGCATAGTATGGCAAAAGTATACTTACGGAACATGGACTTAATCAATTTTAAGATTATCTTTTTTTATATTATAAACTGAGAAGAACAAAAATAAGAAGAAGGCACCTTTTAGTATAAACACACTAATTAGAACCGCATCTAAGAATGGATATTTAAGGTTTGTATGTCCTTTCAAAAGGTAACGCACCAAAATGGAATTTGCCAACAAAATAAAAACAACTCCGATAAATAAAAACCGTTTTAAGGACTTGTAAGCATAGAGAAAATAAGCATTTCGAGCGAGTTGCCAACGTTTCTTAAAACTGTATGAAGAATGCGGAGACGCTTTATGCTCGCCTTTAACAAAAGTCATTGGCGCATTTAATTTCAAGGTAATCAATTGCATGCTGTAAGGAGGAAACTTAGCTGCAAGAATTGCTTCTATTAGCGACTTTGCATAGATTCCAAAATTTGACGCTTTAGGATTTGCGCGTTTTTGTCCCAACGATTGCCACAAGAAATAAAAAAGCAAGTTTGTTATTTTATCCATTAAATTGCTCTTTCTATTCTTTCTTTCCACTAGTACAGCGTCGTATCCATTTTGAGAAGATTCATAGAGTGCTTTTAGGGTATGCGGGTCATCCTGCCCATCGGCATCCATAATCACTATCCACTCCCCTTTTGCCTTTTGCAAACCTTTATAGATTGCTTTGTGTTGCCCACCATTTTGTGGGAGCGCAATCACTTTAACGCTGTTAAACTCTTTGTGTAATTGCTTAGAGATTTCTAAAGAATGATCGGTAGAAGCGTCATCTACTAATATGATTTCATAAGGTTTGGCAATTTCAAGCAAAACATTTTTGAGCTCCGTGATTAATTCACGAAGTTGGGATGCGTTGTTATAAACGGGAAGAACTACCGAAATCATATTTATAAAAAAAGCAGGACTAGCCTGCTTTTTATTATTCTACAGTTACAGATTTTGCGAGGTTTCGAGGTTGATCGACATTACATCCACGCAATACAGCGATGTGGTAAGCGAGCAATTGTAATGGAATCGAAGCAAGTAATGGAGAGAATGGTTCTTCCGTAGACGGAATGGCTATTGCAAATTCGCTTAAGTTGGTGATAATCTCATCCCCTTCCTCTACGATACCGATTACACGGCCTTTACGCGCTTTTACTTCTTGAATATTGCTTACGATTTTTTCATAAGCAGATTGGTTATTACACAAGAAAACAACTGGCATTTTCTCATCAATCAAAGCGATAGGACCGTGC
Source organism: Chitinophagales bacterium (assembly GCA_026461075.1). Lineage (GTDB taxonomy): Bacteria > Bacteroidota > Bacteroidia > Chitinophagales > CAIODY01 > JAHEYX01. Next base: position 2,983 of record JAPJNH010000128.1, read on the forward strand.
TTCATTTCTGCAGCAGGATATCCTTCCGCATGGATATAGGAAATCTCTTTTAACTTCAATGCGCCTTCTAAAGCTACAGGGAAGTTATAGCCACGACCAAGATATAAGAAATTGTGAGCATCTTTAAATTCAGCGGCAATCGTTTTTATTTTTTCATCTGTCTCCAAAACGCGCTTCACTTTATCAGGGATATTATCCAGTTCGTTAATTAATTGGTGATAACGTGATTCAGTGATTACACCACGTGTGTAACCGGTCATAAGGGCCATCAATGTCAATACCATTACCTGTGAGGTAAAAGCTTTTGTTGATGCTACGCCAATTTCAGGACCAGCGTGTGTATAAGAACCGGCATGGGTAATACGAGCGATTGAAGAACCGATTACATTACAAATACCCAAGATTGTTGCGCCTTTGGATTTTGCTAATTCAAGGGCTGCTAAGGTATCTGCTGTTTCTCCTGACTGAGAGATGGCAATCACGACATCCTTTTCAGAGATAACAGGATTACGATAACGGAATTCAGAAGCATATTCTACTTCCACAGGGATTCTTGAAAGCTCTTCGAATAGGTATTCGCCTACTAGACCAGCATGCCATGAAGTTCCACACGCAACGATGATGATACGTTCTGCTTGCGATAATTTTTTCTCATAATCTACCAAACCTCCGAGTTTGATGATTCCTTTATCCACGTGCAAACGACCGCGCATGGTATCCTTGATAGAGCGAGGTTGTTCATAGATTTCTTTTAACATGAAGTGGTCGTAACCGCCTTTCTCCAACATTTCCAATTGCATTTCTAGCTTTTGGATATAAGGTGTTTTCTCTTGGTTACGGATTGTTTTAATGCTTAATTCACCAGCGTTTGTAACGACAGCAACTTCTTCATCATCCAAATAGATTACATTTTTGGTGTATTCTACAATTGGAGTGGCATCACTTGCGATATAGAATTCTTGATCTCCGACACCGATTACCAAAGGACTTCCTTTGCGCGCACAGATCAAGCGATCAGGATGATTTTTAGAGACTATGACAATTGCATAAGCGCCGTGTACTTCCTGTAAGGCTTCACGTACAGCTTCTTCTAGATCCACTTTCTCATTCATCATGATATCTTCAATCAGATGAATCAAAACTTCTGTATCGGTATCGCTTAGGAAGATATGGCCTCTCGACTTCATCTCTTCTTTTAACGGAGCGTAGTTTTCGATAATCCCATTGTGGATGATTGCCAAATTTTTACTTTCGCTATAGTGCGGGTGCGCGTTGGTATCATTAGGTTCACCATGCGTTGCCCAACGTGTATGCCCGATTCCGATGGAGCCTTTGATATTTTTTCCTTCTGTAAACTTTTCAAGGTCGCTCACTTTACCCACGCATTTGTAGGTGCGAAGGTCGTCGCTTAATAACGCAACGCCAGCACTATCATAACCACGATATTCTAGACGATGTAAACCTTTCACAAGGATAGGATACGCTTCTTTTTTGCCGATATAGCCAACAATTCCACACATAATACTTTAATTTAATATAGTTGTAATCATTTTAAGTTTGAGGCGATGTGTTGCACTGGTGCCACCACCAATTTTTATCTGGTTGCCATAGACAGATTGTCCAAGCACATTCAAATATAATCCGTTGAACGAATTCTTATAGTTCCCATCAACCACACGCTGTAAATAACGGGCGATATTAAAGGTATAAGTTCCATTCGAAGCTCTGTTTCCGCCGTAGTAAGCGCTATTAGATAAGTCGCCGAATGGAGAACCTAAAAGCACATCTTCCAAGGCTTCTGCAGTAGAATCCTTACGATACAAGTAAAGGTTTACTGGTGCAGGGAATTTAGTATTGTTAGGATTCAAATCTTCGATTACTAGACGGGCGCGATTGATAATAACGCGATTTAATTTGCTCAGGTACGGGAAGTCGATTTTAGTAACTAAGCCACCAAAACCAGCAAGGTAGGCCACACTATCATTCAGTTGATTAATATGCTGTGCAACAGTTGCGTTGGTAAAATCGTGTTGGAAATTAGCCACCGAACCATAACCCATTTTCAACAAAGAGCTTGTGTCTTTGCCGGTAGAATTGTGGTGATAAACCAATAATCCGGTATAGGCACCAGAACTATTATTCATTTTGATGATAGCATTAGCTGTTAAACTGCTAACATCGACATAAATACCATTACAAACCTTATGGAACGCCGTATTGTTGTAGAAGCCTGTAGAGGCTGTTTGCGCTTGAATTAATGCAATAAAATTTTGATCTGTAATCTGAACACGAACATGCGGCGCTAATTTCTTAGTGTTTACACGCACACTATCTTTTGGTCGGCAAGTAATTGTTTGATTCGCTAGTGTATTTGCTTCGAGATCAAAACTCTCTTTGGAGAAATAGCTTTTTCCAGCTTCAATATGTTTGCCATTAGGATCGATAGCACGTAAGGTAATATTCATCTGAGCTCCGGTGTCCCCTATTAAGCTTGCGTATTGTGCCACAAAAAACATAGAATCGATTGTACCGAAACTACTCATTTGATCGGCTATTAAATCGAACTGCGCATAAACGGTAGCTTTTGTTGTTCCAAACTCTGTTGAGCTCATTTGGCCAAAACTATAGGAAGACAACCCTGTTGCCAAGACAGAATCGCTTCGCAAGGTTGTTGTACGCACTGTGAAGGTATCCGTCTCATTTGCATCCAAAATTGAACTTGGATGAATGGTTTTGGTGGATAAGTATGGGTTGTCTTTGCATGCTGTAAAAACGAGCATGAACAGCATACAAATCACTAGGCTAGCAAGAGAAAAAGTTTTTTTCATAGCACTTGCAGTTGGCTTACTTCGCACCTAACATTTTCTTATAAAATTCGTTGTAGGCATCCAGATAGCCTTCTTCCATTCCATTGAAAGGCACTACAGATTTCTTCTTTGACTTCGCGAATTCTAAAAGTTTTGCATCCACGTTAGCAGAACCTGCCACGATACCATCAGCGAAAGCGATTGCGCCCTCCATTAATGATTGATGATTTCCTTTTTTGAAAAGATCAAATTCTGTAGGCTTCACATTTTCCAATAGAGCCAATTCTGCAAAAGACTTATTCAAGGTTTCTTTGAATTCATTATCGTAAAGTGAGTAAACCACTTTAGATTTTGCGAATACAGGTTCCTTTTTGTAAGCAGTCTTAAGATAGAAAGGAATAAGGCTGGTCATCCATCCGTGGCAATGCACCACATCAGGCGGCCATGCAAACTTCTTCACAATTTCCATTGCACCTTTACAGAAGAAAATCATTCTTTCTGCGTTGTCGTCATAGAATTTACCTTTATCGTCGCGTAAATCATTTTTACGTTTGAAGAATTCTTCGTTATCTAAGAAATAAACCTGAATACGAACTCCGGGGATGCTAGCTACTTTGATTAATAACGGCATGTCATCATCTCCCATTGTGATATTGATTCCACTCAATCTAACTACTTCATGTAAGCGATGGCGTCGTTCGTTAATATTTCCAAAACGAGGCATAAGAATACGAAGTTCGGCCTCCTGGTTTTGAAGATTTTTACAAAGGTCGTTGACGATTTTTCCCATGTTAGAGTAATCCAAATAAGGATTAATTTCCTGGGAAATGATCAACATTCTTTTTTTCTGCATAATTAATAATTAACGAGCCTTGTGAGCCTATTATAAAAGGTCTGCAAAGATAATAAAAAAAAATCACGATTTTACAAACCCCTAGGGGCGCAAAAAGCTTAAACAGGCAAGAATTAAAGGCTTTTTAACCTTTTTTAGTGCTTTTCTTCATCCAAAGCTTGGTAAAACAACTCTTGAAGGTTGGTTCGAACACCTAATTCGATAATTTTCTTGTTGTTAGCATTCGGACAAACGCGATTACTAAGAAACACAAAGGTTAGTCCACTAACTGGATCTGCCCATACACTTGTTCCAGTAAAACCAGTATGACCGAAGGTAGCAATGCTTGCGCTTGGACAAGTTGGTGAATCCGTGATTCGTTGTGGGGATTGTTTATCGAATCCTAAGCCTCTTCTTGAAACTTTTGACTGTTTAGATGTGAAATATCGCACAGTAGAAGGCTTTAAGTATTGTACTCCTTCCCATTGACCGTTTTGCTCGAGCATAGCAAAAAGTTTAGCCAAATCTGATGCGTTGGCAAAAAGCCCCGCATGTCCTTGCACTCCGCCACATAAAGCCGCACCTTGATCATGCACATAACCTTGAATCAACTGATGACGGAAGCGTTGATCCATTTCAGTTGGCATGATATTCTGTTTTGAAATTCCTTTCTGAAGTGGATTATAGGTAATGCTATTTAGATGAAGCGGTTGATAGAAATTTCTTCGAACGTATTCTTCCGGACTGATTGTATCCAAAATGGCGGCACAAATGGCTCGCATAAAGTACATATCGAAGTCGCTATAAACATATTTTCCTTTCGTTTTAAGGGGGCAATTATAAATCACTTGCCAAATGCTATCTGGTACGTCATAGGCTGCAAAGCAGTTATCAGCAACTTTATTTGGGAATTTCTTAGAAGACGTATTTGAAAGCATATCAGGATTCCAAGTACCATCTTCGCTCGTCCATCTCAAATGAAAAGGCACATAAGGAGGTAAGCCTGCTTGGTGCAACAGTAAATCGCGCACTATGATTTTCTTCTTATTACTATGTTTGGCTTGCGGCAAATACTCGCTGATTCTAGCATTCATATTTAATCGTCCTTCTTCATATAACTTCATTGCACAAAGCGTAGTAGCCGCCACTTTTGTAATGGAAGCAAGGTCGTATAAATACTCGTTTTGCACTTTCTGAGTGGATTCGAAAGTGGCTGTACCAAATGATTCACGGTAGATTAATTTATCGTCTTTATAAACAACCATTTGACAGCCTGGGAAGGCCTTTTCTGCAATACTTCTTGTGATAACGGAGTCGATCGTGGCAAGATAATTTTTATTCAAAACAGGCGAAAAATAATTAGGCGTTCTAACAATACTCGTTCCATTAGGATCTTCTGTTACCACAGGTAGTACATGCATTCCTGCACCGGCCACAAAGCGATTATTCGCTGTCACC
>JAPJNH010000129.1 GCA_026461075.1 Chitinophagales bacterium
GCTACCACTTGTACTAGTTCCAATTATAACAACTATTCATCAAGTATAAGTACGAATGTTGGACAAGGACAGAATATTGCCATTACCATTACTGCAAATGCTGCTTATAACAATGGAGGTGATGTTTGTACTGTTTGGTTTGATTGGAATCAAAATGGAATATTCGGAGATAATGCAAATGAAAAGTATACCTTATCAGGAGCTTTTACCTATTCAGGTTCAATCAACATTCCATTCTCTTCGAATTTAGGTAATACGTTTATGCGTATTCGACTTTCTTATGCATCAGGTGCGAATTACGCCTCTCCTTGTGGAACAGCATCCGTTGGAGAAGTAGAAGATTACGCAGTTACAGTCGTTGCGCCTTATTCAGATGCTGCCGTTTCTACTATTTACTCCCTGGGATCTCTTCCTAAAAATTATGGAGGTAGCCATGCAGTAAAGGCAAGAATAAATAATATTGGGTCTTATACTTTAACTAATCTGCCAGTGACCTTAAATGTCAGCGGTGCTAATTCATTTACAGATGTTAAAACTATCAGTAGCATCACTCCTGGTTCATTTGCCTTAGTAACCTTTAATGCATTTACCCCTGCAAACACAGGTACAAATAATATCACTATCAGTGTTCCATCAGACGGTGACAATAGCAATAACACAGGTACTTGGACACAAACTGTAACAAATAATATTTTCTCCTACAAAGATCCGAGTCAAACATTCTCTGGTAACGTGAGTCCTAGCCTTTCAGCTACAGGAGCAATCTTGGCTAAATTCACTACCGCTAATATGTATGGCAATGCAGATACTTTGAACGAGATTCAAGTTGATTTCAACACATCTGGAGTAAGTTATAAAATTGGAATTTTTGATGCGACAGGAGTAGGAGGGGCTCCAGGAAATGATCTTTATCCTACATCCCCAACCTTAACTACTAATGTCGGTACAGCTTATGTTCCAGTGCCGAACATCGTAGTAAGTGGAACTTATTATGTGGGTGTTATTCAAACAACTACAACAGCTGTTGGCTTTAGATATCAATCTGAATCACCTATACGTACCAATTCATTCTATTTTGTCTCTCCTTATACTGCACCGCTTACATGGAGTGATTTTGGAGTAGGAACGAACCCATACCGCTTTAATGTGGCTGCACAAATTTTTATTCCTGTTCCGCCAAATTGTATCATCCCACAAAGTCCTACTAGCGGAAGTGTAGCTTGTAATTCAGGAACTACCTTAACCTGGGCAAGTGGTGGCGGTGCGCCAACATTCTATGACGTGTATCTAAGCACAAATATGAATGATGTATTAAATCTCGATTCCACTACAGCTCGTGTTTCAACTCGTCAAACGTCTTTAAGTTATCTAACTCCTGCCTTAGTGAATGGTCAAACTTACTATTGGAATATCGTTGCACACAATGCTTACGGGAATACGCGTAGTGCAAACTGCGGAATGCAGTCATTTACTGCTTCCATAGTCGGTTGTTATTGTGGGGGCGTTCCTCCAAGCTCTGGCGGATCTGGTTATTGTATTACAAATGTCACCTTAGGTAATATCAATAATACAACAGCAAATTGTCAGCTCTCAGGTGCAAATAATTATTCTTATCAAAACGCCACAACTAACCTTGTGCGTGGTGCATCGCATAATATTTCAGTGAGCACAGCCTTGGGTTCAATTGTTTCGGTGTGGATAGACTATGATCACAGTAATTCATTCGATCCAAGCGAATGGACGCAAGTGTATACAACAGGAAGTGCTGGGAATGTTAATATTAATATTCCAAGCTCTGCTATTCTGGGTCAAACAGCAATGCGTATTCGTTCGCACGCTTCAGGTCAGACAAATGGTGCTGCGAATGCGTGTACGTCTATGTTCTGGGGAGAAACAGAAGATTATGTTGTAACAATTGTGGCACCTGCAGTCAATGACAATCCTTCCGGAGCAATTGTTTTAACGCCTTCTACCGCTTGTGTAAATTATACTGCTGCAACTAGCAATGCCTCTCCAACAGTAGGTATTACAGCCACTTGTACAGGTACTCCAGACGATGATGTTTGGTTCAAATTTAAACCAGGAACTAATAAAGCAGCCTTTGTTACCGTAACACCTGATGCAAATATGGATGCGGTAATGCAGTTATTTAAAGGTCCGAATTCTGCTGCATTCACTCCGCTTGGTTGTATTAACAATGGAGCGAATGGTGTTGCAGAAACTTTCTTAGCTAGTAATCTGCAAAATTTAGCAGCGAATGATTCTGTTTGGGTACGCGTGTTTCATGCAGGGAATGGATATGCATCTGGTAATTTTGATATTTGTGTAATTAGTGATGCTCCTCCTGCGAATGATTCATGTGCTAGCGCGACGACATTAACCATCACTCCAACATGTGTTCCCGTTGCAGGCACCTCTGCGTGGGCAAGTTCAAACGCAATATCATCGTGTGCTAACAATGATGATGATGTTTGGTATACATTCTCTCGTCCTGCCGGCATGACCAACGTAACCGTAAAAGTTGTTGGTTCTAGTAATTATGACGTAGCTTTTGAAATTTTAACAGGCGCATGTGGTGGAACGCAAACAGTGCTTGCTTGCGTGAATTCTACTGCTTCTGTCGCTAATTCGACTGAACAATATCAGATTCTTGTGCCTTCAGGTTCAGCCGCAGCTACTTACTATATGCGTGTTTATGATGCACGTACTGGTTTTGGTTCTGGCGACTTTGATATCTGTGTATATGGGATTGTTCCTCCTCCAATAAACAATGACCCTTGCGGCGCAGGCAACTTCTCAAGTAACGTTGCCAATTGGGGTGGAGCAGGCACTATTTTAGCTTCCTATGATGGTGGAGCTCCTATTTTTATGGGCCGAGCAAATAACAGCACAGCCAACCCTCCAACAGGTGTTAACTTAGTATACTTCTCTGGCTCTACAGCGTTTGCAAATAATCTAGGGTCTAACGAGCCAACGCCTCCATGTGGTAATTTAGGTTCTAACGCGAAGACAGTTTGGTTCAAGTTCAAAGCACCAACCATCGGTGGTGTAGACGTTACTTTA
>JAPJNH010000130.1 GCA_026461075.1 Chitinophagales bacterium
TAAATTACAATTAGCATCCAGTGCTTTGTTCAGCTTAGGACATGGAGGTAATGATGCACAAAAAGTAATGGGTATCATTTCAGCTGCATTAATCATTTACATGAAAAACTTAGAGGCAAAGGGTTTAGCTATTCCTGGTTGGGCCAATGTAGTACAAGAAATTGATCCGAAAACTGGTAAAATGTCTATAAAGGATATACCAACATGGGTTGAAATTAGTTGTTATACGGCAATTGGTTTAGGAACGATGTTCGGAGGATGGAAGATTGTAAAAACGATGGGAAGTAAGATTACTAAACTGACGCCTTTTGAAGGATTTTCGGCAGAGACTGCAGGAGCTGCTACCTTATTTGCAACAAGTTCATTAGGTATTCCTGTTAGTACAACGCATACCATAACAGGTTCTATTATTGGAGTAGGAATGATGAAAAGAGTTTCCGCAGTAAGGTGGGGTGTTACTATAAGTTTATTATGGGCATGGGTTCTTACTATTCCTATCTCTGGGCTATTAGCGGCGCTTACTTATTATTTTATCAAGTTGTTTATTTGATAGAGTTGTTTTAAGATTTTTAAAAACCCTGCAGTGATTAAAACTGCAGGGTTTTCTTTTTCAGGCTATTGTATTTTAGCAAGGTTGCAGAAATTTAGAAAACCATTGTTGGTGGGGCCATCTTTGCCTTGTTAATTTAAAAAACAACCCACAACATGAAATCAAAAACTTATTATCAGCTGATCATGGATGCAAGCGGCAGCATGTCAGGTGTGCAAATCGAAACGCTAAACGCATTAAACTCACAGATTGAGTCTATTCGTAAAACAGCAACAAAAAATCCCGAGCAAAAAATTTATGTATCGCTTACCTTGTTTGATACAAGTGTAAAAGATCTTATTACTAACAGTGCTCCAAATTGTATTCAATTATTAACGCGTAGTCAATATCAGCCTAATGGTGGAACTGCTTTGTTAGATGCAATTGGGTCACGCATTTCACAATTAGAAGAAGTAGTAACATCAGAAGATGATGTGGTGATGGTTATTCTAACGGATGGAGAAGAGAATGCATCACAGTTCTATAACTACGCACAAATTGCGAATAAGATTAAAACACTAACAGATAAAGGAAACTGGTCGTTCTCCTTCTTAGGTGCTGATATAGATGCTTGGAGTATTGCTCGAAATTTAAATATCAGACAAGAAGAAGTAAGATCGTTTTCTAAGGATCAAATGTTTGGCTCAATGGAGGATGTGTCTAATACTTTTGATAGTTACATACTTAAAAAGCAAATGGGAGTTCGTTCTAACAAGTTGTTTGGAAAGGACGATGAAATCCAGCCATAAAATTTTCTTAGTTAGTAATTGTAGTTTCAACAATCAATTATAAAATAACAGTATTAAAAAATCAATTTATGAAAAACACAATTGTTCCACCAACTCAAAATGCGATGATGTCATTAACTTTATATCGCGAAGAAACAACCTGGAAATTTGATGATAATCGAAAGGCGATTATTGCGGAGCCATTTGTTTTAGGGATGTCGGAAATTATCAGTTCTTATTTGCCAGAAGAAAATGAAACATCCACAATTATTTTTAGTGCAAATCCGTTTCCTGGTTCACATTGTTTAAAGTTAGAAAGAGAGGAGTCGAATGGCGGCTGGTATCATGTGAAAGAAACAGGAATGCGCGGCTGGTTATGTCCGGTAACGCGAGTGTACATGGGAGGAATTCCTCCTCAAATTTACTTTTATGTATTGGGATAAATATAAAAAACAAATTGATTATAAAATATAGCATTGTGTAGTCTTGATGTTTTTATTCTTAATTACTATAACCCCCGGCCTTAAATAAAAATAAGTACAATGCTTCGGTGCAGCAGATTTATTTCTGTTGCGCCGATTTTCGGAAGTGAAGGAGTTGGCAAGTTTTGGATTTCGAGATAGTGAAAATAATTTTTTAATAATTAAATTAATTATATAAATTTACGAATATGTTAGTACATCTTATCAGAACAAAGGGAGTAAGCGACGAATTATATTTAGGTTGTTATGAATTTTTAAATCAGTTTGTAGGTCCGTATAGCTTTGTGTTGAGTGATCAGCCTAGAGAAATAACTATTAAAGATGAGATACGATTTGTAAAGCCGGAAGACCCGCGATATGATATAAAAGAAAAAATTCGATATAGTCAATATATGCCTCCAGCAGAAAGTAAAATTCAAGAGCGCAAATCTTGGAGGGATTTATTTCGAATCAACAATAAATATAGGAAGTCAACAGATGATTTTGATTCGCAACGTAATGTTTTATCTGACGACAATCAATATCACTCTTCTTTTGATTCAGACGAAGCATTAGTTGCGGAAGAAAGGTTTGATTATATTAGAATAGAGGCTCCATACATTGTTATTCTTTTAACAGAGCATGCCAATCACGAAAACTGGTTTGTAGGATATGACCCAAATTTGAAAGGAAATTATTTTATTCACACTGATGGATGGGATCATTTTACCTCGGGAGATCCTCGATATCCTGTTTGTTATCATATTGCAAGTACACTTTTAAAACATGCAATGTTTGATAATCCTCAAGAGATGGGTAACTATATGCACTATGAATCGAAAGGTTGTATGATGGATTTTTGTCAGAATAAATCGGAAGTAATGTTAAAGCTACGTACGGCAGATGTTTGCCCTGAATGCCAAAATTTGATTCGTGCGAAACAAATTACACATATGCAACTGCGTTATACGTTTGATGTGATGGAAGATATTCGTAGGCAGCTTTTATTTAAGGACCGATACGATTTGTTAAGGCAAGCTACTCCGATGTTGGTAAAAGGACGTTCGCAAAAAATATTTTTACCTGAAATGGGAATGTTGCAGATTAATTTAACACCCACAGAACGCGCAGTTTATTTATTGTTTTTAAACCATCCCGAAGGAATACGACTTGCAGAAATGGGAGAATATAAAGCAGAATTACGAGGTATACTTAATAAAGTGAGTCCGAGTGATAGCAGAGAAACAATTGAGGGCCAGCTTGAGAATTTATGCGAATACAACAGCAATTCTTTGAGTGAGAAAATGTCGAGGATAAAAAGAAAGTTCGATGATAAGCTTGGGTCTGCAATGGCCGAACATTATTACATCAAAGGCCCCAATGGTGGAATCAAAAAAATAGACTTAGATAGGAATCTGTTAAAATTCGACGAGAACTAATATTTACATTTTAGAATAGTTTTTTTGTTATGCTTCATTTCGTTACTTTTGACGAAAGAAAAAAACAAAAACTATGAATAAGCAATTATGGGTAATTGATCCCGTTCACTCCGACATCTCTTTCAAAGTACGTCACATGATGATTACTAATGTGACAGGGACATTTGATAATTTTACAGCGAAGATGCATTCTTCTGAAAAAGATTTTTCAGATGCTGAAATCGATTTCGAAGCACAGATTGATTCTGTTAATACGCGTAATGAACAACGTGATGGTCACTTAAAGAGTGATGATTTCTTCAGCGCAGGAACTTATCCAACAGTAACATTTGCTCATGGTAAATTAAAAAGCAACGGTGATCATAAGTATGATTTGATGGGTGATATTACTATCAAAGGTGTAACGAAACCTATCACATTAGCTTGTGAATTTACAGGAACTGTTATTGATCCTTGGGGTCAGGCAAAAGCAGGATTTGAAATCAATGGAGTGATTAATCGTTCAGAATTTGGTTTAACATGGAATGCAAGTAACGAAGATGGAGATGTAGTATTAGCGGAAGAAGTGAAGCTTGCTTTAAATATCCAGATGATTAAGCAAATGTAATTTTGATGATACAGAATTTAAGAAAGAACATCTATCGTTGGTTAAAGTCGAAGTTAAAGACTGAGCAACGGATGTTCTTTTTTTATGGGGCTTTATTCGGAAGTGCTTTTCCAATTGTTGGTACATTATGGCAAAGTCTATTTGCCTATAATAGTTTGTCTCCAACACATTGGATGATGTGTCAGATGGAAGCACCTACTTTGTGGATTATTGATTTAGCTCCGTTGGTGTTGGCCATTGTTGCATCATATGCTGGTCGTGCTTTAGATTTACTTAATCAAAAGAACGTAGAAGCAAACGAGCGCTATATGCAAATGGCGAAGCTTCGTGAATCAGCCGATGCAGCGAATAAATCAAAGGGAGAATTTTTAGCGAATATGTCGCATGAGATTCGTACACCCATGAATGCAATTATTGGGATGAGTTATCTGATGAAGAAAACTACACTCAATGAAAAACAAAAAGATTACAATCATAAAATAGAAGTCTCCGCTCGTAACTTATTACGTATTATCGATGATATTCTCGACTTTTCAAAAATAGAAGCAGGAAAGCTTACTTTGGAACATTCTAATTTATTTTTAGATGAATTAATTTCTGAAGTATCGGATGCTGTCAATGTGAAGTTGCAAAATAAGAATGAAGTTGAATTAGTAACCTCTGTCGATCCACTTATTCCACCAGTTATTTTAGGAGATAGTGTTCGTTTACGTCAGGTATTATTGAATTTAACCGACAATGCAGCGAAGTTTACAAAAGCAGGAGAAGTAAAGTTGTCGGCCAAGCTTGTAAAAAAATTACCTTACGGTTTGATTTTACATTTTAGTGTGGAGGATACAGGAATTGGTATTTCGCAAGAGCAAATAGACAAGTTATTTTCTCCTTTTCAGCAAGCAGATTTGTCGACTACACGAAAATTTGGTGGTACTGGATTAGGTCTTGTAATTTGCAAGCGTATTGTTGAAATGATGGATGGAGAATTAGATGTGCAAAGCAAGGAAGGTAAAGGTTCTGTGTTTTCATTTAATGCATTTTTTAGTTTGGCAGATTCTCAAGAAGATGAAACAGAAGTTGTAGTTTCAATGAAGGGACGTAAAGCCTTACTCGTTGATGACTCGGAATCGGCTCGCATTGTATTAAATGAAATGTTGAGTTCATTGGGCTTTGATGTAGTTGTTGCCAACGATGCATTTGAAGCTGTTGAGATTTTTGAGAAAGAACAAAAATCAGATAAGCATTTATCGTTGATGGTTGTCGACTGGCAAATGCCAGGAATGGATGGTTTGCAATTAGTAAGAGAGATAAAGGCTAAAGAAGGATTAGAGGTTCCTTCTATTTTAATGGTGACCGCTTACGGATTAGAGTCAGTGCGCGAAGCAGCGAAGCAAAAATTAGTCGATGGTGTTTTATTGAAACCAATTAATACTTCTACATTAAACGATACACTCAATAGTATTCTTCATTTGAACGATAAAAACCGTGGAATGAAACTGACTGTTGAAAATGAAAGTGATTTATCAGTGTTCAGAAGTTACCTCGAAGGTATTCGTGTTTTATTGGTGGAGGATAATGATATCAACTTACAATTAGCACAAGAATTATTATCGGATGTAGGTGTAATCTATTCTGCTGCACGTAACGGATTAGAAGCGGTTGATAAGGTTAACACAGAAACGTTTGATGCGGTGTTAATGGATATTCAAATGCCAGAGATGGATGGCTTAACAGCTACCAAGAAAATTAGAGAGGATAAACGCAAAGACAATCTTCCAATCATAGCCATGACCGCTCATGCGCTGAAAGGCGAGAAAGAGAAAAGTCTGGCAGCTGGTATGAATGATCATATCACAAAACCAATTGACCCAACAATTCTTTACAGAGCATTAGTAAAATATGTCAAGGGAATTGATACCGTACAAAATGCAAAGGTCGTAACAAAAGAAAATAAATTTACTTTAGAAGTTGAAGGCCTTGATGTAAAAGAAGGGTTAAATCGCATTGGCGGTAAAGTCGATTCTTATAAAAAATTACTGGAAACGTTTATCAGAAATTATGAAAACACTTCTGATGTAGTTTTGAAATGGAAGTCGGAAAACAATTTGAAAGAACTTGCACCTTTAATGCATACCATTGCAGGTGTTTGTGGAAATATTGGTGCAAAAGAGATTTACGTAGTGGCTTACCCTTTATCACATGCGTTGAAAGTTTTGGCTGATCAAAATGCAACTACGCTCACCATACCTCAACAAAAACAATTGGAGTATATAGCAGATAAAATCAAGAAACTAGGCGCTGATTTAAAAGAGAAATTAAATTCATCAAAAGAAAATAATAATTCAAGAACAACTATTGCTGATGATATCTGGATGCAAAAATTGGTTGATTTGAAAAAATTAGTTGAAGGTCAAGATGGAACAGCAGTTGATTTTTGCCAGGCTGTTTTAGATACCTATGAATTAAATGAAGAGCGAACATCTTTGCTTGAAAAAATAAAAACGTTGCTCGATGAATTTGAATTCGATGCAGCATTAGAATTATTATAATAACCGTGGATTACGTTAACCCCTTACCGATAGTATTAATTGTTGATGACGCTGTAGAAAATCTGCAGGTGCTATCAGGTTTATTGAAAGATAAATATCGTGTAAAGATTGCGAAGAACGGAGAGAAAGCAATTGA
>JAPJNH010000131.1 GCA_026461075.1 Chitinophagales bacterium
GCCTGCGTTCCTAATAAAGCAATACCCGTAAAAGTGCTAATGGCTTGGCGAGGTTTGCCCAAATACGCCTTTCCTAAGCCTGGGATTATCGCCGAAAGCCCCGTTGCAATAAACTTGTTTTTCTTTTTTGCTTGGTTTGATTTTTGTTCTATAACAGCTTCTGTAAGCTTGTTCCACGATTCTTCTAATGCGTAATTATTCTTCGTTAAAGTGTCATTCAATTTTAATTGTAAGCACTTGTTGAAGTTGTTCGTATCTAGCTGATAAGCCGCTATACAGGCTCGGTAAAATAAAATATGATTATTATTAATGTTGTTTTTAAAACTATAATTAGTAGGCCGTGCCTTGTGTTGATTGTAAAAGCGAAGCGCTGTTGTTTTGTTTTGTAGCAGCGTTTTATCAGCCTGAATAGTGTCTTGTAAAGGATTGCTAAATGCAGCTGTATTCAATTTTAGCAATAATAACTGCTCGCAAAAACGAATCGTATCAGAGGATCCAAATTTACGGAGGTATTCATTGGCGCTATTATACGCTTCTTCCTTTAGTAAAAATTGAAAGAAATTGTAATTGAAAGACCCTTGCGCTAAGGATTTCAGCTGAATAGAGCTTAGAAAAATTAGTAGTAGAAGTAAAACTCTCTTCATACTAATAATCGTTTACGGAGTCGAGAATTAAATCTTCAAAATAGTTTAATTCATTCTCCTCATAATCATTTATTCCCATTGGCGTACAACGAGATAGTCGATCTGCGGATAAGGCAAGTGCTTTTACTAAATGAAAATGTGTCAGCGCATCTTTTGCAAATCCAGAACAGGAAGGGTAGTGCGGACAGCTGGTCTGAAAGGCCTCTGAAAGGACATTCTGATAGAAGTATAAAGTGATAGCTAGCGGTAAACGCAATACTTTAGTATGCGCGATTTTACGCGTATTACTTTTAATGACAACAGTGTTTTTATGAACGGCTTGTTGAATAGGATCTGAACTTGCTACATCGCTTACTGTCTGCGCTATACTCACTTTACAAAAAGTAAGTAAAACCATTACAAACAAGTAAGCAAGCTGCTTGCTCTTCATTGCTGGCTTAATTCCAAAAATCTTTAACCGCCTTTTCAATGTCTGCTACGTTATAGCCACAGTCGGTATATAATTGTTGCTGCGAACCATGTTCGATATATTGATCTGGAATACCTAAGCGCTTCACACTAGCTTTGAAACCATGATCACTCATCCATTCTAATACAGCACTTCCCATACCTCCCATGATACAGCCATCTTCGATAGTGATTACCTTATCGAACTTCGTGAATACCTCTTGCAATAATTGTGCATCCAAAGGCTTTACGAAACGCATATCATAATGCGCCGGGTGAATACCTTCTGTGCCTAGTTTTGCCATGGCTTCCACCACTGCATTGCCAGTATGACCGATACTCAAGACAGCTACTTTCTCTCCTTCAGCAATTTTACGTCCCGTACCAATTTCAATTTCTGCAAATGGCTTTTTCCAATCTACCATCACACCTTCACCACGCGGATAACGAATGCTGATTGGTCGATTGTTCTTATCCAATTGAGCAGTATACATCAAATTACGCAACTCTTCTTCATTCATCGGAGCACTCACCACCATGTTCGGAATGCATCTGAAATAGGCCATATCGTAGGCGCCGTGATGCGTAGCCCCGTCGTCACCGACTACCCCGCCACGATCTAAACAGAAGATCACACCGAGATTTTGTAAGGCAACATCATGAATCACTTGGTCATAGGCACGTTGCATGAAAGAGGAGTAGATATTACAGAAAGGACGCATCCCTTGTGTTGCCAAACCTGCCGAGAAGGTTACTGCATGTTGTTCTGCAATGCCAACGTCGAATGCACGATCTGGCATTTCTTTCATCATATACTTTAACGAAGAACCACTCGGCATCGCCGGTGTGATTCCCATGATTTTATCGTTTTGCTTCGCCAACTCGATAATCGTTTGTCCGAAGACGTCTTGATATTTCGGAGGCGTGGGCTTATCTGAAACTTTCTTGATGAGTTCTCCCGTTTCAGGATTAAACAATCCTGGCGCATGCCATAAGGTTTGATCCTTTTCTGCTAAATCATATCCTTTACCTTTCGTTGTAACGATATGCAATAACTTCGGACCACCAATATTCTTAAGCTCGCTTAATACTTCCACCAAGCGAATCACGTTATGTCCGTCGATCGGACCGAAGTACCTTAATTTAAGGGCTTCGAAGATATTGCTCGACTTGGAAATAATTCCTTTAAGCGAAGCTTCTACTTTACTCAGTATTTGTTGTGATGTTTTGCCGCCAGGTAAATGACTCAAGGCATCCCAAACATCTGTTCTAAATTTATTATACGTAGAAGAAGTGGTAACGTCTGTTAAGTATTCTTTCAACGCACCAACATTCGGGTCGATACTAATTCCATTATCATTCAAAATGATGAGCATATTGGAGTTACTAACCCCCGCATGATTCATCGCTTCGAACGCCATCCCTGCAGTCATGGATCCGTCTCCGATAACAGCGATGTGTTGCTTATTTACTTTTAAATAATGACTTGCTTCTGCCATTCCTAAAGCCGCAGAGATCGAAGTAGAAGAGTGTCCTACACCGAAAGTATCATATTCGCTTTCATCGCGTTTTGGAAAGCCACTAATTCCTTTATATTTTCTATTGGTATGAAATACATCGCGACGACCCGTGATAATTTTATGTCCATAAGCCTGATGCCCTACGTCCCACACTAACTGATCATTCGGCGTATCATACACATAATGGATGGCTACCGTAAGTTCAACTACGCCCATACTTGCTCCGAAGTGGCCGCCATGTACAGCTACCGTATCGACAATAAATTGACGAAGCTCTTGGCAAAATTGCGGAAGCTGGTCCTTACGCAATTTACGTAAGTCGGACGGGTAGGTCACTTTAGCTAATAATGGTCCTGGAACGGCTGCTGACATAGAGATACTGATATAGGGTCTTAATAGGTAAAAATACTTAAAATTTTCGGGGCTTTCTTATTCCCTAACTAAGCAATTACAAATAAAAGTTAAAATTGTTCAAGTTTCCTGCAGGAATTTGTTTCTAGGAATTGTGTAACTTTGTTTTTCTAAATAAACTATTCAAAATGGCCATTCGTATTTTAGCCAATGACGGCATCGAAGCAAGCGGCAAAAAGCTTTTAGAAGCTGCCGGTTATGAAGTGGATACTAACAAGATTCCACAGGAAGAATTAGCGACTGCGTTGAAGAACTATGACGCGATTTTAGTGCGTAGTGCGACGAAAGTTCGTCAGGATTTAATCGATGCTTGTCCGAATATCAAATTGATTGGTCGTGGTGGTGTTGGCTTGGATAATATTGACGTGGCTTATGCACAATCTAAAGGGGTTGCGGTGGTATATACGCCTGCTGCAAGTAGCCGCAGTGTGGCTGAATTAGTGATTGCTAAGACATTAGCTGGTGCGCGTTTCTTACATCAAGCGTATCGCGATATGCCTAGCCATGGTGTTGCTCAATTCAATGATTTTAAGAAGGCTTATAGCGCGGGTTTTGAATTGAAAGGACGTACGATGGGTATTGTTGGGATGGGTCGTATCGGGCAAGAGGTAGCGCGTATGGCATTTGGTTTAGGAATGAATGTGATTTCTTTCAAGCGTAATGGAGAAGCGACGGTATTGCCAATTGAAATCGCTGGTCAGACAATTCAGGCAACGATTCCTTGTGTGAGCATGGATGAATTGTTGGCAAATAGCGATGTGTTGACGATCAATACAACAGGTAAGAAAGGAGATGCGCCGATCATGACTGCAACTGAGTTTGCGAAGTTGAAGAAAGGTGCGATGGTGGTGAACTGCGCTCGCGGTAATGTATGGGTGGAAGCAGATTTATTGGCGGCTTTGGAAAGCGGACAAGTTGGTTTTGCCGGCGTGGATGTTTTCGAAAAAGAACCAACAGAAAATGCGGCTTTGCTAGCACATCCTCGTGTGGGCGCAACGCCTCATATTGGCGGCTCTACGAAAGAAGCGCAAGAGCGTATTGGTTCTGAATTAGCGAATCAAATTATTGAGTTTTTTGGTAAATA
>JAPJNH010000132.1 GCA_026461075.1 Chitinophagales bacterium
AATCAATTGTAAAAAATGGGGATTGATCGATAGTACGAATCGAGTTATCATTCCATTTATCTGTGATGGAATCGCGCAAACAGGCCAGGATTCTGGAGTTTTCAGCCTTTACAAATTTTCTTTTTCATTAAACACGGGAGTACCTCGCTATAAATATGGGGGCTATTATTTTCTGTTTAACAAGAACGGTGAATTTAATAATAGTCTGAATGCCTTTAACGCTTTTGCAATAACAGTTGTTTTCATAAGCGACTTTCACAATACCAACTTCGTGATAAGTCAGGGACCAGGTTTCTATCTGCCTGATAGTTATAGGAAAAATGAAAGATGGTGATTCAAAACAAAGCAGGAGCTATTTGAATAAGAAATCAAGTTAGCTTTCATATTTGTCATCTAGTTAGTATGTTTAGGTTTCAAATCGTATAAATGAAAACGAACGCTGCTACCGTAGAACAGATTTTAGAGAGTATTAGTCCCGAACGAAAAGAAGCTTTTACAAAGCTTCATCAAACGATTCTAAAAAACCTTCCCAAAGGCTTTGAAGCAGCCATTAGCTACGGAGGCTTGGGCTACGTTGTTCCACACAAAATTTATCCAGCAGGTTATCATTGTAAAGCAGAAGAGCCGCTTCCATTTGCAGGTTTATCTTCACAAAAAGCATCGATCAACTTTTACCACATGGGGATTTATGCAAACCCCGATCTGTTGAATTGGTTTGTAGAAGAATATCCAAAACATTCCAAGCAAAAACTAGATATGGGAAAAAGCTGCATCCGTTTCAAAAAGATGGAAGAAATCCCTTACAAACTAATCGCTGAACTCATGCAGAAAATATGCGTACAAGAGTGGATTGACACTTACGAAAGTTTGTATGTGAAGAAGAAGAAATAAAACAATCCTTACTGACTGAAAAGTCAATATGAAATAATTTTTTGAGAGATTTAAAATTTAAGCGAAAATGTATTAGGAGAGACGCATAGCATCTGGCAACATTAACAAAAATGGTATACACCTGTTCCAATAAAGAGCATAATAATTATATCCAAGGGCAATGTTTTGATAATAATCCGGGCGCTTGTCCCAATAATATTTTTCAGAATTAATTGACCACGCAGAAAGACCTAATTTTGATACTAAAAACCACTTTTCTAATAATCGTGCAGAACGTCCATTACCATCACTGAAAGGATGTATTTTAGCCAACCATATATGTATCATCGACGCAAAATAAAATATCTCTTTATGGCTTAATTCTCTATTTAATAATTCATCAATATCGTCAAACAGTTTACTAAATTCTACCTTTAGAAATTCAGGTTCCACGGCCAAATAAATTGGGATTAATGTTTTAGAATCTCTAACATCAACTTGTTCCTTTCTTAAAACCCCTCTTTCTTTAACCGGTAATAAGGTTTTTGATAGTATGGCATGGCTTTTTAAAAAATTAGTTCTATTTAATTTATTCTCAGAAGCAAATGCATACGCTTCCATAAGTGTTTCAATTTCCTGTACTTCCTTGTTTTTAGGCGATGTTTTTTTACCTCTATTTCTAAAAAAACTGTTAGCATCAAGAGTATTACCTTCAATTTTTGACGAATACAGAGATGATGCTATAATATAATATTCAAAATCTTCTATTGAAAATTGCGTTTTAGATTTTAGCTTATTGAAAACTTCAAACCAATCAACGTTAACTGATTTTGAATATTCCTTCAAATATTCAGCAGATAATAATTTTAGGTGTTTGCCCACAATGAGTATTTTTTAAAATTGCAGGAATTAATCGTCCATCTAATTTAAAACTTGATAAATTCGCTAGCTATTATAGAGCCTATTCCGCAAATTTTTCATCCTAATTACTAATAATAAAGATACCAATTATTATTTTTCTCCTTTACTTTATCCCTTCCATGAAGAAGTACTTCTTTTATTTTTTAGCGGTGCTTCTCAATTTTCAGTTTCATACAGGACTGGCCTGCAGTGGTTATAAATTAACTATCGGCGATAAAACTGTTTTAGGGAGCAACGAAGACGCATGGCGTACTACGCCGCATATTTGGTTTGAGCCAAGTAATAAGCAAAATAAATATGGTGCTGCATTCACAGGATCGAGATTCGACGGTGCGAACGGATATGCGCCTCAATCTGGAATGAATGAAGTAGGCCTAGCCTTCGAACGCTTGGCTTCTTACCACCCATTGCAAAAAAGCGAAAGCAACAAAAAGCCTATCACCAACCAAACTGCGTTTTTAAAGAACATTCTTCATCATTGCAAAAATGTAGAAGAGGCGCAAGCAATGATTGATCAATATGATCGCTCTACTTTTATCGAAGATGTATTTCTCTATGTCGACAAAGACGGCAAACACCTTGTAGTAGAACCTTATAGTACAACTATTGGAAACGAAGCAAGTTACCTTATATCCAACTTCTGTCCTTCCATAACCTCGAAAGAAAAGGCATTGGAGTTGGAACGCTACAGAAATGGTGTTCTTTTCCTGAATAAAATAAAAGATAGTACAGAAGACTTTTACAGAAAGCTCTCCGATACCATGCACGTCTGCCGTAACAAAATTGGTGACGGCACGCTATTAACTTCAATTTGGAATCTGCGCGACAAAACCATCAACCTTTATTTTTATCACAACTACGATAGCGTAATCCATTTTAATTTAAAAGATGAACTTCTAAAAGGTGAACATATTTATCGTATCGACAAACTCTTCCCTACGAATACTGAATTTGAAAAACTAAAATCATATTATACAGCCAAGAACAATAATATAATAGCACTAGGTTTAATCCTCCTAGCACTCCTACTGTCAAGCATCGCCATCTATTTTTTAATCAGCTCCTTTCATAAAAATCATTCTCCACTACAACGTATAATTCTAATAGGTACCGCATTGATTAATTTCATTCTAACAATCTATTTATACATCCTCTTTTCAAACCCTAACATATATTATTTCGCTGCACCCTATACGACTGATAATTCGTTCCTAAATAAGCTATCCTATCTTCCTAACACACTATTGATTTTAATTATCCCAATGATATATTTCAATTTCGAAACGAATAAACCTAATCAATCAAATCACAGTTTCACACTGAACACCCTTTGCTATTTTATCCTGCTTGCAATATTCTATTATTGGCACTTATATACTTTCCTGTAAAGGAAAGTCCTATTATAACAAGCTGATTTTTTAAACGAACCTTTACTTGACTTTTATTGTTTTTAAGTTAACCTTAACTTGTATTCTATAACCCATACTATGAAAAAAATTGTCTTCGCTATTCTTGCCTTCGTTCTTTACGGTTCAGCTCTGGCACAAGGGAATTCATCTGTTTTCGGTATCATCCGTCAAAACTATTATAGTACCGTCACCGATCCTTTTGATAGCAGCATCACCTGGCAACAACTCGATTCTTGTACCATTCGCTTAGGCTATAGCAATCCGAGCAACGGACAAGTTTTCCCGGTTGGAAACACACAATATGCCCGTTCCATAAACTTAACAGGCGCCGCACTTGATCCATACAACAATACCTATATCTTCCAAAGCGGTACTAATATCTGTTCCTTCGATATGAGCAGCGGAAACCTTATCAACCAAGTTCCGCTTACAAATAGCATGGGAAATTCCTATTTCGATAATTTCAGATTCAACCATTCTGATTCCTCCATTTACGGTTTATCACGTCGCAATTATTTCGATCCAGTTAGCGGCACCACAAAAGCTGGCGTTTTCTTGGCAAAAGCAAATTCACAAACAGGTACGATTACTGAAATTTCACCTTCCGCAATCGCCGGTGGCTACGCGATTCTAGGCAGTGCGATCGATCCCTATCAAATGATATACTACTTTTCAGGAGGAAACAATCTAATGGGGGTAGATATGTACACAGGTGCTGTCTATAGCAACCCAACCCTAAGTTTCAACGATGGATTCTCTCTTGGTAACTTTACTTATAGTTGTGTCGATACCGCTATCTACGGCTTAGTACGTCAAAATTATTTTAGCTATATCTACGATCCTTTTAATCCGCTGGATTCTATTCAAGTACTAGATTCTGCAACGCTCAAACTCGGTCGTGTTAATCCAATCACAGGCGTCGTAACGAATATATCCGCTTACTCTTTTGGTACTGGCGGCTATAGCATTAATGGTGGCGCTGCCATAGATCCTGTCAATAGAATTTATTATTTCAGTAGTGGGAACGCTGTCGTAGGAGTTTCTATGCTTACTGGTCAAATCGTTTCCGCACCAACTTACGCCATATCAGGCGGCGGCGACTATTTCGATTTGATGCGCAATTCTGAGAATTGTTATGCCGCAACACGCATCCGCCAAAACCCGCAAACAACAGCTGCTAACAATATTCGTTTTGAATCGGAACTAAACGTATTCCCGAATCCAAGTGCGGGTCGATTCACCGTGACAAACCCCTTTGATAATGGAACACTGACTGTTTACGATGTATTAGGACATGAAGTATTAAAGGAGAAAGTAAGTGATAAGCAGATGCACATAAACATTGAAAAAGCAGGTATTTACTATCTCCATTTTTCCAACAATAACACCACAATTCGGAAAGCAATTACGGTGCAATAACACAAGCACAGCAGGATTATTCGCACATTGACAGAAATTTAGCTTAGCTTGTAATTGATTTAATAATTAAACAAGCTAAACAATCTATACAATGAGCCATATACAAGTAATCCTTACACTAGACATGGAAAACCTTCCTGCTAATTTTCAGGATATTTTAAAAGAAGAACAAGCAGTTGTTGCTGTATGGAAAGAACAAGGATTTTTAGAACACCTATTTTTACGTCAAGAAAGAAACGGTGCTGTCTTAATTTTTAAAGGATTAGAACACGAGAAAGTTGTTGCATTAATGGAAACACTTCCTTTCTTTCCATTGAGTAAAAGTATCGAGTATTACAACTTGATGAAGCAGTTTTAAAATAGCCGCAAACAAAGCATTCACAAAACACGCTAACACCCCAATTTAAAAAGGCGCACGAATTAACTCGTGCGCCTTTTTAATGAACGCGGCAGAAATGAAATTTATTATTCGAGTTCACATAAATTTATAAAAGCAAAATTATCTAAGACTCTATGCTCAACTTAAATCCAACACCGTGAACATTCACGATTTGGACACGTGCATCCTTCGCCAAATATTTACGCAAGCGAGAAATGAAAACATCCATCGAACGACCTACAAAATAATCATCGCTACCCCAAACACGTTTCAGAATATCTTCACGCGTAATCACCTCTCCTAGATGATGGCAGAAAATCTGTAAGATATCCGCCTCCTTAGAAGTCAAGTTTAATGGCTCCTCCTTCTTATACTTTAATTGCAAGTTTTTATGATCCACATGATAATCTCCCACTTCATAGGTATCCTTCATCACCTCTTCTTTCAATTTCTCGTCCAAATGCTTCAACTTAGCACTCACACGCAATTTGAACTCCTCTGTATTAAACGGCTTCGTGATATAATCGTCGCCACCCATTTTAAATCCTTTAATCACATCATCCTTCAAATTCTTGGCTGTCAAGAAAATAATAGGCACTGTTTTATTCACCAAACGAATATCCTCCGCCAAAGTAAAACCATCCTTCTTCGGCATCATCACATCCAGAATACACAAGTCAATCGTATTGTTCACAAAGGTCTTCAAGGCACTTTGACCGTCCTTACACCACTCCACCTTATAACCATCTTGTTGTAACATGTCTTTAATAACAAAGCCCAAATGTTGATCGTCTTCAGCTAAAAGAATTTTGTGTTTCATAGTGTTTATTTTTTAAAAGGGAAAAACAATGTAAATACGCTGCCCTCCCCAAGTTTACTCGTCACTTTAATTTGTCCGTAATGCGCATCGGTCATCAACTTCACATAATTCAATCCCAATCCAAAGCCTTTTACATCATGAACATTCCCGGTTGGCACACGATAAAACTTATCGAAGACATAAGGAATTTTATCTTCCGCTATGCCAATGCCATTATCTCTTACATCAATTTCTATGCCTTTCGATACGTTTCGTGTCAAAATGGCAATAACTGGTTCATCTTTGTCCGTATACTTCAACGCATTGTCAAGCAGATTGTAGATAATGTTCGTAAAATGGAGCTTGTCTATTCGTAAGACACTCTCTTTGGCCTCTAGGTTTAATTCCACTCTGCCATTTCTATTCAAAATCGTCAAACGCATATTGTCTACCGCCTGCTTGATGACAGGATGAATATCCGTCTCTTCTTTATTCAGACGAATACGCTGCTTGTCCAGTTTAGCCATTTGTAATACGCGCTCCACCTGATTCTTCAAACGATTAGCCTCGTCCTGTATGATCGTCGCATAACTCGTTAAACGTTCAGGAGTTTGAATAATGGATGGCTGTAATAACACCTCTGTGGAAATGGAAATCGTAGACAGTGGCGTTTTAAACTCATGCGTCATGTTATTGATGAAATCTGTTTGAATCTCACTCAAACGTTTCTGCTTTAAAATCACAAACATCGCATAGGCAAAAAACAAAACCACACACAATAACATAAAGGAAGATATA
>JAPJNH010000133.1 GCA_026461075.1 Chitinophagales bacterium
CGTAGTAAGGCTACATCGCCGCACGTAACTTCATTTGCGGAGGCGGATGTAACAAACTTAGTATTGTGGCGTGAGCGTATTAAAAAATCATTTGAAAAGCGTGAAGGCGAGAAAATCACGTATACACCGGTATTTGTAGAAGCGGTTGCTAAAGCATTGAAAGAATTCCCTGGCGTTAATGCTAGCGTGGATGGTACGCGTATCATCCTTAAGAAGGACATCAACGTGGGTATGGCAACAGCAACTCCTAGCGGTAACTTGATCGTTCCTGTTATCAAAAATGCGGATCAACGCAATTTGATTGGCTTGACGAAAGAGGTAAATCGTTTGGCGACAGCAGGACGTAACAATGCGTTGAAGCCTGAACAAATTCAAGATGGTACTTTCACTTTAACGAACGTAGGAAGCTTTGGTAGCTTGATGGGTACGCCTATCATCAACCAGCCTCAGGTAGCGATTATGGCGGTAGGCAGCATTAAGAAAAAGCCAGTGGTATTAGAAACACCGCAAGGCGATGTGATTGCTATTCGACATATGATGATGTTGAGCATGAGCTACGATCACCGTATTGTGGATGGCGCATTAGGTGGACGTTTCTTAAGCCGCGTTGCGGAGTTGTTAGAAAACTTCGATGGGAATAGAGAGCTTTAATCAATGTTCGCGAGCGAACATTGATGATTAAGAATTAAGAATGAAGAATTAAAAACTATTGTTCTTCGATATAAAAAAACCTCCTGAGAGAATATTTCAGGAGGTTTTTTTGTTTTCTCAAGAGAAAATTAATTTCTAGTCAATTAAGCTATGGCCTTGATATTCGCCATTAACCATTTTAACAGAGTCCAAATACGCAAGTACGCCATATCCGCCTAATGTAAAAAGGTAAATCACTCCCATTACTGCATTGCCCTCCTTAAATTTATGAATGCCAAAATAGGCTTGAATTAATTTAATTCTATCAGATGTTGAAGCATTCAACATTAAATACTTTGCAACGCCGCTTGCCTTTTTCCTATTAGGATTTGATGCTGTTGTTGGAGAAATCATGACTAATGATTTTTCAATTGCACCTTTTATACTAGCTATATTCCCCGCAAATGTAGAAAATTCAGTTCGTGATTGATTCACAAACGAAACAACACCACCCTTTATTTCATCACACTTGGAAATAACATATTGAATTTGACTTTTTGTATCACTCATTGAATTTAATCCATCCATAGCAACACCAGCACCAGCACCTGTACCTGCTAACGACGCAATAGTACCAAAAGTCTTGTTACTATTCATTCCTGCAACAACAGAGATGCTAGCTAATAACGCTCCTGCCATAGCCTCCTTCTTCGCTGCTTGATGTTTGATTACAGCAGCCTCGATTACCTTTATGTAGGCATTTAACACAATTACAGAATGCGACATCAATTGGTCCTCCAATTCATTCTTTAATTCTGGTGATATTTCAATGGCTTTATTAAAACAAAACAAAACCTCTTCCATGGTTTTTCCTGAAGACAACTGATATAATTTACATAGCCCTATCCCAAGCCATGCCTCACTTGATTTTTGGGTAACTGCCAGGTTCATGTAAATATTCTCGGCCTCTTGATATCTTCTACCTTTTAGGGCCAAAGTTGCAAAATCCAATTGCGTTGCAATGTCACTCATGTGTTTGTTTTTTATTTTAATATTTAGAATGCAATAAGTAATTACGGCCCTAGGCCTATTCTCGCATTAGCTTTGTTTTTTCCGGTTTCAAGTCTCCGAGTTAGAAATTATTATTCAACAAATTATTCCATATAAATACTTACATCAGGATTTGACTTTGAATAAAATCTTTCTCCAAATTCGCCATCCTTCCATTCAAATGTGCCTTGCAATTTCGCACGAATTAAGTCCTCATAATTTTGATTGTACTCCGTAAAATTAACTGTTAGTATACCAGATTCTCGATTATAAGACCACTCACAATTTGTTGCACAAGATTTAAGATCTGGGTGCGATTTGTCATAGTGAAATACCTGACTTGATTTATGATCATCTTGCACATAAAGTACCCATGACTGACACCCTCCATAGCTTTTTAAACAACGGTTTTCACCCCAATAATGCAACCGGTTGTATGAATCTGAGCTAAACAAATTGGGACCCTTATAATTCTTACAAGCACTAAGGATAAGAACAGGAAAGATTAGTCCTATCAATACAGGAACAACTTTAAGTTTCATTATCCAATTTTAATTGGTCCGTTTGTTATCTACAGACCATAAAGTAGTGTGAAAATTCAATACGTTGCGTGACCATTCAAAATTACAATAGTACTTATTTTCATTTGAATTCTCAGACTTATAATTAATAGATCCTTTGATGATAGAGTCATTCAATGTATTTACCTCTCCAACGGAAATTTGAAATTCTTCCTTAGTCATCCGTCCATTTATAGATGTAGTTGCTACACGAAAAGTTGAATAACCTGTACTATTTAAATTTAGAACAGCCTGCATAACACCATTAGGTATAGACATATTGTATTGTTCGTTATAGTAATAATGGTTACCACTTCCTTCATAACCTCCTTTTAGCTTTGATGCAACATACAATGATTTTAGAGTGTCAACCATTTTCTTATAGGCTTCAATTTCAGCCTCGGCTTCCTTATAAATAGATTTCTTTCTTAATTTTCCATCTTTATTATTTGCAGAAAGTGAATCACGGAAATTCTTACTTTGTTTTTCACATGTTTCAATGAACGCAATTGTTAAATTATTCGTTTTCAGTGCAGCTTGTCTCTGAGATTCAATCGTTTCGATTAAAACAGCTGTATTCTTTTCTTGCTTACTTTTACAAGCAAACCCAACAGTTGCAATGAATGCTAGAATTGTGAATTTAAAAAAGTACTTTCTTAACATTTGAATATAATTTTTCCCTACTCATTTGGCTTTTCGGATAACGCCCTGTTTTTAACGGTTGCAAGTCTCCGTATTTGAGATTTTATTCGTATTTTAACTAAGTCAAGAAATAAAACGCCGGTAATAAAGTTCATTAAAACAATTATGTTGCATGAATCATTCATTATAGGTGTATTACCCATTAACCGAACAAAAATAAGATTAATAAGTAGCACTTTTAAGGACAATAGATTACTTTTAAGGGTATTTTAATAAATTAAAGGATATGAAAGAGGTTTCCGAAAACATTAAGCGTTTACGCGAGTTGAAGAATATTTCACGGGAGTTTATGGCACAGAAGCTTGGATTAAGCACTTCCGGCTATGCCAAACTAGAACGTGGTGATACCGAAATTACATTGAACAAACTATACATGATAGCTAATGTCCTTGAAACGGACATCGCAAAGATTTTAAACTTTGATGTAAATAACGTTTTCAATATTAGCAATAACGAACTTGTACAAGGCACTGGTGCTGAACAAGTACATTTACATAATCACCTATCGAGTCATACGGAAAAATACATTGCCCTTTTAGAGGCTGAAAATACACGATTGAAATCTTTATTGGAGAAGAGTAAAAAATAATGAATGATTGAATGGGGAATAATTAATGATTTTGGTTTGTAAGACATAAACGAAAACGAAATAACCCAATTCTTAATTCGAATTTTCACCTTTCCTTTTTCCCCTTTCACTAATTAAGGTAAAATAACCTTGTTTTAACTATGTTATCTTTCTTCCATCCCGAAGGTTCGGGATGGAGCAAAAATCGCCACAGGAGAATTTGATGCTAAAATTTTTACTCGTTTCCGCAAGCGAACAAAGCTCACTTCGTGAGCGGGGGAGTTCGCTTTTTTGCTTCACCTCATTTCAATTTTAACGCATCATCTTCTATTGTGGCATTAATGAATACTCTATACAAGAGCACCAATTTTCATTCTTTGTACCGTCCCTAAACTTCCTCCGTTGTGGTTCGTGTCCCACGAACC
>JAPJNH010000134.1 GCA_026461075.1 Chitinophagales bacterium
AAAAAGAAGAAAAAGAAAAAAGCGAAGGTTTTAAAAGTACAAAAAGAAAAGCCTTTAAACCCGCTTTTGTATGTGATATTAAAACCAATGATGTCTCTTAAAAGAGCTTCTATCAATTATTCTGAAGATGCAGGCACGCAACTTCCTGGCTATTTCCCGCGTTCCAGATATCTTGGTCTTGACACTTTCATGCGTTATCCTGGCTATGATTTCATTGGAGGTCTTCAGCCATCTCCTTCTATAATGAATATGTATGGAGGATATGATATCCTTTCAAAGGATTTCCTACAAAATACACCATTTACACAACGCCTTACTAAGACATTAAATGTAACAGCGAGTTTAGAGCCGATGACCGACTTTAAAATTGACTTAACCTTCATGCGTAATTCATCGAAAAACTTGAGTGAGAATTACAAGTATCAGGCTGCCACCAATAATAACCCTGGTTATTTTGATGTACAAAGTAAAATGATTAACGGTTCCTTCTCTGTATCTTTTTTTGGATTGAATACCTTCTTTATTCAACCGGATGCAGACAATGTTTCTCCTTTATTTAAGGAATTCGAAAGGAAACGTAAGTTCATTTCAAAAGAGTTAGGATTGGCAAACCCATATAGTCAAGACACTTTCCCTGGGCATAACGAATATTATAAAGGCTACGGACCTTATTCTCAAAGCGTCCTTATACCTGCATTCTTGGCTACTTATACGAGTCCGCAAATGGCTAACTTAACCATCGATCAGTTATTCAATATTCTTCCGAAACCAAATTGGAGAGTTAGCTATAATGGTCTTACGAAACTTCCAGGGATTAAAAAAGTGATTACTTCTGCTACGATTAATCATACGTACAATTCTACGTTCAATATTGGTAGTTTTACTACCGCGCCTGATTTCTTATTAGCTTTAGATAATGCAGGCTCTATTTGGCCTATATTCATTGATACGGTTGGTCAAAACTTCGTCAATTATTATAACGTACCATCGATTAGTATAACGGAGCAATTAGCGCCATTAATCGGTATTGACATTACGTGGAAAAACAACATTACTACTAAACTTGATATTAAGTTTAGTCGCAATTTAAATATGTCTTTTGTCGACTATCAATTGTCAGAAGCACGTACACAAGAATTTACTTTTGGCGGAGGATATAAGCGTAAAGGAACCTCGCTACCTGTAAAGTATCAAGGTAAGCCAGTTAAGTTAGACAACGACCTAACCTTCCGTCTCGACCTTACTTATAGAAATGATCTAACTATGAATTACAAGTTGGACCAGAATTTGAATACCCCTACTCGAGGTATGAAATCAATAGGCATTGCACCATATATCGACTATGTGGTGAACAACAAACTGAACATTAGAATTTTCTATGATTATCGTAGAACTATACCAGCGACTAGTGCCAGCTTCCCGATTACTGCTGTAAAGGCAGGTGTTAAGATTAGATTCTCCTTAACACCTTAACCTAAAAGCATTTTATAAATTAATAACGTTTTTTAGGACCGTCTTTTTTGCCTTTATAGCTTGAAGATCCCGCACTAGAGCGTGCTCCGTCTTTCTTTGGACCACCTCTGTATGATGAACCTGATCCACCGCGAGAGTCGCGATCTCCACTTGATCTAGAAGCGCCTCCGAATTTGCTATCGCCGCCACGACTAGAACTACCAGGACGAGAACTTCCTCCGCGAGAGCTTGAGCTGCTACCACCAGATCTTTCACGTCTTTCGAAAGGAGCTCTTTCGCCTCTTTCTCCGCCACGATCGCTTCTTTCACTACGTTCGCCACTACCTCTTCTTTCTGATCTTTCCGGACGATCACCGCTAGAACGTGATCCTTTAAAATCACCACTCTCGAAATAACCAGAACCGAAAGAACGGCTAGAACCTCCGCTTGAAGGACGACGGGAGCGAGGACGGCTGCTAAAGCTGCTATCATCACCATCCATCTTGGCATCCATACCACTCTTCTCCATACGTATCTCACGACCATTGAACGTGCTTCCAGGAAGCATTGACATCATTGGTTCAACCGCTTCATCCTTAACAGTCAAATAGCTATAAACACCTTTGATATCTACATTCTTAAGCATTGCAGGTGTAATACCTGTATTGCTCATAACGAAAGTCTTCATTGAAGCAGCTGTAAATCCGTCACGCTTACCAAGATTGATAAACAAACGAGTTCCAGCAACAACATCTAATACACGATTCGGATCATTTTGACCAGAACCACCTTTTTCATTACCACGGTTCAAATCTTCACGATCTGCACCAATAATAGTTTTACCAGAGAATAAGAAATGCAACATCTGACGCATTAAAGTATCAGAATCTGGTAAAGTAATATCTGCTAAAGCTGCATTAATTGCAACTTCAATAGCCTCTTCAATATGAGGATGCGCAAAAATTTGTTGAATTTTTGAATCAATCAAATGCGTAGCCACTTCAGAGAAAGTAGGAATTGGCTTAAGTACAAAAGTAACCTTCGCCATTCTTTCAATTTGACGCATTACGTGTACCTCACGAGCAGAAATCAAAGCCCATGAAACACCCGTTTTACCCGCACGAGCTGTACGTCCGCTACGGTGTGTATAGTTTTCTATATCGTCTGGAAGATCAAAATGGATAACGTGCGTTAATTCTTTAACGTCGATACCACGAGCCGCCACGTCAGTAGCTAAAAGTATTCTTACTTGACGTTGACGAAACTTTTGCATTACACGCTCACGTTGATTCTGATTCAAATCTCCGTGTAAACAATCCGACAAATAGCCGTCCTTATTTAATTTATCCGCAATGTCTTGCGTTTCACGTTTAGTAGTACAGAAGATAATACCATAAAAATCTGTTTGGTGATAATCCAAAATACGACGTAAAGCCATAAACTTATCCTTGCCATGCACTAATGCATATGCGTGGGTAATGTTTTGGTTAGTCGTGTTTTTGCTGCCAACAGAAATTTCTTTCGCGTCTTTCAAAAAGCGCTCAGCAATCTGACGAACACTAGCAGGCATGGTAGCACTGAACAAGAACGTACGTTTTTCTGCAGGCGTATATCCTAAGATATACTCGATGTCATCACGAAAGCCCATATTGAGCATTTCATCTGCTTCATCTAATACGCAAAAACGAATCGCACCAAAATTGATTTCACCTCTTTGCATAAGGTCCATCAATCGTCCTGGCGTTGCCACAATTACTGAAGGCTTATTACGCAAAGACTTAATCTGACGCATCATATCTGAACCACCATAAACCGCCACACTTGAAAACTGTGGGATAAATTTGGCGAACTTGTTCAAATCTCTTTCGATTTGTAAACACAATTCACGTGTAGGACAAATAATAAGCGCTTGTGTAGTCTTCTTGCTTAAATCAATCAGATTTAAAATTGGCAAGCCGAAAGCGGCAGTTTTCCCGGTTCCGGTCTGCGCCAATGCAAGAATATCCTTATCGTCGGAAAGAATAGCTGGAATTGATTGTGCTTGAACAGGGGTAGGTTCTGTAAAACCTAATTCCTCAATCGCTTTGAGGATTTCTGGGTTAAGTCCCAGGACTGAAAATAATGTCATTGTATATTAATAAGCCACAAAGGTACGATTTATTAGCGCAATCCCCTGATTTTAATTCCTAATTGTTAGCTATATGGGAAGAAAGCGTCCTTAATATGCTCCAATTCAAACCTTTGCTCACCTAGTTTAATAATCGAAATAACATCAAATCTAACGTCTAATTTCCACTTTTCCTTTTCTATATACCCTTTTGCGACACGTATATATTGTTGTTGTTTGGCCTTATTAACGGCCCTTTCTGGATAGCCATATTTGGCAGTCGATCTTGTTTTTACCTCAATAAAAATGAGGAACTGCTTATGTTGAGCAATAATGTCAACTTCGGCAGTCCCCCATTTCCAATTTCGATGTAAAATCGAATATCCTTTCTTTATTAGTTCTTCGGCAGCAATTGCCTCGCCCCAATTTCCGGTTACTTTATTATTTGCTTTCGAATTATCCGTACAATTCGTAGTGGATGTCTTTTTTCTCATATCCCATTGCCATAAGGCGGTCTTTAGCTTCATTAATCATAGCTGTCCAACCGCAGATCATGAACTGTGCAGGACGCTTATCACTAAATAAACGCTCGTACACCTCATGAACGTATCCTTTCTCTCCAGTCCATGATTCATCACCACGTGATAAAACAGGGATAAAGTTAAAGCCTGGCATATCTTTTTGTAATTGCTCCATCTCTTGACGATATAAAATATCACCTTCAACGCGCGTTCCAAAAATCATATAAATATTCTTATGCTGCTTGCCATGCATCTTGATATCTTTCACCATTGCACGGAAAGGGGCAATTCCAGTTCCTGTACAAATGAAGCATAAGTCATGCTCCAACGGATGATGTAAAGTAAACTTACCTAATGGACCACGCATTGGAACATCCATACCTTCTTTGATTTCATTGAACAAGTGAGTAGTGCCTGCACCACCCTCCTTCAATACAATCACCAATTCTAATTTATTGGTTCCGTCAGGATTAGAAGCAATAGAATAACTTCTCCAACGAAGATTCTTTTTCTCATGAATCGGTAAATCCATAGTCACAAATTGACCAGGAGTAAAATCGAATTTTTCTAATTCTGGAAACTCGATATAAAATCTACGAGTATTAGGAGTTTCTTGTTCAATCTTATAGAACACTCCTTTGTGCCATGCTACTTCTGCCATTGTATTGTTTTTTGTTGCTTCTCAAAAATATAAAAAAGGATGAAAACTTCTAACATTTCTGCTAGAATGAAATTGAAAAATTTACAAATAGTTAGCAAGGTACTTTCCTGTATGGGATTCCTTTACCTTCACTAATTTCTCAGGAGTACCTGAGTAAAGCAATTTTCCACCACCTGAACCGCCTTCAGGACCAATATCTAACAAATAATCCATTGTTTTGATAACGTCTAGATTATGTTCGATAATTAGTACCGTATTTCCTTTATCCACTAAGCTTTGCAAAACCTCCATTAATATTCGAATATCCTCAAAATGCAAGCCTGTCGTTGGTTCATCTAGAATATAGAAAGTATTGCCCGTATCATTCTTACTAAGCTCCGCTGCTAATTTCACACGTTGTGCTTCTCCTCCACTCAAGGTAGTTGAGGATTGTCCCAATTTGATATAACCTAAACCTACTTGTTGTAAAGTTTTAACCTTTTTATAAATCAATGGATAGGCTTCGAAGAAGTGTGTCGCTTCTTCAATGGTCATGTCTAACACATCCCCTATCGACTTCCCTTTATAGCGTATTTCAAGTGTTTCTTTGTTGAAACGTTTACCCATGCACTTCTCACAAAGAACCTCGACATCTGGCAAGAAGTTCATTTCGATAACCTTGTGCCCACCGCCTTCGCATACTTCACATCGTCCGCCTTTTACATTGAAAGAAAAACGACCTGGTTTATACCCACGAATTTTTGATTCTGGTAATTGCGTAAACAAGGATCTAATTTCACTAAACACATTGATATAAGTCGCTGGATTACTTCTAGGATTTCTTCCTATCGGGCTTTGATCAATTTCAATAATCTTATCGATATGCTCTAAACCTTTTACCTGCTTGTATGCCAACGGCTTCATTTTTGAATGATAGCAATGTTGCATTAAAATCGGATATAAGGTTTGATTGATTAAGGTAGATTTTCCAGAACCAGAAACGCCTGTAACCCCCACTAGAGCGCCTAATGGAATCTTGATACTCACATTCTTCAAGTTATTCCCGGAGCAATTAGTCAATTCTAAAAAATTACCATTCCCTTTTCGTCTTTGCTTCGGAACTGGAATTTCTTTGCGTTTATTTAAATAGGACGCCGTTAAAGAGTTGGAATTTAGAATATCCTGATAGGAGCCTTCTGCAATAATTTTCCCTCCATGTTCTCCTGCTGCTGGTCCGATATCGATTATATAATCGGCAGCTTGCATTATTTCCTCATCATGTTCAACGACTAAAACCGAATTCCCCACTTCCACTAATTGACGCAAGGAGTGAATTAATTTTTGATTATCGCGTTGATGTAATCCGATACTCGGTTCATCTAAAATATAGGTAATTCCAGTAAGTTGAGCTCCGATTTGGGTTGCCAAACGAATTCGCTGTGATTCACCACCAGAAAGCGTTCCGCTGCTTCTACCCAAACTTAAATAGTTCAATCCGACATCCAACAAAAACTGCAATCGGGTTTGTAATTCTTTAATAATTTCAGAAGCGATCTGCGTTTGTTTTTTACTTAATTCTGGACCTACGCCCGAAAACCAATTCATTAATTCCTGCAAATCCATTTCTACTAACTCACTAATATTCCTATTCGCAATCTTGAAATGCAGACTTTCTTTTTTCAATCGTTTTCCGTTACAGGTGGGACACTCTCGCATTTCCATATACTCCTTCGCCCATTCACGAACTTGATCAGATGAAGTGTCTTCAAAGTACCTTTTTAACATAGGTATGACACCTTCAAAAGGACCATCGTAGTTTTGGGCCCAACCACTATAATTAACCTTTAATGCCTCTTCACCTGTTCCGTGTAAGATCTTTGCTAATACATCTTTAGATAATTTAGTGGGACTATCAGAAAGTTTAAATTTGTATTTTTTAGCGAGTGCGTTTAGCTGAGCGAAATGAAAAGAATCTTTATTGGAACCTATCGGTGCTATTGCGCCGTTATCAATGGAAAGATTGTAATCTGGAATAACTAAATTTTCTGCAACTTCATACTGCACCCCCAAACCATTACAATCAGGGCAAGAACCGTATGGAGAGTTGAAGCTGAACGTATTTGGAGAAGGCTCATCATAGGAAATTCCCGACTCCGAACACATTAAGGTTTTACTCATTAATTCAGTTCGATCCTTATCCCAATCCAAAATCATCACTTGACCATTTCCCAACTTCAGTGCTAGCGTAAGTGAATCTCTTAGACGATTTAAATCCTCCTCACTTACTTCGAATCGATCAATTACCAATTCGATATCGTGAATTTTGAAACGATCCACTTGCATCTTCGGCACTATATTCTCTACCACTCCATCCACACGAATTTTAGTATAACCTTGCTTGTGATATTGCTCAAAAAGCTCGCGATAGTGCCCTTTTCTACCTTTCACTAAAGGTGTTAATATCGCGATTCGTTTACTATCATAATTAGAGAGAATATGCTCTAAAATTTGTTCTTCTGTAAAACGAATCATTTTCTTTCCTGTCACATACGAATAGGCCTCACCTGCGCGGGCATATAAAAGACGAAGAAAATCATATATCTCTGTAACCGTTCCAACTGTTGAACGAGGATTCTTATTGGTTGTCTTTTGCTCAATGGCAATCACCGGACTTAAGCCACTGATTTGATCCACATCTGGACGTTCTAATCCGCCGATAAATTGACGAGCATAGGCAGAGAAACTTTCCATATATCTGCGCTGCCCTTCTGCAAATATGGTATCAAAAGCCAAAGAAGACTTTCCACTTCCACTCACACCGGTAATAACCACCAGTTTGTTTCGCGGAATTTTAACGGAAATGTTTTTTAAATTATGTTCACGCGCACCTTCGACAATCAGGAAAGGGATTTCAACTTCTGAAATAGGATTCTCCACTTTCGCATTTGCCAATTTCTTTGCCATTAGGGGTGTTTCTTTACACGTAATTAAAAGGACATCATTTCTTGTACCTTTTCAATTAAATCATCTACTGAAGGTTTACAAAAATAATCACCATCCGTTCCATAAGCACTTCTATGAGCCGCAGCAGAAAGACATTGTGCAGGTGCATCCAAATAGAAGAAGCCTTCTTGTTTTTCTATCACCTCCTGCATCATATAAGCTGTTGCTCCACCCGGAACGTCTTCGTCAAAGAATAGAACTCGATTTGTTTTTTGTAAGGATTTCAATATATCATGATTCAAATCAAAAGGTAATAATGTTTGAACATCAATAACCTCTACTGAAACACCGAATTGCGCTAATTGTTCAGCAGCTTCTAAAGCAATTCGCACACTCGATCCATAGGTTACCACAGTAATATCAGAGCCTTCATTCACTACTTCAATTTTTCCTAATGGAACTGTAAACTCAGACAGATTATTTGGTAACTTTTCTTTCAAACGATATCCATTCAAACACTCAACTACGATACCAGGCTCATCACTCTTCAAAAGTGTGTTATACATACCTGCGGCTTGCGTCATGTTACGTGGCGTACAAACGTACATTCCACGTAAAGTCCCTAACATCATTTGCATTGGAGATCCTGTATGCCAGATTCCTTCTAGACGATGTCCACGAGTTCTGATAATTAACGGAGCACGTTGACCTCCCGCTGTACGATATTGTAAAGTAGCCACATCATCACTTAGCGGCTGTAAACCATACAGTAAATAATCCAAATATTGAATCTCCGCAATCGGACGTAAACCACGTAATGACAATCCTATGGCTTGTCCCATAATGGTAGCTTCACGAATTCCAGTATCAAAAATACGTTCCACACCATGTTTCGCTTGCAAACCGGCAAAACCTTGATTCACGTCTCCGATATAGCCAACGTCTTCACCAAAGGCAACTACTAAAGGATTATTACTAAATAACTGATCAAAGTATTGATTCAAAATTTCAAAGCCATTTAAGCTTTGCGCATCTTCTGCAAACACTGCTTTCTGTTCAGGAACCATCAATGCATTCAAAGGTGTTTCACTATGCAAATGCGTAGTGTAAAGCTTAGAAGAGGATTTTTTGTAATTATCAATGAATTGAGAAAGCATTACAAATTCGTTCGCTACTCCATTTGCATTTACCATACGCATCACCTTACGAGCGCTACTTAAAATATCTTTTCTAAATGGTTCGCGAATTGCCTTTAATGAATTTGTTTCTTGTTGAATAAAATATCCTAAAACAGAATGTTGTTCAAATGCAGCATACACATTTAACAATTCAATCATTTCAGTTTTGATAGGTTGCGCATAATTATTCCAAGCAGCCTGTTTTGCATCTAAAACCTCTTTCTTCGCTTCTTCT
The DNA here is from genome assembly GCA_026461075.1 of Chitinophagales bacterium. GTDB lineage: Bacteria > Bacteroidota > Bacteroidia > Chitinophagales > CAIODY01 > JAHEYX01. The sequence continues at coordinate 9,077 of JAPJNH010000134.1, forward strand.
TCAATTTGATTTAATGCTTCTTCACTTGCTAAAGCATTCGACAACATCCATTCTTTCATTTTCACGATACCATCAAACTCACTTTCCCATTGTAAACGTTCTTTGGTTTTATAACGTTCATGCGATCCAGAAGTACTATGTCCTTGCGGCTGTGTAACCTCTTCAATGTGGAACAATACTGGGCGATGTTCATTACGAGCGCGAGCCACACCATCTTGATAAGCCTCAATCAACGCAGGATAATCCCAGCCCTTTACTTTGTAAATTAAAATTCCGTCACCAACTTCATTAATTTCAAAACCCGCCAATGCTTCGCTGATACTTGCTTTGGTTGTTTGATATTTCTTTGGAACAGAAATTCCATAACCATCATCCCAAACATTCACAACTAATGGAACACGCATAACTGTGGCAGCATTTAATGTCTCCCAGAAATGCCCTTCAGAGGTAGATGCGTCACCAATGGTAGCAAAGCAAACTTCGTTTCCATTAATGCTTAATGCAGTATTGCTATGTAAGGCAGTATTATCTCTAAACAACTTAGAAGCTAACGCAAGTCCTAAAGCACGAGGCATTTGACCTGCTGTTGGAGAAGCATCTGCAGCTGTGTTCTTTTGTTGAGTAAACGGTTTCCAAGAGCCATCGTCGTTAATCAAACGAGTTGCAAAGTGCGCATTCATTTGACGTCCACCACTATTGGGTTCGTTAACGATATTCGTATCTGCATACAACTGTGAAAACAATTGCTGAACACTCACAAGACCAGCTGCTAGCATGAAGGTTTGATCACGGTAATAACCACTACGCCAGTCACCATTTTGAAAAGCTTTTGACATAGCGATTTGAGGAATCTCTTTTCCGTCGCCGAAAATCCCAAACTTCGCCTTTCCAGTTAACACCTCGCGACGTCCTAGTAAAGACGCTTCACGACTAATGCACGCGATTTTATAATCGTTCAAAACTTCTGCTACAAAATTATCCACTGTGTGTTCAGTTTTCAAATTCATAAAATGAGTATTTAATTGCCCTTAATGCTTAACACGCGATTAACAAAGCAACATTCAAAGGTACAAAATTTGATTCTAAATTTGAACCATAAAAGCAGGCAATAAACAAGCTACTCTTACTTGGATAAATTCTATGAAAAACAATTTTGTATTTTTTGCAGTCATTATAGCACTGGCCTTTTCGCCTTATGTAATGGCTCAAGAAAACGAACCTGTTCAAGTACAAATTGTCCAATCCAAAGCAATCCTAACTTTGAATGAAGAGACGCATGATTTTGGCACGATTCCTGAAGGACCTAATGCAGCATGTGAATTTGAAGTGAAGAATACAGGAACAGAACCATTAGTCATCTATAGTGTAACTGCAAGTTGTGGATGTACTGTTCCGAGTTATTCAAAAGAGCCTGTTCTGCCAGGTCAAACTACAAACATTAAAGTTCTTTATCGTACTATAGGCCGACCAGGTTCTTTTACCAAAAGCGTAAACATATCTTCAAATGCGAGTAATGGTGAGTCGAAGATTATTTACATCAAAGGAACTGTACAAAACAAGCAATAGCCTATTTGTTATTTCCCTTTTCAACATTTTTTTTATATTTGCTAAATACAAAATTTTCAAACTAAAACTAAACCATCATAACATGAAAAAACTAGCACTTTTACTTCTAGCTTCTGGATTATTCGTAATCAAGGCTAACGCACAAGCAGTTCCTGCTTCAGCACCTGCAGCTCAAACAGCACCTGCAGAAAACCCTAATGCTCCGGACATTAAATTTGTAACTGATCAACACGACTTCGGTACTGTACCTGAAGGTCCTCAAGCTAAATATGATTTCGAATTCGAAAACACGGGAAAAGAGCCATTAATTCTTCAAAACGTACAAGCTTCTTGCGGTTGTACAACTCCAGAATGGCCTAAAAACCCAATCTTACCAGGTGAAAAAGCTAAAATCATCGCTATCTACAATACACAAGGTCGCCCTGGTGCTTTCACTAAAACAATTACTGTAACTTCAAATGCAAAATCACCTACAAAGGTTTTGACTATTCGTGGTACAGTTGAAGCTGCTCCAGCAACAACTGCTCCTGAAAAAGCTCCTAACATGATTAACACACCGAACCCTTCAAACGGCGGTCACTAATCATTATCTCTTTAAATTAAAAAAGGCTCTTCGAAAGAAGGGCCTTTTTTAATTTAAGACAATTCAATTATTTACTCCATCATCATCGCCAACTCCAACCAACGCTCTTCCTTCTTCGTTAGATTTGTACTAATTTTTTCTAATTCAGCACCTACAGCTTGAATTTTATCGTAGTTGGTTTCATTATTTAAAATGGCGCTAAGTTCCGTTTGCTTTGCTTGTAATTCCTGCATCTCCTGTTCAATCATTTCATATTCACGCTGATCCTTGTATGAAAGTTTCTTTTTTTCTTTAGGCTTTTCTATTATAGGCATAGCCGCCAATTCTTCTTTAATTCGAACGTTTTCTTCCTTACGTTTTTTGTCAGTATCTCGTTTAAAAACACGATACTCACTGTAGTTTCCCGGAAAATCATTCACTACCCCATCGCCTTCAAAAATAAACAAGTGATCGACTAATTTATCCATGAAATAACGATCATGGGAAACCATCAAAATGCAACCTTCAAAATAGGTTAAGAAATTTTCCAAGACTTGCAATGTTACCAAGTCAAGATCATTGGTTGGCTCATCAAGAATTAAAAAATTCGGATTCTGATAAAGTAAAGCAAGCATCTGCAAGCGACGGCGCTCACCCCCACTCAACTTCGAAACATAGGTATATTGCTTTTCTGGTTCGAACAAAAACAACTCTAAGAATTGTCCTGCACTTACCTTTGTTCCATCTGCTAGCACAAAATGTTCAGCAATATTTTTAACGTATTCTATAACACGCATGTCTTCCTTCAAGACTAAACCTTTCTGATCGAAATAGCCTAAAACAACGGTTTCTCCTAGGTTGATTTTTCCAGAATCTGCTTCTTCTTTACCACTAATTAAATTTAAGAAAGTCGTCTTTCCTGTTCCATTCACCCCAATAATTCCAATTCTTTCTTTTCGTTTGAAGGTATAATCAAAGCCAGCTAATATTTTTCGCTCGCCATAATTCTTATACACCTTTTTCATTTCCAGCACCTTTCCACCAAGTCGAGTCATCTTCATATTCAACTCCAACTGCAAATCAGATTTACGTTTTAGGGCTTTCTGTTCTAAATCGTCGAAGGCTTCTGTTCTTGCTTTCGACTTTGTAGTACGGGCTTTCGGCTGTTTACGCACCCATTCTAATTCACGGCGATATAAATTTTTTAACTTGTCTTGTTCACTGGCTGCAGCCGTTATACGTGCTTCCTTCTTTTCTAGATAGTAAGCAAAATCACCGTCATATTCGTAGATTGTATTATCGTCTAGCTCGACAATTCGATTACAGACATTATCCATAAAGAATCGATCGTGGGTAACGAGCAATAAGGTTCTCGACTCATTATTTAAATAGTTTTCCAACCATTCAATCATCCCCATGTCCAAGTGGTTGGTAGGCTCATCGAGTAACAGTAAACAATGTCCAGGATTGAGTTCCATTTCGATCAACGCCTTTGCTAACGCAAGACGTTTTTTCTGACCTCCGGATAAAGTACCAATCTTTTGATGCAGGAAGTTGATATTCAACTTCGACAAGATGGTTTCGATTTGGTTCTCGGTATCCCAAGCTTGTAAAAACTCAATTTTTTCAGCAGCTAAGTGAATCGCGTGTTCATCCTGTGTTTCTGCAGACAGCAACTCATTATATTGTTTGAGCGCTTTTACTTTATCATCATTATGATTGAAAACATTATCAATTGTTTTCTGATTCTCATCCCAAGCATTTTCTTGCTCTAAATAAATCAAGCGTATATCCCGATTCACGACCACTTTGCCACTTTCAGAAAACTCCTTTCCTACTAATATTTTTAACAAAGTGCTTTTCCCTGCGCCATTCCGAGCAATTAAGGCAACCCGATCCCCTTCATTAATGTGAAAGGTAATATTCTCAAAAAGAGGCTGAATACCATAACTTTTGGTAAGCGACTCAATACTTAAAAAATGCATTTAGCTTTTTAGTTTTGGTGCCAAACATTCTTAGTGAAAACACCCTTCACCTTACCTTGTAGCTGTTTGCCTAACAAAGCTGAATTTTTAGACTTTGATTTTATATCACTTTGCGAAAACAAAGTGTTGTATTGACGATCAATAAGTGTTAAATCCACTTGCTGGCCGACTTCAATAGAATTAATGGCTAAGCCAAGCAATTTGCGAGGATTATGACTCATTAGTTCAACTATTTTATCATTTGATATTTTATTGTCGAAAGCCGTAATTAGGGCCGATAGACAAGTTTCTAAATTTATACTTCCTGTTGAAGCATAAGCAAATTCAACTGCCTTTTCTTCAATCGCTCGAGGCGTGTGACCTGAGCTAATCACTGAAATCGTTCCATCTAAGACTGCTTGCTTCATAGATTCTACCTGCTCTTTATCCCTTAATGGAGGGAATAGTTTACAATTGGAATCAAACTCTGTCAACGACTCATCATTTAAAAGTAAGTAAAGACTAGAAATACCCGCACTTACCTTTAAACTACTATTTATTGCTTCTTTTACTTGCTTTAAACTTTCCTTGGTGGTGCAGTTTAAGAAGTGAATTCGTGAATCAGCATATTTGCACAACTCAATATCTCTCTTCACCGCTAAATGCTCTGCTAAGGCAGGAATTCCTTTTAATCCAAGCGTTACGTGCACTTTTCCTTCGTGCATCATTCCTCCGTTAGACAAGGAAGGTGTATCAGGTTGTTGCAACAAAATACCATCAAATGCTTTAACATACTGTAAGGCACGTAATAGTAGGCCTTCATTTGCTAGTCCTTTACTTGCATCCGCAAATCCAAGGGCTCCGGCAGCATGCATATCGTACAGCTCGGCCATTTGTTCTCCCTTTATTTGCTTTGAAATAGCGCCTAAAACGGAAAAATGAATATCCTGATTTTGATTAGTAACAAACTCAACGCCCGATTTATTGTCGATAGCCGGAGAGGTAGAAGGTAATACCACCAAATAACTATAACCTCCTGCTAAAGCAGCTTTGCTAGCGGAGCGAAAATCCTCACGATCCTCTTTGCCAGGCTCACCTACCCAAGTTCCAATATCTACAAAAGAAGGCATCAAAAGCAAATCTTTGCCCTCTATTAGCTGATGTGTATCGTTAGGAATTGAATTTTCGATGGCGGAAATAATACCATCAATTACTAGAACATCCTTAACTTGATTGTTGAAGGAAGAGCGTGGGTCGCAAACAGTTACCTGTCGAAAGAGAAGAGAACTCATATCGAAAAACAAAGTTAAACAATTTTATGGAAAGCTTAAATTTGTGGAGCTACATTATTATGAATAAGAAGAAAAAAAATACACAAAGTCCAGAAATGGCCAATAATCAACAGCCAAATTCATCCGAAAAAGAGGTGTCAGAAGCTATTTATACGAAAAATTGGTTTTTAGCATTGCTAATTTTTATCGCAAGCTTTGGAATGTATACCAATAGCATTTCAAACGACTATGCTTTAGATGACATCATGGTTTATACCGGCAATCAGTTGGTTCAATCAGGAATGGAAGGAATGTCTGAGTTATGGTCGAATGACTTTTTGTATGGCTATCGTGGATTTCAAAGTTTGGATTTGGCAGGAAGTCGTTGGCGTCCGCTTAGTTTGATCAGCTTCGCCATTGATGTGGAACTCTGGGGCAACAACCCACATTGGAGTCATTTTATGAACGTTTTATTATTTGCAATTTGTTGTGTGTTGCTGTTTTACTTTTTGAGTACGCAATTATTTCCTAAAAACAAATTAGGTACTTTTTTCGCAGTTCTAATTTTTTCCGCTTTACCAATACATACCGAAGTCGTAGCCAACATTAAATCACGTGACGAAATTCTATGTTTTTTCTTTCTAATTATTGGCTTGAATTCCTTATTCAAATGGGACAACCTAAAAGGGAAATTAATTTTCGCATTTTGCATATTTTTATCCTTATTGGCTAAAGAAAACGCGGTCCCATTACTAGCAGGATTGCCTTTGCTATTGTATTATTTCAAAGATCAACATTACAAGAAAATAGCGATGGAAACGGGGCTACTACTGGCAGTTATAGGCTTTTATCTATTTCTTCGACTACAGATTATTCCTATGGGAAAATTGGAAGCGAGTAAAGAAATTTTAAATAACCCTTTTATGAATGCTAGTGCGATGCAGGCTTTCGCAACGAAAGTTTACCTACTAGCCTATTCCATTGTAATCATGTTAATCCCTTTTAAGTTATCACATGATTATTCCTTTCAACATTTCGCCTATTTAAATTTAAGTTCAACCTGGTTTATCATTAGCTTCATAATACTTACTAGCATCAGTATTTGGTCATTGCTGAAGTTAAAGAACAAAAATATTTATGCCTTAGGATGGAGTATTTTCATAATCCTTTATTCCATCAGCACAAATTTTGTTATTGAAATTGGTACTCCCTTAGCGGAGCGTCTTTTATTTCTTCCAAGTATTGCATTATGTTTTATAATCATTGCGATTTACAAACAAATGAATGAAACCAAATTCAGAAAGACATTTCAAGTTATATTATTTGTTGTGTTTGGCATTTATGGATTACTTACGTTTCAGAGAAATCAGGACTGGAAAAACGATGACACCTTATCCTTAGCAGATTATCCTAAATGCCCAAAATCCATTCGATTGGCGAATCGTGTGGCGACAGCTTATATCAACATAAGTGCAGATAGTACGCTAAGTTCTTCAAAGAAAAAGGAGTTGTTAAATCGAAGTATTGAAATTTGTAAAAAGGCATTAGCCGTTCATCCGAATTACAATGATATGCTTTCCAATATAGGTGTAGCTTACTCTCGTATGGACAGTCTAGATATTTGTGAAAGCTATTGGAAGAGTTTTGAACGAGTAGATCCAGGCAATCCAAAACTTGTAGAACTACATCATTTCTTATTTGCTCGGATGTATAATAAAGGATTGATGTATGGCAGCATAAAGCCTGATTCAGCTTATTATTGGTTTAACAGAGCACTTCCCTACGCTAAGGCAGAGGCCGATGCTAATTTTTGGTATGATTATGCAGGCGCTAATTATATGTTAGGTCATTTCAAAGAAGCCGCGGATGGTTTTGCAAAAACCTTAAAATTGAATCCAGCAAAAAAAGAGGCAGAAATGGGTTTAATGGCAGCATCACAAAAAGCCGGGATTCCACTAAAGTAATTTGGTCATCACGCAGTGGGGTATCCCCACTTCTAGAAACTCTTCCCCTACAACGGAGTAATTGCTTTTTTGATAGAAAGGAATCGCGTAGGAACGTGCATGCATAGTAATTTCTATACCCGAACGCGATTTAGCCCAAGTTTCGATTTCGGACAACAAGACGCTTCCCCAATTTTTTTGTTGAAAATCTGGATGCACCGCCATTTGACGCAAGCGATAAATAGGATGCAAATCCTCCAGACAACAGCAAGCTATCAACGCTCCACAGTCCTTATGTTTTAGGGCAAATAAATTAAAGCCTTTGTCTTTTAATAAATCCGTCTCGGTATAAGTCAAGCCTAATGGCTTTCTTAAAACTAAAAAACGGAGGTGTACCATTTCTTGATACAACTCCGTTCCATATTCAATTTGAATAAAACTATAATTAGTTTGCATTCTTTGGATAAACCTTTGCGCTTACTTCAGCAGAGATCATTGACTTCTCAATCGTAATTACTGTATTGTTCGCAATTTCAATATCAAAAGTTGATTCATCAGCTTTTACGATTTTACCATGAATACCACTCATAGTAATTACTTTATCACCTTTAGACAATTCGTCTTGAAACTTCTTTTGTTCTTTTGCTTTCTTTTGTTGCGGACGAATGGTCGTGAAATAAAATACGCCAAACAAACCTGCCATCAACAATAACATAGGGATGTTGCTACTAGCTTGAGGCTGAGCTGCTAAAATTGTAATGAATTGCATTGTTATAATTTTTTGTAAAGATATCTAAACTCCAGAACATTATCTACCGAAGATTCCTTGAATTTCATGTATAAAAACTAAGGCCTGATACGGTTCGAAAATTATTGGAAATAGCAAGCCAAATAAAGCACCCCAAAAGTGTGCGTCGTGATTTACCATATCATTATTTCTTCGGCCTAAATACCATTCCAAAGCCAAATACAATATCCCAAAAACAACAGCTTTCATAGGAATTCCATAAGGATAAATTGTAGCAGAAGGGAAAAACAATATAACAGTAAAAATACAGGCAGCCACTGCCCCACTTGCACCAATCGATCTAAAATAATAATTGTCTTTATGCTTTATGTAAGAGCCAATATGGGAAACTGCAATTGACAAGAAATAATAAACAACGAATACAATTCCTCCTGCTTTGCCAAAATGTAATTGAAAGACCTTTTCTACGATATGACCGAAATTATAAAGAACGAACATATTTAGACCTAGATGCAACCAACCCGCATGTAAAAATCCGCCAGAAACAAAACGGTACCATTCCCCATTCCGTTTTATTACATAAGGATGAAAGGCTTGTTTTTGGAGAAAAGTCTCATTATTGAAGGCCAGTAATGAGATCAAAACGGTACTAATCAGAAGTAAAATTGTCATGATAAACAAATATGCACTTAATTTGTTAAAGAATGATGCAACAAAACCCTGTTTATTTTTGGTTCAGACGAGATTTACGCTTGCAAGATAATCATGGCCTATATCAAGCGTTACAGTCTGGACATCCAGTAAAATGTGTGTTTATTTTCGATACGGATATTCTAGACCGATTGGAAGATAAAGCGGATGCAAGGGTTAATTTTATACATCAACAAATTTCTGCTATACATCATGAATTAGAAAAACATGGTAGTGGATTAGAAGTTTATCATGGAAAGCCTTTAGAAATCTGGAAATCGATCTTATCCAAAAATCCTGTTGCAAGTATTTACAACAACCGCGATTATGAACCGCAAGCAATTGCACGAGATGAGGCCATTGAAAAGTTGGCTTTAGCATATCAATGTAGTTTTCAAACCTACAAGGACCAGGTCATTTTTGAAAAGAATGAAGTTTTGAAAGATGATGGAAAGCCCTACACCGTTTTTACTCCTTATTCAAGAAAATGGAAGACTATTTTCGCTACTCAAAACATAGTATCCTATCCTTCTGAAAGTCATTTAGATAAACTTTTTAAATGTGAAAAGAAATCGATTTTAACATTAGCAGAAATTGGGTTTACAGAAAGTAAAATTTCCTTTCCATCACAAAGTATCAATAGCAATATTATCAAGACCTACAACGAAACGCGTGATTATCCTGCACAGTCCGGAACCACGAGATTAGGTCTGCATTTACGTTTTGGAACAATCAGTATTCGAAAGTTGGTGAATGAATATAAACACCTCAACGAAACATATTTAAATGAATTGATATGGCGTGAGTTTTACCAGATGATTTTATTTCATTTTCCGCATGTCGTGAAAGGAGCATTCAGAAAGGAATATGATTTAATTCGTTGGGAGAACAATGAAGAACAGTTCGAAAAGTGGTGTAATGGCACAACAGGTTATCCGATTGTAGATGCAGGTATGCGAGAGTTGAATGAGACGGGGTATATGCACAACCGTGTACGTATGATTGTGGCCTCTTTTCTAACGAAGCATTTGTTAATCGACTGGAAATGGGGCGAAGCCTATTTCGCTAAAAAACTATTAGACTTTGACTTGTCGGCTAATAATGGAGGATGGCAATGGGCGGCAGGCTGCGGATGCGATGCAGCGCCTTATTTCAGAGTATTTAACCCCACCCTACAAACAGAAAAATTTGATCCAAAATTCGAGTATATCGAGAAATGGGTACCTGAATTTAGGGAGCTAAATTATACTCGTCCAATTATCGAACATAGTTTCGCTAGAAACAGAGCAATTGCTAGATATAAAGAAGCGTTAAAACCTTGATTAGTACTGATTGGTCGCTAACAAAACCAAAGTACATGCGATTTCACATTGAATCCCTTGGCTAGTTGCTCTTTGGACAAAATCCGAATTTTCGGTTCCAGGATTAAAGATGATTCGACGAGGCTTTAATTGAATAATCATATCAATATATTCGTCTTGATTTTGTGGTCCGACATATAAAGTAACGGTATCAACTATCTCCTCTTTTGGCCATTCTGTTTGAATTTCAACATCAGACACTTTACCTGTTTTTAGTCCGTGCGCAACAACTTCATGTGCGTGCGATCTTAAGCTGGTAATCGCCTTAAAGGAATATCTTTCTGGATTGGTGCTTGAGCCTATTACTAATGTTTTCATAATAAAAAAAGGCCGGTATTACCCGGCCTATATGCAATTAAAGATTTAACAATTGTTCTGTGATACCTGTATTGGAGTATCCTCCATCGTGATAAAGATTTTGCATTGTCACCATCTTGGTTAGATCTGAGAATAATGCCACACAGAATTGTGCACAATCATCGGCAGGAGCATTTCCTAACGGAGACATTTTATCAGCAAACTGGAAGAACTTATCGAATCCAGAGATACCGCTACCGGCAGTTGTTGGTGTTGGAGATTGCGAAACAGAGTTTACACGCACTTTATTTTTAACCCCATAATGATAACCAAAGCTACGCACGATACTTTCCAACATTGCTTTTGCATCAGCCATATCAGAATAGAAAGAATAAGCACGTTGTGCTGCGATATAACTTAAAGTCACAACAGAACCACCTTCAGAGATTGCATCCAATTTATACGCTGTTTGCAAAGTCTTGTGTAAAGAGATAGCAGAAACGTCCAAGGTCTTATTTAAATAGTCATAATTCAACTCCGTATAAGGAACTCCTTTACGAACGTTTACAGACATACCAATTGAGTGAAGAACAAAATCAATTTTACCACCCAATTTTTCTTGAGCAGTAACAAATAATTTTTCTAAATCTTCCATTGAAGTTGCATCTGCTGCAATTACTTCGGTTTGACATTTTTCAGCCAATTTATTGATCTCTCCCATACGCATTGCGATCGGAGCATTCGTCAAAATAATTTTAGCACCTTGCTCATGACAACGTTCTGCAACTTTCCAAGCAATACTCGATTCATTCAAGGCACCGAAGATAATGCCGCGTTTACCGGCTAATAGATTGTTCATTTTTTAAGATTTTGATTTACAAATATACTAAATTGCTTAACAGAATAAAAGTATCGAAGCATCTAAAGTCGATTATCTTTATAGTATGAAAAATATTCAAAATATTGCAGTTTTAACTAGTGGAGGTGATTCTCCCGGAATGAACGCAGCCATAAGAGCCGTTGTCAGAACAGCTTGTCATTTTAATTTGAATGTATTTGGTATAAAACACGGATATGAAGGACTGATTGACGGAGAAATTACGCCGATGAATGAGTCGGATGTGAGTAATATCATTCATACAGGGGGTACGATATTAAGAACGGCCAGAAGCGCAAGATTTCGCACGGAAGAAGGTTTGCAGCTAGCTATAGAAAACTTGAAAAAATTCAATATCGAAGGCTTAGTGATTATTGGCGGAGATGGATCTTACAAAGGAGCGGCTGCCTTGGCTGAAAAATTCCCTATCCAAGTTATTGGTATTCCTGGAACCATTGATAAAGATTTGAGTGGCACTGATACGACACTCGGCTTCGATACAGCGGTAAATACCGCCATGTATGCCATTGATAAAATTAGGGATACTGCGGAAGCGCATGATCGAATTTTCTTTGTAGAAGTAATGGGAAGAGACGCCGGTTATATTGCATTAAATGCAGGATTGGCAACAGGTTCCGAAGCAATCTTGATTCCAGAAACAAAAACCTATATCGACCATTTAGTGGCACTTTTAGAAAAAGGCTGGAGAAGAAAAAAGAAAAGTCATATTATCATCGTATCTGAAGGTGATGATGCGGGCGGAGCAATCCAAGTAAGCGATGCCGTAAAAGCGAAATTCAATTCCATCGAATCAAGAGTAACTATTCTAGGTCATTTACAAAGAGGAGGATCACCTTCTATGGCCGATCGTTTGTTAGGAACAAGATGGGGCTTTGCAGCAGTTGAAAAACTAATGGAAGGGAAATCAGGAATCGCGCTAGGAGTTAAAAATGGAGAAATCAATGAAACTCCCTTAACAGTGGTCAATAAGGAACATCCGATTCTTTCTGAAGAAATGTTAAGAATGCTGTATATCCTTTCGAATTAAGCCGGTAAAATTTGACTTAATTTCTCTTTAATGAGCAACTCATCCAGGTTCAATAAACAAGGAGATTCGTCTCCGAGCTTACAAGTATTTTTTACACATGGTTCGCAGGGTAATTTACCATAACGCAAGCCGTGAACATATGCTTTATTATACGCTTCGGTATTATTCTCGTCATCAGCGCCATGCATCACCACCGTTTGCAATCTAAGCGCATTGGCTAAATGACTAGGTCCTGAATCAACTGTTAGTAAGGCCTTTGCACCTGACATCAAAGCAGCCAATTGAGCTAAATTTGTTTGCCCAGCAATACTGATAATACGACTCTCGTTAGTACCTCGGATGATGAATTCATTAAATGCAATATCTTTGGGACCACCGATTAATATTATTTGTTTAACAGGTAAATCCTTTATTGTATTTAATATTGAAACAGCCTTTCCAATAGGCATTCTGCGGGACTTTGCCTCCGAATTAAAACTAACCAATAAGGTATCTGTGGCATCGAATTCTTTCCAAGCCTCTTTTGATTGAAGTCTTACTTCTTCAAAAGTTGCGTCCGTAAAATTGAATGCGCTTTTCACCAATTGAAAGTATTGCTCTACACGATGCAATCTTTTATCCCATTTTGGCTTATCCGTCAATAGAAGGCCTCTAAATTCATTTGCATACCCTAGCCTATTTCCAGCGCCACTCGTATAAGCCATTAACGCAGAGGAAATGCTATTTGGGAAACAAACAAAGCAATCTTCTTTCGATAATGATAATTGCTTGCCAAAACGCCAAATACCAGCTAGTCCTTTGAATTCAGATTTATTAAATATTATTATTTCAAATTCACCTTCAAAGGTTTTTAAAACATCCTCTAAGCCTTTTTTACAAATGAGTGTAAACTTACTTTGCGGAAAACGTTGCCTTAATAATTGAACAGCCGGTGCGGCCATAACCATATCACCGAGCCAATTTGGCATTCTGATTACAATATTTTTTGGATGCTGATTCAATGTTATGCAATTTCGAAACATTTTTCCTTATTTTAAAGCATAATTAAGAATAGATGAATCCTTATCGTTTTGAATTTCGTTTTAGAATGGTCTTGCTGATTTGTGCATTACTCATCATTTCTGCTACTTTATGGTATTCAAATTTGTTGGCGAAGAAGTTGGCATTTGAAGAACGTAAGCGAATGCAATTATTGGCAAATACCTATGAACGTTTGAATAATGTAGAAGATGGTTCCGACTATACTTTTCTTTTAGATATCATTCAGGACAACAAAACGGTACCACTCATTCTTACTGATAAAGAATTTAATATTGCAGGAAGTAGAAATTTCGATTCCATTAAAAGCTTGGATAGCTCGTATATGAAACGGGAACTACGTTTTATGCTTGCTAAAGGTGATACCATTGGGATTAAATATCAAGGAAAGACCATTCAATATATTTGCTACAAAGACTCTACCCTATTAAGCGAATTAAAATACTATCCCTACGTTCAATTACTCATTATTTGTATTTTTTTAGCAGTAGCTTACTTTGCTTTCTTTTCTTCGCAGAGATCAATTCAGAACCAATTATGGGTGGGCATGGCTAAAGAAACTGCACATCAGATAGCAACGCCATTATCTTCACTTGGAGGATGGGTCGACTATTTAGCAGAAAAAGAGATTCCCGCTACGATTAAAGAAAAGGTGCTACCAGAAATGAATCATGATTTGGAGCGCTTATCAATCATTACCGACCGTTTCTCGAAAATAGGCTCCCAACCTGAATTAGTATTAAAACCAATTTCAGAAAGTGTAAGTGATGCGGTAAATTATATGAAACGAAGAGCTCCATCCAAGGTTCTAATTGAATTAAAGGATGAAACAAATATGAATGTGGTTATCGCACACAATCCGTCTTTGATGAATTGGGTGTTTGAGAACCTAATTCGAAATGCACTAGATGCAATGAGTGATAGTGGAGTAATTAATGTTCGAATCCAATGTGAAAATAAAGCGGTTATAATTGATGTACAAGATAGCGGCAAAGGAATGGAAGCTAAAGATTTTAAAAACGTTTTCAAACCAGGATTCAGCACTAAAAAAAGAGGATGGGGAATCGGACTTGCGTTATGTAAACGAATTGTTGAAGACTATCACAAGGGTTCAATCGAAGTTTTGAATTCCGAAATTGGTAAAGGCACTACGTTTAGAATTCAACTACCTGCATAAAAAAAGGCTCCAAATGGAGCCTTTTTTGTTTTATTATTCTTAATGATTATTGGTGAATCACCAACTCACTGATTAGGTTATTTGCATGACCTAATTTCTCGATACACCACAACACATAACGGATATCCACGCAAATGGTACGCTTTTGATCTCCACTGAAATCAATATCACCACTCATCGCTTCCCAGTTACCATCGAACGCAATACCGATTTGTTCGCCATCTGCATTGATTACCGGAGAACCGCTATTACCACCAGTGATATCGTTAGTTGTCAAGAAACATACTTGCAAGGTTCCTGTCTTAGGATCTGCATAACGACCGTAATCTTTAGCCATTAATAGATTGTGCTCTTCTTGAGGAACTTTGAATTCAGGATTCGTATTGTCTTCTTTTTCCAAGATTCCCTCTGCTGTTGTATAATGACGGAAACGAACTGCATCCAAACCATCATACTCCTTTACATTACCATAAGTCAAACGCAAAGTAGAGTTTGCATCTGGATAGAAAGCCTTTGAAGGATTCATTTCCAACATCGCTTTTGCAAAATCACGTTTCAATGAAATCAATTGATTGCTTAATTGAGTTGTTGTTGAAACTGCCGTACGACGGTAATGACCATAAATCATATCAATTAATTTGAACATTGGTTCATTACGAACTTGTTTGCTATCTAAACCAGCCAAGAAAGCTTTAAAATTTGCTTCGTTAGTCAATTTAGATTTCTTAATTAAAGAAGCAACATATTTATCAGCAGTTGCTTTGAGGTCTTTGCTCTTTGCAAAAATTGCTTTGAATTCTGCAGACTGTTGCTCAACAGGGATATCATTGTGCATCATTACCAAAAGCTGAGAAAGAATTTTCTTTTCAGTAGCTAAATTGAAATCTTTGTAGAATTCATCAGCACCTTCAGCAAACATTTCTACTGCTTTTTTCAATTCTTCAGGCTTAGTTTCAGCCTTGCCTGCAGCATCCCAAGTGCTCATGTAAACACCAATTAGGTAAGAAACCAATTGGTCGCGGGTAAATCCATAACGGATTACACTTTTATGTGCATCATAAACTTTTAGTCCATCATAAACTTTGTCTACGTTATCATAAAGAGAACCATACAATTCTTTACGGCTTGCGTCAGCTGCAATCCATTGCTTCATGACAGCTTCCTTACTACGAAGATTTTCAACCGTACGTAAACGCTTTAATTGAGCTGTTTGGCCAATTGAATACTTATAATAGTTCATTTTTTGTGCGTAGACAGCAGCTAATTGAAGGTCAACGGCAGGACTAGCATCCATGTCAGACTTCATAGTCTCAGTCATCATTTTCCAATACTTAATCCAAATAGGATTAGCTACATTTTGTACTACATCGATTTCACGACTGAATTCATAACGTTGTGTACGACCAGGGAATCCCATAATCATAGCGTAGTCGTTATTTTGAACACCTTTCAAAGAAATGGGCAAAAACTTCTTTGGCGTATACGGTTTATTATCTCCAGAATGAGCTGCAGGCTTATTATCAGCACCAGCATAAATACGCATGATACTGAAATCACCAGTGTGACGAGGCCACATCCAGTTATCCGTATCTCCACCGAATTTACCAACTGATTCAGCAGGAGCACCTACTAAACGTACGTCAGTATATTTATCATAAACAAACAAGAAATATTGATTGCCATTAAAAAATTCAGCAACCGTTACCATTTGGTATTTCTCTTTCTTTTCAGCCTTCGACAATGAATCCGTTATCTTTTTAACAATCATACGACGATCTTGCTCATTTTTACCAGCAACTGCAGGTAATACACTAGCAGTGATATCTGTGATATGATCCAAGATAGCAGCATAGGCAGTAGTTGTTAACTCCTGCTTTTTATCCAAAGCCCAAAAGCCATTTTCTAGGTAATTAGTACCTGTTGTAGATTGAGATTGAATGGCGTTAAAAGCACAGTGGTGGTTGGTGAATAATAAGCCTTCATTACTTACTAATTCAGCTGTACAAAAACCACCTAAAGAAACGACAGCATCCTTTAAAGAAGAATGGTTAATGTCATAAACATCTTGCGCAGATAAACGCAAACCTGCCCTTTGCATGTCATTGTAGTTTTTACCAATTAAGGAAGGAATCCACATACCTTCGTCTGCAAGGGCAACAGAGATAAAATTGAATAGCACAACGGCTATCAACAGTAACTTTTTAAACATTTTGGATAGATTTTAGGCCGTAAAGGTACAAAAAAGCCTTAAAGACCTAAAATGACTTGCTAATGAAAATTTAATTTTAGCGTAACCTCTAATAATAATTTCACTTGCATTTTAACAATCTATTCGGTAAAGCATAATTGATATTATTGATTTTTAGCGTAACTTTAATTTATTAACGCAAAAGATAAATTAATATGAATTACACAATTCTAGAAGAAGAAAAAACAAATACCACGGGCCTAACTAGATTGATGGGGCGTGTATATGGATGGATGGGGGCTGCATTATTAATTTCTGCATTGAGTTCCTTATTATTCTTAAGCTCTGAAACGGCGCTGCAATTAGTTTTTGGAAACAGAATCGGATTTTGGGTATTGATTATTCTAGAGTTTTTACTTGTAATAGGAATCAGCGGAGCTATTAATAGAATTAGTGCTAGTACTGCAACAGCCTTGTTCATTTTATATGCTATTTTGAATGGTATTACTTTATCTCCAATCTTGTTAATTTATACTGGTGCAAGTGTAGCAGCTACTTTTTTCATTACTGCCGCAACTTTTGGTGTAATGTCAATAGCTGGTTATGTAACGAAGAAGGATTTATCTACGATGGGCTCTTATTTAATAATGGGTCTAATTGGTGTGATCATCGCTTCGGTAGTTAATATGTTCTTACATTCAGAAACGATGGATTATATCATCAGTTATTTAGGGGTTTTCATATTCATCGGACTTACCGCTTATGACACTCAAAAAATCAAAACACTTGGTCAAGAGGCAATTAACAATGGCGCATCTATGCAGAAAATCGCAATTTTAGGAGCCCTTACATTATATCTCGACTTCGTTAACTTATTCTTATACCTACTTCGCTTGTTTGGCAGAAGAAAGTAACAAATAACATTCCATTAAAAATTAAAGCCTTGAAAAAACATTCAAGGCTTTTTTATTGTTGTAATTTTAACCTATGAAGAAGTATCTCGCTCTTTTTGCCTTTCTAAGCATTCTTACACTCACTTTTAGCGCATGTGAGAAAGACTTTAATATTACTATCCCTGCCTCAACAAAGAAAGTAGTCGTAGAAGGTTATATTGAAAACAACCTCCCGCCTTACGTTTTCTTAAGCAATACCTTAGATATTTTCGGTCCACTAAACGTTGCAAGTATTAGTTCCTCTTTTATTCACAACGCAAAAATCACCATAAGCGACGGAACAAACAGCTTTGATTTAAAAGAATATACAATCGATCTTGGTGCGAATAAATTTTACATTTATACCATTAAGGGATTTGATTTTAGCGGTACAAGTGCCAATCAACAGTTTGTTCCAGGTATTGGTTTGGTAGGCATTGACTTAAACAATCCTCCTGATTTTACGCAAGTAGGTAAACTAAATAAAACCTACAAACTCAGCATTCAATTGGAAGGTGAAACAAGCCCTAGTATCACTTCAACAACAGAAATTAAATACGCCCAAAAGATAGATTCTTTGTGGGTTGAACCTCGTCCGGGCAAACCAGCAACAGATGAATTCGTTTCACTTTTTGCAAAGATTAGTGAGAAAGGTCCGGAGAGAAATTATTATAGATATTTCACTAAACGTAATAACGAAGGATTTCTTCCAGGTTACAATTCCATCTATGACGACAATTTTGTAAACGGCACTACATACAATGTCCGTGTTCTTCGCGGTATTGACAAGACCCTTCCTGATTCAGTAGCCTTCAAAAACTACGGCTTATTTAGAAAGGGAGATACCATCACCGTGAAAATTGTTCAAATAGACAAGAATGTCTACGACTTTTGGAAGACCTTAGATTATGCGAATCAAAATACTGGTAATCCTTATGCCTCTCCAGGTAATGTAAAAACGAATATCGTTGGCGGCTTAGGTGTTTGGTGTGGCTATGCGAGTTATAATTCTCCTGCCTACCAGACTTTAATTGTCCCTAAATAATATTAGCAGTTAACTAAAAGCACTTTTTTAGTCTCGAAAAATTCCTGATTATAAAAAGTAGATATTTTGCATTCAAAAACTGGATAATTCGCTTCTGAAATTTCCTCTTCCAAATCTCCGCCCTTAATACATACGATACCTCTATATAAAGGGGTCACTTTATTCCAAGTGCCCATTATCTTCGTTTTATTCTGCTTTAACTTAGGTAAGGAGAATTGCATAAGCGCTCCTAAGCGGGTAACTGCCCGTGAAACCGTAAAATCGAAGTTTTCATGGATATCCTCCACTCTACTATGAATTGCACGAACATTGGTTAATCCAATTGCTGTGGCCACTTCCTCTACAACTTTAATCTTTTTACCGATACTGTCTGCTAAAACAAACTGTACATTCGGAAACAAAATCGCTAATGGAATTCCAGGAAAGCCTCCTCCTGTTCCAATATCTAAGACCTTCGCTCCATCCTCAAATTTCATACATACAGCTAAGCCTAGAGAATGTAATAAATGATGTTCATTGAAGGAGTCTGTGTCCTTTCTACTAATGACATTAATTTTGGCATTCCACTCTAAATACAAATCTTTTAGTGCCAAGAATTGCTGCATTTGCTTATCTGTCACATCAGGAAAATGCTGACGTATCAACACTTCGATAGTATCATCCATTGGGGTTCTTTTTATATAAGGCTAGAAGAAAATCTTTAGCACGGAAAAGTTGCGCTTTAACCGTCCCTAAAGGAATATTTAATTGTTCAGCAATTTCCTCATAACTCAACTCTTGGAAATAGCGCATTTCGATCAACTGCTTGTACTTCGGAGCTAGTTTTGCTAAGGTTTCTTGCATATGCTCCACTCTTTGCTGCTTAATTAAAACTTCTTCCGGAGTCATTGCTTCAGAAGCTATTTTAAAACTACGATCTAATTTGTCTCCCTTATCATTCGTACGTGACTCATCAATAGAAGTAGTTTCTAAACGCTTCTTACGTAAAAAATCAATCGCGTGATTGGTCGCACTTTTATACAACCAAGTGCTAAAGGCCCATTGCGAATTATAATGAGAAATATTGGTAAAAATCTTCTCAAAAACCTCCATGGTAAGATCCTCAGAATCCTCTCTATTATTAACCATCTTCAGGATTAAATAATAAACAGAATCCTTGTATTTAATCAACAGACGCTCAAAAGCACGAGGATTTGTTCCATTGATTGCACTTTGCACCAATTGAAAATCATCTTTCGAACGTTCTGAGAAATTAGGATTTATTTCCATTTATTTGAAGGCTTTTTAATCACAGCAGGTAACATTACTATATTATAAACGATAAGCAAAAGGTCGAATAAAGGGAACAACCAAAGCAAGTCTAATTCTTTCAACTTGTACATCGCGACAGAAAAATCAATCAACTGAACGACAAAGCGAACGCCGTAAGCAATCAAAACCCATTGCCAATGAAATCCTGTTACCAAAAGTGCTATCAAAAGTACATAAAATAAAGTATGCGTTAATGATTGTGCTCCTAACAAAAATTTATGAATACCACGATACAATTTACCTGTACTTAAATGACGACGTTTTTGCCACATCCAGTCGTTCCAAGTTCTCTTCGGATTTGAATACATGAATGTTTTTGAATCAATTTCAACACTCGTTATACTTCCCTTGGCAATTTTATTGACGAATAAATCGTCATCCCCTGAGATTACATTTGGCTGTTGAATGTACCCTTTATTATCAAAGAACAATTGCTTGCGGTAGGCCATATTTCTGCCCACACCCATATACGGTACCCCACTCATTGCAAAATTTAGATACTGAAAAGCCGTCCAAAATGTTTCAAAACGAATGCATTTATTTAAAAAACCTCCTCCTTTATAATGAGGCGCATAACCTAAAACAAGCCCTTTATTTGAGTGAAAATTGCGTTGCATGGTGAATAACCATGAAGGACTAGTAGGCGCACAATCAGCATCGGTAAAAACACACCATTCATAACTGGCCGCCTTTAAAGCTAAGGACAAGGCCAAACGCTTTCCCTTAAAGGTTCTAGACTCCTGACGTATATGAACAACTTTTAAATGCGGATATTGCATTTTTAAATTTGCCAGGAAATCATCCGTTCCATCTTCAGAATTATCATTGGCAACAATTACTTCAAAGGTAGGATACTGTTGCTCCAAAACGATACTCAAGTTCTTCTGCAAATTATCCAGTTCATTCTTTGCACAAATAATGACGCTCACTGGCGGAGCAGAATTAGGTGACTCTTTGCGCTTTGAACTAAAAAAAACGAAGCGACTGAACAATACCAGATAGTAGAATAATTGCACCCCACCAACACCGATCAATGCATACCATAATATGCTCTGAATTAAATTCCAATTAATTTGCATCATATTACAAAGCTAAAATTCTCTACCTTCGTCACCAATTTATTCCTTATGAAATTTACACGAATTGCTGTTGATAATCTCTCTAAAGCGCGCGCCTCTGTACTAAGTACTGAGCATGGAGATATTGAAACACCGATATTTATGCCCGTAGGAACAAGGGCTACCGTTAAAACCATCCGCCAGGAAGACTTGAAAGACCCCATAAAAGCGCAAATTATTCTTGGGAACACCTATCATCTTTACCTACGTCCCGGGCTAGAAGTTTTACAAGGAGCTGGTGGATTGCATAAATTCATGAACTGGAATGGTCCCATTTTAACAGATAGTGGAGGGTATCAAGTGTATTCTTTGTCAAGTACCCGCAAAATCAAAGAAGAAGGCGTACGCTTCCAATCGCATATCGACGGATCCAAACATATGATTAGCCCAGAAGATGCGATGGATATCCAACGAAAAATTGGCGCAGATATTATTATGGCATTCGACGAATGTACGCCATGGCCTTGTGATTTTAGATACGCAAAAAAATCGATGGAAATGACGCACCGTTGGCTGAAGCGCTGTTGCGAACGATTTGACCAGACCTCTCCCCTTTATGGCTATGAACAAAATTTATTCCCGATTGTACAAGGAAGTACCTATCCTGAATTAAGAAAACAATCAGCTGAATTCATTGCAGAGCAAGATCGTGTTGGTAATGCAATTGGAGGGTTGAGCGTGGGTGAGCCGGCAGAGGAGATGTATAAAATGACGGAATTGGTTTGCAATATTCTTCCCGAAGACAAACCTCGCTATTTAATGGGCGTTGGAACTCCTATCAATATTCTAGAAAACATAGCTTTAGGAATCGATATGTTTGATTGCGTAATGCCTACCAGAAATGCACGTCATGGACTTTTATTTACTTGGGAAGGCGTTATCAATATTCGTAATAAAAAATGGGCCAATGATTTCAATCCAATAGATGCGAATTCTGAAAGTCCATTGAGTAAAAACCACACAAAAGCCTACTTATATCACCTCAATAAGGAACAAGAAATGTTAGGGGCAAGTATTGCGAGTGTTCACAATCTTACGTTCTATTTAGAATTGGTTCGTGAAGCAAGAAAACATATTATAGCAGGTGATTTTTACCATTGGAAAAATAAAATGGTAGCACAGTTGGGCACCAAATTATAAGCAGTATCTTTGAAAGGTGACTATCCTAGATCGCTACATAATTAAAAAGTTCCTCGGAACCTTTTTCTTCTCGCTTGCACTTTTTTTTACCGTCGCAATCATTATTGATTTGGTAGAAAGAGTGGATGATTTTGTGCGCTCCGCAGCCCCGTTGAGTCTTATTATTTCAAATTATTATCTGCCTTTTATCCCTTGGATTGGTGCAATCCTATTTCCTCTTTTCGTGTTTATCGCAGTATTATTTTTTACCTCCAAATTAGCCGGGCAAAGCGAGATAATCGGAATGCTAGGTAATAGTGTGAGTTATTATAGACTGCTCGTCCCTTACCTAGTCACGTCCATTTTTTTAGCGGTACTTTTGTTTTTTGCTAACCACTATGTAGTTCCTTATTCGAACGCCAAAAAATTAGCCTTCGAGAGTACCTATTTTCCTGGAGGATATAAGTCGTCTGATCAAAATATTCACATAAGACTTTCATCTAACGACTTTCTGTTTCTTGAAAATTATAATCATCGTGAAAACGAAGGTTATAAGTTCTCTTTTGAAAAGTATGCCAATGGGAAATTAATGGAAAAAGTTTCTGCTGACCGAATTGAATGGGACTATGCAGAGAAAGCTTGGAAGCTTTATAACGTAAGGATTCGTGACTGGAAGAAAGGGACTGAAAATTTTGTATTCGAAGAAAGTAAGATTGAGCATTACCCAATCACGCCTAACGATTTTGAAAGAAAGAAGGAAACAAAAGAGGCTATGACTACCCCAGAAATCGACCGCTTTATAGCGCAAGAGGAAGCTCGCGGGGCAGACAATTTACAATTGTTTTATGTAGAAAAATTCAGAAGAACTGCTGCTTGTTATTCCTTATTAATAATGACTCTTATCGGTGTTGCAGTTGGAGGTAGAAAATCTCGAGGCGGCACAGGAAGTTCGATTGCAATAGGCCTTTTACTGAGTGCAAGTTATGTGCTCTTTATGCAAATGAGTACCACATTTGCTAATCAAGCCGGATTAAATCCAATTTTGGGAACCTGGATACCGAATATTTTGTTTACCCTCATTGCATTACTCTTACTACAAAGAGCGCAAAAGTAAGCTTATGAAATTTACGATACTCGCTTCCTTGTTTATACTAATAGTCGGCTTTAATCTGAATGCTCAGGATACGACAAATCAACCACTACGAAAGAATCTTGGCGAACTAAAAATACAGTCTGTTGAGAATGGTACTTCTATTCGTTTAAAATCAACTATTAACGAAGAAAAACTGGGTTTGACAGAATTGAAGAAAAACGCCTGTTGTAATTTGGCAGAGAGCTTTGAAAGTTCTGCTACAGTTGAAGTTGGTTATAGCAATCCAGTTACGGGTACCAAACAAATTCAAATGTTAGGTCTAGCCGGCACCTACGTTCAAATCATGTATGATCAATTGCCTGGCGTTAGAGGATTAAATCAATGGTTTGGACTAGAACAAATACCTGCTACTTTTATTGACGCTATTTATGTAAACAAAGGTCCTGGAAGCGTAGTGAATGGCTTCGAAAGTATGAGCGGGCAAATTGATGTTGAATTGCAAAAGCCAGAAAAAGCAGACAAGCTGATTATAAATGCATATGCTAATTCATTTAATCGCCAAGAA
The DNA here is from genome assembly GCA_026461075.1 of Chitinophagales bacterium. Lineage (GTDB taxonomy): Bacteria > Bacteroidota > Bacteroidia > Chitinophagales > CAIODY01 > JAHEYX01. The sequence goes on from JAPJNH010000134.1 coordinate 32,990, forward strand.
ATAAATCTTCATAAAACATTTAAAGTAAATCAACGTTGGAGTACTTTATTAGAAGCACACGCCAGCAGATTTGAATACCAAAAAGAATTTTACGACAACTTCGTTAGAACACCACAAATCCGTCAGTATAGCTTTATTCATCGTTGGAAATATGATTCTTATCGAAGAGTTGAAACCATGTTTGGCATAAAAGCAAACGGTCAGTTACGTTGGGGCGGACAAAGTACAGCCTACCCTGTATTAAATAAAATCTCAGCCAACATTTATGCCTTCGGGTTAAGGGCAAACAAAATAGATGGATTCAACAAAACAAGTATTCGATTGAATGATTGTGGATCGCATGGTATTGGCTTTCAAACTCAATACAATTTCCAAAATCAAGAAGGATTTTTCGGCTCTAGATACTATACAGGTATCGATCAATCATTCTATTTTAACGCCATACATCAATACGAATTTGAAGGCACTGGCCACAGTTTTAAAGACGGTATAAGCTTTTTAAGGCAGGATTATGAAGAAGGGTTTACTTCCGCTTCCGAAAACTATAAGCAGGTAGTAAAAGAAGTGATTCCAGGCGCTTTCTTAGAGTATAGCTATGTTTCATCAGATGATAAATGGTCCTTGCTCATTGGACAAAGAATTGATCACCAGTCGAGGATTAATAAATGGATTTATACGCCACGATTACATCTTCGTTACTCACTTGCGGCCAATCAAAGCATTCGACTTTCTGCAGGAAGCGGATTTAAAAGCAAATTTTTATTGGCAGAAAATCCTGGCGTGTTGAATACTACCCGACGCCTAGTGCAGCTCGACCCATTATTAGCACCAGAACAATGCGAGAACTACGGTATTAATTATTCGATTAAATGGAAAGGCGACAACTTATTTAGCGTAGATTATTTCTATACCCATTTCACGAATCAAATTGTGGTTGATATGGACTTTTCGCCCTATGAAACATTGGTTTATAATTTGAAAGGAAACTCCTTCAGTAAAGCTTTACAAGTGGAAGCGTTTCTTAAAATAATCGACAACCTCTTCGTTCGTCTTGCCTACAAAAATACCGATGTACAGTGGATGCAAAGAGGTGTGATGACCCAAGTAATGCTCGTTCCAAAACATAGAGCTTTATTCAATATTGCTTATTCAACCAAAAATCAAAAGTGGAAGTTCGATTTCACTACACAATGGGTGGGGCGCCAACGTCTACCGCATTATGAAGGATTAAGTACTATGCAAAACATCGGTGATTACAGTCCGAATTACTTCAGACATCTAGGTCAAATCACCTATACAGTAAAAGATTGGGAGTATTATGTCGGAGGAGAAAACTTGAGCAATTTCAAGCAAAACAATATCCTATTGTATTTGAATGAACCAACTGGTACCTATTTCGATGCAAACTACAATTGGGGACCCGTAACTGGCAGACAACTTTATGCTGGCTTAAGATGGACTATTCATTAAGCGCACTTACATAAGTCCTCCACTTCGAAATCACTTGAACCATATCTTGTGGTAAATCCGACTCGAAAAACACCTTTTCCTTTGTATGAGGATGAATGAAGCCCAATGACTTTGCATGCAAAGCTTGACGATTACAAAGTGAGAAACAATTCTCAACGAACTGTTTGTATTTACTATAAATGGTTCCTTTGACAATCCTATCTCCGCCATAAGTATCATCAGCAAAAAGCGGATGTCCGATATGCGAGAAATGCACACGAATTTGGTGCGTGCGTCCTGTTTCTAACTGACATTCTATTAAAGTAACGTAGCCGAAACGCTCTAACACTTTATAATGCGTTACAGCATGCTTCCCTTTATCTTCTTCTTGATAAACGCAGAACTTCTGTCTATCGGTAGCACTTCTTCCAATATTGCCACGTATAGTTCCAGAATCATCCTGAAGATTTCCCCATACCAAGGCAATATATTTACGATCAATGGTATGATGAAAAAACTGATGATTTAACAACTCCATTGCTCTTTCTTCCTTCGCCACGACCAACAAACCAGAGGTCATTTTATCAATGCGATGTACCAAAAAAGGACGAACTCCTTTTAAAATAGCCTTTTCTTCATCCGAAAGTGCTTTAACACCGTCCCAATCTAAACCTCGTTTTTGAAAAAGAAAATAATGCAATAACCCATTTACTAAGGTGCCATTAAAATTGCCGACACCAGGATGAACAACCATTCCAGCAGGTTTATTAACGATTGCTATATAGTCATCTTCATAAGCAATATTCAGATCCATTTTCTCAGGAATAAGAAAATAATCAACCGGCTCTTCACTATAAACTACTGTGATTAAATCGTTCGGCTTTACCTTATAATTATTTCGCGTTGGAAGTCCATTCACTAATACATTACCGGCTTCAATTCCTATCTGAACTTTGTTTCTGCTAATCCCTTCAATTCGGCCCATTAAAAATTTGTCAATTCTCAACGGCTCTTGACCGCGATCAATGGTAAATTGTCGATGTACGAATAAATCTTCCTGTTCTAGCTGAACCGCGTTTTCCATTATACAAAAGTCGAAAAAAAATAAGACTAATTGAATAAAAATCAGTCAACAATAAAGGTTAATATTATATTTGTACTAATGAAAAAAGCGCGCAACTACCTTTTTCTATTCATAAGCCTGTTTATACTCAAAGGGGCTGTAAATGCTCAGGATATTCATTTCTCCCAATACTACCTCTCTCCTCTCACGCAAAATCCGTCGCTAACTGGAAGTTTCAGTGAATTATATCGCTTTTCTGCTATCTACAGAAATCAATGGTACTCCGTTAGTAATCAACCCTTTCAGACCGGTGCAATTTCCTATGATGTAGCGCTTAAAGAAGATAAATACTTCCTAAAAGGCAGCACACCGAGTGAGAAAAACTACTTCGCATATGGGGGTATTTTGTTTTACGATCAGAGTGGCCTTGGTAAGCTTTCCAATTTAACCATTATGGGTTCGGGTGCTTATCAGCTATACCTGAATAAATACAATCGTTTGTCTTTTGGATTGCAGGCAGGAATTTCGCAGCGAAAAATCGATTATGCGCAGTTGTTGGTAAATAACCAATACAATACAGGTTCGGGGACTTTCGATCCAACGCTGCCATCCAATGAATCATTTAACAACAATCAAATCCTTTATGCCAATGCGCATTTGGGGATGGGATATACCAAATCGTTCAAGAATCAAAAGAACAAACTTTTTGTAGGTGCAGCCTATTTTAATTTATTAAAACCCAAAGAGAGCTTTTTAAATACAGCAAACCAATTACAGCCCAGATACACTTCCTATTTGGCTTTTGATCATTATGTGGATGCGAAAAAGTATTGGAGAATATTAGTAAACTTCCAATCGCAAAACAAGGCACAGGAATATAATTTAGGTTTCCTAAAAAGCTATAAGATTGCTTCTATAACGTATTTTATTTGGGGCACTCAAATGCGCCTTTCACTTTCCAATTCGAACTGGGATGCTTTAATTCCCCATTTTGGTATTAAATATGCCAATTGGCGAATGGGTTTTAGCTATGATTTGAATTTATCTAGTTTAAGAAAAGCCTCACAAGTGCAAGGTGGCTTTGAAATCGCCTTGCTGTATGCCTTTGGGGCTACAAAGAATCATGTTTACAACATGATTTCTCCTTGTCAATCGATGTAGATTGATCAAATTCTACGTATTTCCACTTATTATTTCTGCGTAAACCACTATAAGAACCGTTAGTTGTACGGATTTCATAGACCCCATTTGTGTGATATCATTGCATCAGACATTAATCACAACAAAATACAAGGTCATGAAAACAAAAATAGCAAGCGTAGTACTTAGCTTTTCAATAGCTCTACTTCTAATTTTTTCTTTTGCCTCAAGTTTTGCAAAATCAAGTTTAACAAACACTAATGGTGTAGATAATACCCCTTCGTTTTTGTCGCCAGGAGCGGTGGTAAGTAGCAACTCCTTGACACAAGTTACGAAAGGTGAATACCAATACTTTTTCAAGAAAGACGCAGCAAATAGCTATCAGTTTTTGTACATGCAAAGAGTGCCTAGCAATGCTTCATTAGAAAATGCTGCTAACGAAGAAGTGGTAAAAATTGACATCAATAACCAATCCTTCCTATTCTCTACAAATACAGGCCGTCCAACTTTATTGGCTAGCCGTTAAGATACATTCGAATCACCCAGGCTATGACGACTCATAGTCTAACAGGAATTACTCCTCCTCAATTACAGGCCGAAATTGCTTTTGCGATTTCGGCTTCGTAAATTCTAGAAGATTTTGAAGATTACGAAAATTTACTAATTTTGCATTAAATCAAAAACGCCTAAAAATGTCTAATCCTAAAAATAACCGCGGTTTATTTGCCATCGGCACTGTAATTTCTCTAGTTGCAATGATTGCTATGCTTGTTTATATGCCAGCAGGCTTTTGGATTTTCCTTCCTTTCGTAGTTGCATTCGCAGGAAAAGCTTTCGATATTATCTAAGGTAATCCTTAAAATTAAATACTTTCTAAAAGGTCAATTTCTAATCGAAGTTGGCCTTTTTTGTTTTGGTCAAAGCCATCGGCTACTCGCAATGGCCACACGGCAATTATCTTAGCGTCAAGTTCTACCACCAAAGCCTGTTCTTTAGAATTTCGGTCGTACTTATGACTGACAAATAAATCACTTAACTTTTTTGATCCGTTTAATCCTCTTAGACGAATTTTATCTCCCTCGCGCCACCTTCTTATCGTTAAATGTTTACCTGTTTCAGCTTTGTCCAGATAAACAATGAATTTAGATTTTGCAGCTTCATTTTCATTCCTCACACAGATATTATACGTAGCGCTGTCATCAACAATTTGCTGTTCAGTTCCGTCTTGAATTTTAAGTAATAATTCCAATGGAGTTTTAAGGACGTTATTCTGAAAAACTAATTCTAATCGATCACGCAAAAGGCGCAACTCCCCACCATGCAATAAAATCTTACGTTCACCATCATAGGATTCATAAACTTGTTGCAATTGCCTATAATTAGACTCATTAAACCCTAAATTTCCAATCCACGCATGTAGAATACTTCGAAAGGCAGGAATGGATCTTAAAGCTTCCAAGGTCAGATACTCACCAGATTGGGTAGTAATCAAATTAGCTTTTAAAAACTGTTGTAGAAAAAAATCCATTAGCGACGCCTCATCTTTCCAAACCTCAACATTGTGAATCATTGTCTTCTTAAAGGCTGGAATCCGCGATTCAATCATCGGCACCAATTGCTTACGCACATAATTGCGATTATAATCGTCTTTAAAATTGCTCGAATCTTGACTCCATTCCCATTTATTTTCTAAAGCTAGATTTTCAATTTCTGCTTTATAAAAATCAAGTAAGGGACGCAAATGATTACCAGAATGATAATTCATCCCTTTCAATCCTTGCAAACCAGCACCGCGAAACTGATGTAGTAAAACCGTTTCAATTTGATCGTCGGCATGGTGCGCTGATAACAAAAAATCTAAATTATTCTCTTGCAGCAAATCCTTAAACCAACGATATCGTATATTACGAGCGGCAGCTTGCAGATTTTCATTTTCCAAAACTCTTTTTTCTTCGTCAGTAACAACCTTAAGGTGTAATTTTAAATCATTCTTTTTTGCAAACTCCTGACAAAAGCGACTATTCACTGCTGACTCCTCCCCTCTTAATTGATAATTAACGTGAGCCAGTTCAAATGGTAGCTCCAATTTAAGAAAAAGTTGTGCCAGCACGACTGAATCAACTCCGCCACTAAAGGCCAATAAGTAACGACACTCCTCTTTGGGAAGAAGAGTTTGAAGGTGTCTGCAAAATTCTCTTAATTGACTTTCCACCTCTTAAAGATAGCATTTTGGCTAAAAATTATGGCAGTTCAAATCAGTTTAAAATAATTCACTATACCTAACCTCAACAGAACCTACTACGTTTAATTTTCATTAAGGAATCTTTTAAAAATTCTTAATAAAGCTATGCGCTTGTGATTACTTTTGTCTAGTTGGGTCTTATTAGATATTACAATTATTTTATAGATGAATAACAAAACCTTAAAAATCGCTACGTTTCTCGATGGAAATTTTTTCATGACCATCACTGAGTATTATAAATTTCAACACCCACGTCAGCAGTATCTTTCCTTCTCTGGTTTAACAGAATTCATTAAAGAAGAGGTGGCAAAATCAGAAGGTGTGGATAGTTGCTATTGTAAAATTGTAGAAACACACTGGTTTAGAGGCCGCTATAATACTTCTCAGCTCAATCAAATGATGCCAGAGGAAGCTAAACGTTTGAAATGGATGACAAACGAGCGCTATCGTGACGACCTTTTCATGTATAATGGCATTGTTCAACACGTATATCCGCTGCAATTCGACCACAAATCTGGCAGAACGGTAGAGAAAGGAATTGATGTATGGTTTGCACTTGAAGCATTTGAACTAGCGATCTTGAAAAAGTTTGACATTGTTTGTTTGATGGCGGGTGATACCGACTATGTTCCATTGGTGCGTAAATTAAATGGCTTAGGAATTCGTGTAATGGTTTTGGGATGGGACTTTAGTTATACTTTGCAAGATGGCAAAGTAGTTACTACTCGAACATCACAAGCATTATTAGACGAATCTTCTTACCCAGTTTTAATGGATGATATCATTAATAATCCGCGCGAACAAGAAGCTGAAATTGTAAGCGGTTTGTTCGGAGCTTAAGTTATTAATATCTTTGAACCTATAATTCAAAGGTTTATGCGCTCCCTTTTTAAATTTTTATTATTCTCCTTACTTGCAATTTTCATCATTTGGATTTGCTACCATTTTCTATTTCAAAAAGGCAACGCGCAACAAAACAATACTCTAAGGTCTAATTCAACTGAAGAATATAGTAGTACTTCTACAAGCGACATTGCATCTGCAACACGAAGCGACAGCAATTTATTGTCGGAAGAATTCGACCACAATCCGATTCCAGACGAAAAGCTACTACCCAAATGCACTTTAAAGGGGCAGTTCATCAAACACCAAGCTTACGAATTGTATTATGTCAATGAAGCGGAGGAGGCTGCATGGGTGGCTTATACCCTTACAGATGAACATTTGAATGGTCCTTATCACAGAAGTAATAACTTCGAAACAGACCCATTAGTTAAGCAAGGTTCTGCCGACGATCTAGACTATTCTCATAGTGGATTTGATAGAGGTCATCTTGCTCCGGCAGCAGATTTCAGTTGGAGTAGTGCCGCCATGGAAGAGTCGTTTTATTATAGCAATATGACTCCGCAAGACCCTTCTTTCAATCGAGGAAAATGGAAAGAGTTAGAAGAACAGGTGCGTGACTGGGCAGCGACCTACCATTATGTGACCGTTATCACAGGACCGGTTTTAACTAGCGCAAGCGGGAGTATTGGCCATGACCATGTGCTGGTGCCTAAACAATTTTATAAAATCATTTTAACCAGCGAAAATGGGCAGGTGAAAGCTATTGGTTTCCTAATGGAAAATCATGCACTCCATTCAAACTTAACAAGCTATGCAACTAGCATTGACAATATTGAGAAGATATCTGGTCTTAATTTTTTTGAAGGCCTAAATGACTCCTTAGAAAATAAAATTGAATCAACGCTAAACATTCAGCAATGGGATTTTGTTTCTAAAACACAGCATAGATCTTCAGGCGATCAAAAGAATTATTCGCATGAATCCTCTATCTGTAAGGGGACTACAAAAGCTGGCAATCCCTGTAAAAACCACACTAAAAACTCGAATGGCTATTGTCAGCACCATCAATCACAAGCTCAATAAATAGTAAGATGAACGCTAATTTAGACTTAATCGAAAATAAAATAAGTACAACTAGAGAACAGATTGTATCGCATAGTTTGTATAGTCAATTAAAGTCGCTAGATGATGTGAAAATATTTATGGAACATCATGTCTATGCCGTCTTCGACTTTATGTCATTATTGAAAAGTTTACAAATGCATCTGACTTGCACCGTGATACCTTGGCTACCAAAAGGAAATGCCAATACTCGTTATTTGATTAACGAAATTGTTTGTGGAGAAGAATCAGATGTGGATGCAAATGGCATTAGAATGAGCCACTTTGAAATGTATCTTGCAGCTATGCGACAAGCAGGCGCCAAAACAGAAGGCATAGAAAAATTCATCGCGGCATTAAAAACTGGTAGCAGCTTAGAAGAAGCTTTTGAAGAAGCAAGTACGCCTATAGCAGCACAAAAATTTGTCAAAACGACTTTTGACATCATCAACAATACTGACATTGCTACACAAGCAGCTGTGTTTACTTATGGCAGAGAAGATCTTATTCCAAACATGTTCTACAGCTTAGTGAATGACATCAACAAACAATTTCCCAACAAAATTGACCAATTCAAATATTACCTAGATCGTCATATCGAAGTGGATGGAGATCATCACAAAGTGTTAGCCAAGGAGATGTTAATTGAATTGATTGCAGCAGGAAATTCAGATATTGAATCTATCGTTTCAGATATTGAAGTATCTCTCATCGCTAGAAGAGAATTATGGTCAGGAATAGAAGAAATCTTAAAGAACTAAAAGTATAAATTTCTATCTTTGATTGTAATAAAGACGCAAATGAAGACTACCATCGAAGAATTAATCAAAGCATCAATAGACGTTAAGACGAAATTATTGACGGATCCTTTTTTAATGACGACCATCGAAGCTGTTGCAGAAGACATGGTAGCTTGTCTACAAAACGGTGGCAAGGTTTTGTTTTGCGGTAATGGTGGTAGTGCAGCAGATGCGCAACATATTGCAGCCGAATTAAGCGGAAGATTTTATACCGACCGTGCTCCGTTATATGCAGAAGCCTTACATGTGAACAGCTCTTACATGACTGCCGTAGCAAACGATTACAGCTATGATGTAGTTTATAGTCGTATGATTGAAGGTTGCGGTCGCAAAGGAGATATTCTAGTTGGTATTTCAACTTCTGGCAATTCTAAAAATGTGGTAAAAGCATTAGAAAAAGCCGAAGAAAAAGGAATGATCACTATTTCAATGACAGGAAATGGCGGCGGAAAAATGAAGGACTTTTCAAAACACTTATTAAATGTTCCTTCCAACGATACGCCAAGAATCCAGGAATGTCACATTTTAATTGGACATATTATTTGCCAATTAGTGGAAGAAAAACTTTTCCCTACGCAATCTTAGAATTTATCAAAATCACCACTGCTAGGCTCCTTAGGAACTTCAATCTGTGGAGCAGATGGTGTCTGCGTTTCAATTTGTATTTCAACACTTGTTGCTACAGTGGCAGGTTCTGTATTAGTCATATTAGAAATGTGCTGATTAACACTTTCCATCCCAGACTCTAACAAATGTCCTCCTTCACATTTAATAGTTCTTGAAGGAAACTTCTGCATAATCATATAATCATGCGTCGCAATTAACATCGCAGTATTGGACTCTTTAGCGATTTTCATCAATAGTTGAATAATTTCATCACTTGTCTCAGGATCTAAATTACCTGTTGGCTCGTCAGCAAGAATCAATTCTGGATGATTTAATAATGCGCGTGCAACCACTACACGTTGTTGCTCCCCTCCTGACAATTCATACGGCATTTTAAAGCCTTTTGTGCGCAATCCTACTAAATCCAACACTTCATTAATACGGGCTTCGATTGCTTTTTTATCTTGCCAACCAATGGCCTCTAACGCGAAAGCCAAATTCTGATACACATTTCGATCTGTCAATAATTGAAAATCTTGAAAGACAATTCCAAGTTTACGTCTAAGGAAAGGAACATTCTTCCAAGTGATAGATTTTAAATCAAAACCACAAAC
>JAPJNH010000135.1 GCA_026461075.1 Chitinophagales bacterium
GAACGTGGCGGAATAAAAAGTGAGGAAATGGATTTTATCTTTGATAACCTTCTTGAATTTGCCCATCTATTAAAAGTATCTAATGAAAAATAGTTTTTTTGTTGTTTTGGTTTTTCTGATCGCGTGCTCGTTTGTTCCTTGCAAAAAGAAGGATAAGCTGAAAGTGCTTAGCTATACCCGTTCTGTGGTACATGCAGGAATGAGAGGAGGTATGAATGGTACGATTTTCACGTTAAAGGTCTTGAATACACACAATGGTACGAGTATCGATAGTTTGTATTTAACCTATGGATACGCAATTACGTTAAACTTAGAAAGTGATCGTTATGACGCTAAGGGAAATCCTATTGCGGACGCTGACACACTTGTTTATGTCGGAGTTGTGAGCGATTTGCAAATGGCTGATTTTACACGTAATCCACATTTAAACGCAAATAGTACCCATCCTAGAAATGTGGATGAGGTTGGCTATTGGACAATGGATGCTAAACATCATTGGCTTAAATTACCTCCTGCAAAAATTACGGCTCCGATAAATATGCCTTAGTCGATACTTTGACCTTCGCAAAGCTTTAAAAACGCGTCTTCGTCAATAATACGAATACTGGCTATGGTCTTTGCTTTCTCCAATTTACTGCCTGCATCTTCTCCGACAACGAGATAGTTTAATTTTTTATTGACAGAGCCAGAAACTGTACCTCCAAGGTGTTCTACCATTGCTTCTGCCTTGCCACGACTTAAAGTAGGTAAGGTGCCTGTAAACAAGAAACTCATGCCATTGAGCGTAAGATCTTCAATATTCTGCTTTGCTTCTTCTTGAGCCTCTAAAACAACCCCTAATTGGCCTAATTCTTCAATTAAGGCTTTGTTGGATTCATTCGCAAAATAGTCAGTAAGGGTAGTCGCAACTTTTTCACCGATATCATCCCATTTCAAAAATTCTTCTTTTGGAATACTGTACAATTCATTCAGATGATGAATTTTCTTAGCGATAGTTTTTGCTGTAGTTTCTCCAACAAAACGAATGCCTAAGGCGAAGATTAATTTTGCTAAGGGACGTAGTTTAGCTTCTTCTAATGCAACTTTTAAATTTTGTATTGACTTCGCACCAAAGCCATCCATTTTCCCGAGTCGGTAATAATCCATTTTAAAGACATCGGGAATAGATTTAATAATTCCTTCCTGATATAAACGTCTCACTTTTTCTTCTCCTAATCCGGAAATATCCATTGCGTCTTTACTCACGAAATGAATTATTTTTTCTACGCGCTGTGCTTCACAATTGGTATTGATACATCTCCAAACTGCTTCCTCCAAAGGCTTTTCAAGTTTTGATCCACAAACTGGGCAATCAATTGGAAAGATTATTTCGCGTTCATTTCCATTTCTAGCTTCAGTTAATGATTTTACGATGTAAGGAATTACATCTCCGCTTCGTTCCAATAATACTCGATCCCCAATTCTTAATTCCTTCTCTTTGATTACATCTGCATTAAAAAGTGAAATAGATGAAATCGTCACTCCACCTAATGGAACTGGTTCTATTTTCGCTACCGGTGTAATAGCGCCTGTACGTCCAACTTGAAACTCTACATCTATTAAAGTTGAAGTAGCTTGACGAGCAGGGAATTTATAGGCAATAGCCCATCTTGGATGATGAGCAGTAGCACCGCATTTTTCTTGTAGGGTGATGTTGTTCAACTTAATCACCATCCCATCAATTTCATATGGCAGAGAATCGCGCTTGTTTTGGTACTCATTGCAAGCATGTATTACCGCCTCGATATTCGGACAAACAATCGCACCTTGATAAGAACTTTTTAAACCAGCCTCATGCAAAATTTTGATAGCCGCTTCATGTGTTGGGAAAGCATTCATCAAACGCTCATTACCATCCTTAAGCTGGATATAGCTTATGTGATACAAATAAGCTTCCATACCTCTTTGTGCGACTTCTGCGGGATCTTGCATACGCAATCCACCTGCAGCCGTATTTCTCGGGTTTGCAAATGGAGCTAAATTCGATTCTAATCTTTTTTGATTGATCGCTCTAAACTTTGAATTAGGAATAATAACCTCACCTCTAATTTCAATACGCTTAATATTCCACTTACTAAAAGGAGCGCTTAATGGAATTGATCTTAATTGCTTAGTGTTATTCGTTATCTCTTCTCCTTTAGCACCATCTCCACGAGTTGCGCCACGCAGTAAGGTGTCGTTTTCGTATAACAAAGAAAGACCAGCTCCATCATATTTAGGCTCCACAACATATTCCACTTGTTCTGTTTCAATCAACTCTTTTACGCGTTTATCCCAAGCACGCAGATCATCTGCATTGTAGCTGTTTTCCAATGAAAGCATGGGCACTAAATGTGCGACTTCTTGAAATCCATCTGCAATACCGACTGCTACTCGTTGAGTAGGAGAGTCGGGAGTTATAAAAAGAGGATTTAAGTGTTCCAAATGCTTCAGCTGACGGAACAAGTGATCATATTCAATGTCAGCAATCAGTGGCTCTGCAAGGACATAGTAACGGTATTCGTGAAAACGAATAACCTCACGCAAGATTTCCATGTCGTAATCGCTCGCTTCTTTTTTAAGAAACTGTTGCGAATAATTTAAAGCATCACTGATTCCTAACATCCTGAATTTATATTATGCGATTACTTCTCTATGTCCTACCCAAACAAATCTTCTGTCGACGAAAGAAGAATTTGTAAAGGTTGCATTACCTGCTGGATTGCCACCAGTTACGTGGAAATCACTAAATGCGGCATGCTGGTTTACCCAAATGAAGCCAGTAAGGTTTAAAGAGACAGGTGCGAATACGCTTTCCATTTCTTCTTTAATCCATTCCGCTTTAGTAGTATCTGTGCTATAAACCGCACAAGTGATGGCACCATGTTTTTCACACATGTCTTTTGCCAAACTAACGGCTTGATTGGTATCCGTTGTTTTGATCAATAATACAATTGGTCCGAATAATTCTTGTTCGAAGACATTTGTATCTGAAGCGTCACAAACGAGGATTGTTGGCGAACAGGTACGTGCAGAAGGGAACTCTTCATTAGCAATTGCTGTACTTTCTAATAAAACTTGTTTACCAAGAGATGCGATATTTTTAACGCGAGCAGCGGTTAATTCATTTTGAATAGCGCCTAAGGTACCAGGTCCCATTTTAGGGTTGTTTGCAATACCTGCCACACTTGCTTTGAACTTCTCTGCGATTTCTTCAAAACTTAATTCTCCTTCAGCAGTGTTTACTTTTGCTGGGATGAAAAAGTTTTGAGGAGCTGTACACATTTGACCTGAATAGAGAGAAACAGAGAAAGCTAAGTTGCCTAGTACCTCGTCAATCTTGTTGACTGAATCTAAGATAACCGAGTTAACCCCTGCTTTTTCAGTAAATACTGTTTTACCTTGTAACGACTCAACATAATTACCAAAAGTAGAACCACCAGTATAATCGATTAATTTGATGGCAGGATGTTCGCAAAGCTCTTTAGTAATTAATTTCGAAGAATCATCACAAGCCAATTGAATGGTGTGAATATCAACTCCATTTGCCTTCATCACTTTTTGCATTTCTTCTACCACAATTGCAATAGGCAATACAGCTTTTGGATGCGGCTTTATTATTACGGTATTTCCGGTCATTAGATCCGCAAATGCCCCAGGCAAGGTATTCCAAACAGGAAAGGTAGAACAACCTATCACTAAGCCAATTCCTCTAGGTACCGCATGAAATTCTTTTTTGAGTTTAAGGTTGAATTTGCCCATTGGCTTTTCCCATAACACTTCATCAGAGTACGCATTTAAAGCTTCATAACCAGCTGCAATGGCTTCAAGTGCACGATCATTTGAATGCGGCCCACTTGCTTGAAAGCTCATCATGAATGATTGCCCAGTTGTGTGCATTGTGGCATAAGCGATTTCGTAGAACTTTGTTTTGATTTGTTCTAAGCATTCTATCAAAATATCTGCTCTTTGTTCTTTTGATAGTTTTTTCCAGCTTGAAAAAGCTTGTTGTGCTTGTTTTATAAAAACGGCTGTATTGGCAGTTGGATAGCGAACATTTAAAGGTTCTTGTGTATATGGAGATACTTCTTCTCCTACACTATTATCCATGTTTTCTTGTAATAATCCTTTGTAAAAGTTATTGTAAAGTGCTTGCACATTAGCTAGGCCTGTTTGCATACCTTCATCACCGTAGGCTTTTGGATGTTCAGGGTATTGTGCAAAAAAACTACGTTCGTGATTCGCTTGAATAGCGCGATCTAAAATTGATTGATGCTTCATATTATGAGGTTATTTTTTAGTTGGGAATAAGGGCTTACGTTGATCTGGATCGTTTTGATTTATCATTTTCATTCTGCTCACTACATTTTCACTATTTACTTCTAGTGGATGATCTTTCAACCAAACAAGGAATTCTTCATATCGTTTACTGTTTCTTTCATACCAAAGGTTGAATTGCATAATATCACCACGATTGAACAACCAGTAATTATAGCAATCATTATAGTTAGAAGAAATTACGGTACGTTGATAATCGAATAAAGCATTAGGATAATCTGTAGGATAATTCTTCTCATACCATTTCATTACAAAACTTTGTCGGAATTGGATGAGTTCAGGAAGATTAAAATCCTTTTTAAATGCAGCAAGACATTTTCGGCCCGTAACGGTATAGGCTTGTTCAAAGTTCTTGTGTAATAACATGGTGTCCTTCATCATCTTACTGCTTAAATGTAGCGGTACATCCGAAAAGAATAAATATTTGTTACGTTCATTCTTGATATAAATACTACGCTTATAAACTTCATACATTATCTTACTCATTTCATAAGTACGAGGAGAGGAAATCTCGATATTGATAAAAATCTCACCATAAATCAATGACCAAATTTTCTCAGAAGTACGTGCGTAAGCCTTTGCCGCATAGTAATAATTCGATGGATAATTCGGATCGCATATTATTCCATTCTCCCAATATTGTAACGCGAGATTGAAGTTCTTATGTTCGTATTCAATTCTACCTAATTCACAATTCAATGGTCCGGAACAAGGAATTGCTTTAAGTCCTTCCAGATAGACATGATAAGCTTTATTGGGTTCTCTCAACTCTTGATACGACTGACCCATTACTTGGTAATAGCGATCCACCTTCGGATCAATAGTAATGATTCGTTTCATTACATCAATGGTTGTCTTATAATTTCGGCCGTAATAGTAGGCGAGTCCTAATTGATACTGATACACTAATTTGCTACTATCTAAGTCGACTGCATCCGCAAAAGCCTCAATAGCACCTTTGAAATTAGATTTTTTCATTAGAGCTAAACCATGAGTATAGTATTCTACTGCTTTTTTTGCATCAACTTCTGCAGCAGTTGTGGTGTCAATTTGCTGAATGGTTTGTGCACTCAATTGACTAAAGCCAAAAGTCAAAAGGATAAATATTATAAGGGACTTGAGATATCTCATCGAACTTCGTGCATTAATTTTTTTACTGTAAATGAGATGGCAATCAGAATCATGCCAGCTGCCAAAGCATAGTATCCTAATTGAAGATAGCCCTCAGTATAGTTGTTTAGTTTTTGAATCGGACTCGCGTTATCTGAAGCCTGTGCAATTCCGGCCCCTAAGATACCAGCAACATATTGACCATAGGCACTTGCTAAGAACCACATTCCCATCATTACACCTTGTAAATGCTTAGGTGATAACTTTGTCATGATAGATAATCCAATTGGCGATAAGCATAATTCCCCAAGCGTCATGACAAAATAGGCAAGGGTAAATACGTCTAAGGAAGCAATTGCATTTACATTTGCAGTAAAACGACATAAGTATAGAATAACGAAAGAAGCTCCTAGAAACAAAAATCCTAAACCGAACTTATTAACCGTGTTGGGTTCCAATTTACGTTGATTCAACCAAATCCAAATAAGTCCTATGATAGGGGAGAATAAAATAACGAAGAAGGAATTACTGGAGTTGTTTACTCCGTTTGGATCTAACTTCAAGAAACCTAGTAAGGTATTATTCAAATGGTCTGCAGCGAATAAGCTAAGAGAGCCGCCGCTCTGTTCAAAAAATGCCCAGAAGAAAACGGAGAACACAATAAATATCAAAGCCGCATACATCTTCTCTCGTTCGGTCTTTTGCTTTAATTTAAAGATTTCAATGATGATATATACTAAAGCGACTGGCCCGATGATATACATAAACCAATCTGTATAAGCAGGTTTAGAAACCATGGTCATAATTAATGGAATAGCCACTAAAGAACCAAGATAGGTGATGTATTCATACCATTTTTTATCTGCTGTAATGGTTTCTGGTTGCAAACCAATTGGGCCCATGTGTTTTTTCGTAACGAGGAAAGTAACTAAGGAGATGGTCATGACGATAGCTGCTAATCCGAATGCTAAATTCCATGAATAGCCTTTTCCTATGGCCACACAGGCATAACCACCAAGCAAGGCTCCAATATTGATACCTGAATAGAATAAAGAGAAACCCGCATCCGTTCTTGCATCGCCATCTTTATAGAGTTGGCCAACCATCGTGGAAATATTAGGCTTAAAGAAACCTGTTCCAATTACTGTAAAACTGATACCTAAGAAAAAGTATTGGTTCGGATCAATGGCAAGGATAATCGAACCAATAATCATTAGTATTCCTCCCCAAAAAAGTGATTTTCTAAATCCTAATATTTTATCTGCAAAGAAACCTCCGATAAAGGTAAAGGCGTAAACAAATGCCTGGGTGGCTCCGTATTGTAAGTTAGCTACATCCTCCTTCATCATTAATTGATGAACCATAAAGAAGGTTAGCATTCCACGCATTCCATAAAAGCTGAAACGTTCCCACATTTCAGAGAAAAACAAATACCATAATTGTTTAGGGTATTTACCTTCAAAATTTTGAATCCTAGCTAAAGCTTGTTCTTTTGTCTCCACCACAATTTTTATTTTTCTTTTATTTCTTCAAATTCGATGTAATCTCCAAAATCTTTTTTCTTGACTTCTTTTTGTTTGGAAGTATTTGAATTGGTTTGAGTGCTACTATATTCCCGCGTAGTATTTGATTTTGAAGTTGAATGATTACTTTGCTGATTATCCTTATTTCTCTGACTCATTGAAAAAAGAGGCAACACAAAGTTGAAAATGAAACGAAGGAAAAAGAAGATGAGAATGAACTCTAAAATTGCCTTAATCATACGATATTTTTACCTTTCAAATATACCAAAAATAAACGAAAAAACCCGCCAATCCGTTAAGATTAGGCGGGCTTTTTAGCACTAAATGACAATTATTTAAGTGTGATAGTTTTTGTTTTACCATTACGTGTAACGGTAGCTGAATTATCGCAAGTTCCGGAACCGTAATCAAGGGTCATAGTAGGTTTTGAACCCACTGTAATATCAACCTGACCTTGCGTGAAATGCTTAGGACAACTCATGTCTCTGATTAATTCATGACCAGTCAAAACTTGAGCAGTATAATTATCTCCTCTTGCAGTAGTTCCGTTCGCAGAACCTGTTACTTGAAACTTATCATCGCTAAAAATAAACGGAGTGGATTCCCCTGCAATCATTTCACGATTACGTGTTTCGTTAAAAATAACAGTACCTCCATTATTAGCTTTTAACACATTCAAGGCAGCTACAATCGTCCAATTCAAATTACCAGCAGCATTATGACCATTATTGGTTACAGTTTTAGTGCCTGTAATTTGGTTCATGGCTGTATTATTTACGCCAACAAAGTAATTGTTAAAGGTTGTTGAAATAATGGTGCCTGAATCACGATACTTTCCGGTATAAGAAGAAATGATTTGTCCTTGACGGTAGCGATTGTCTTTGCATAAACAAGGGCTTGTACCGAAGTCGATTGTCAATACATTATTTGCGGTATCATTTGTAATGGTAGCACAAGATGACAAACCTCCGTTGTTAGACGCACCTCTAAAGGACATATTTCCGGAAGCGGTGAACGCTTGTTCGGAGATATTTTGTACCTCCTGAGAAGCACCTGCTGCCGTACTGTTATCACTTACTGCCTCCAATTCGTCGTCGCTCATGCGCAAACGACCACAAGAAGAATAAAGAATAGAACCGCCTAGCAAAACGGCGATTAGACTTGCTGAAAGAAATTTTTGTGTTTTCATAAAAATAGATTTATGTGTTTAAACTGAATTCAATAATAGGACACAATTAAAACAGAAAGGTTTAATCGCCTCGGTATATTTTTTTAAATTTTAGAAAAGCTTCTTTTACGGTTAAACCAATTTCATAGTCGGTGCTTCCTTTTAAAAAGCTCTCATCCAAAGGGATAAAGTGAACAAATGCCTCCAATTCTTTCTCGGATGGATCGATAACTTGGTAGCTTCTAAGTAAACGGCAGATATCTTTCAAAATACGTGTTCTATTCTCTTCATATTCTAAAGCTGCAACGGTACGTTTCGCTCTTTCATTCTTGTTAAACGCTTCGTATAGAGCTGTAATCGGACTTTGAAACGCATTTACGTCTTTATAGACATCCGTCGCTTCTAAATGTAATTTTTGTATTTCTGTTCGTATTTCAGAAGCACTTTTAGGTGCTATTATTTGTACCTCATTTAGATTTTTAGAAAGTGGTTTTAAGACTACTGTTATTACGCAAATATTATTTTTAATAGAATCACGAACGGCAAATTTCTTCATGCCATACGACTGTGAAGAAAAAATTAGTGTGTCTGAAATTTTTGCGGTCCATTCGACAGAGGCTCCGTCCATATCCACAATCGCATCTTGGGTGTTTTTATTTGCCACAAAAACATAAGTGATTGGACGATGCAAAGTGTCCATCACAAATGCTTTAACCTTTATCCATTCTTGTGCATTGCTAGAATTAGATAAAAAGAAAATACTTAGAAAAAGAATAATAAATCTGCGCATAGTATTACCGAACAAACTTAATCATTTCATTTTTTGAATTGGCGTCCGAATACAAGAAATAAACTCCGGTAGTCAATTCTTGCATTTCCGGAATCTCACATGTAAAAAATCCAGCCCCTTCATTTGTAAATACTGTTTTCGTGAAAACCGGCTGCCCTACGATATTATATGCTTTTAAATGAACGGCTTGCGGATAATCACTTTTGATAATTAATCTTGTAAATTCACTTGTCGGGTTTGGAAATAGAATGAGTTGGTTGCTCGTATCATAGAGTAGTTTAAAATCCGATAATAAAGCGTCAGCTATACCAAAATTTGGTATTCCGTAACCTCGTTGATCTTCCGGATTTTCGTACAAACTAGCACTTTTAATTATAGCCTCTCTTATCTCCGAAGCGCGCTTTTCTGGGTGTTTTTGCCATAAACAAGCAGCCAAACCACATAGAATAGGGGAGGCAAAAGAGGTGCCACTTCCATTCTTAATTTCGCCTGAAGTGTTTATAATGGCTGCATCCTTCCCTAAAATAGATACTTCCGGCTTTACTCTTCCATCTGCAGCAGGACCGAAAGAACTAAAACTTGCTGGATCTCGATTGCTTTTGACAGCACCAACCGTAAGAATACCCTTGGCATCTGCCGGCGTACCAATATAGCGCCAATCAGAATCACCTTCATTACCCGCACTTACACAAATGAGCATTCCTTTTTGTGCAGCCAAATTAGCCCCGATAGTCGCAATACAGGTATTCCCATCTAGATCGGCATAGCTGTGATTTTGACTAGGATTGTCGAAGGTATAATAGCCTAATGAGGAATTGATTAAATCACAACCGATTGCATCAGCATATTCTGCACCTACCACCCAATTATATTCTTCTAAAATCTCTTCTTTGTATTCATTTTCGGTGCGTAATAATACCAAACTTGCGTTAGGGGCTGTACCGATATAAACACCAGGTTCTTGTCCGATAATTGTTGAAGCAACCATTGTTCCGTGCGTGCCAGCTTCGTACACAGAATCTCCTCCGTTAACGAAGTCGTGTGTTGCAATGACTTGCTGACTATTGAAAATATTTTGAAAAGCACTTAAACGATTAAAATTTAAAAAGCCTAAATCCAAAACAGCGATTTTCATTCCATCACCAAAAAATCCCCGCTCATGTAAATAAGTACCATTAGCCATTTCAACCTGTTGTTGCGTAAAACCATAATCGAATTTTAAATTATGGTCACTACTCATTGGTAACTTTTGATTCGAACTACGAAGGCCAACTGTTTTTTGAGATTTAACGAATGAAAAATTAGAAATTTTATCCAATGCTAAGCTGTCTGTAGTTTCAATCAGTATCCCATTTAGCCATTTACTGCTGTAATGAAACTGAACGCCGGTACTTAGAACGGAATCAATATAATTTTGATTAACTGGTAAATCCAATGAATCAATTGCAATCCCTGCTTTGTTTCTGCGTTCAATGGCCTCATTACTAAGAAACTCCGTTGGACGGTTAATGCTATAATATGAATTGTTTTTATTTGCAAAAGAAATGAAGTGTTTACTTTCATTTTGAGCGTTTACAGTATGACAGATCAACTGTAGGAATACAACAAAAATGATTAGAAATTTCTTCATTGACACTGCATTTTAAATTTTCGGATTGGAAGCAAAGACAAATCGATTATTATTTGCAAAATCCTTTTGTAATGTACAATTTGCAAAGTGCGGACTAATTAACTTTAGCATTTCCTCTCCAAAATTTTGATGAATTTCTAAATACAAACATCCATTCTTTGTAAGATGTTTTAGAGAAAACATCAAAATGACTTTATAAAATTGCAAAGGGTCTTCATCAGGTACTTCAAGCGCTAAAATCGGTTCAAATTTTCGCACTGATTCATCCAAAATCAAACATTCTTTCTTTGGAATATATGGCGGATTGGAAATTATGATATCAAATGTTTGTGCACTTTCGTAGGCAAAAATACTTTGATTGATAAAATGAATCGTTGCATTTAAATTCTGCGCATTGTTATTAGCTAGCCTAAGTGCGTTTTTAGAAATATCTAATCCGAATAAACACCAGTTTGGATGAAGTTTTTTCAAACTAATTGGAATAATACCTGTCCCTGTTCCAATATCCAATACATCTAATTCTTGATCAGCCAGATGTTTCTGATGAATAAAATGAATCAGTTCCTCTGTTTCAGGACGGGGTATAAGAGCAGCTGGCGTGGTACAGAATTCGTGTCCCATAACTTCAACCAATCCAACCACATATTGTACAGGAACTCCGGCAAGTAGGCGATTCAAGTCGTACTGCGCCAAAAAAAAGATTCCATCTAGCTTTAATTGCTCGATGGAATATTTAATCTTAAAGTGTTTTTGATAAGCGAAATAATAAGAACAAATATCGTCTGCGTATGCTCCATAAACTGGATGCAAGCTCGCTTCAAATAGTTCTTTTACAGTCATGATTACTATTTTATCAAGCGATAAATAATAATCACAGCTGCCGTTAAAAACAGAATTATAGAAATACGGTTCATGCCGTGCATCAATTTAATATTGATATTCTTCGGCTTGCTACTGTCCTGTTTTTTTAAGAATAAATATTCTTTAATCTGTCCCCAAAAACTATTCATAACGCTTATTTATTCATGAATTCCAAAACCTTTTCTATAATGTAAGCTTGTTGATCAGCTTGCATTTCGGTATGAATTGGTAATGAAATTACACGATCCGTTAACCAATCGGTATGATACAAATCGCCTACAATTTTTCCTTTACCTTCAAACGCTTTTTGGCGATGAGCAGGCACAGGATAATAAATCATAGAAGGGATATTATTATCGGCAAGGAAAGTCTGTAAACCGTTTCTATCACCCTCAATAACTAAAGTATATTGATGATATACATGGTAGCTATAGCTAGCGCGAGCCGGGGTTTTAATCTTAGGATGGTTTGCAAATGCGTTATCATAAGCATCAGCAACAGCACGACGGTTACTGCAATACTGGTCAAGATGTTTAAGTTTAGCATCCAAAATAACCGCTTGAATGGTGTCAAGACGTGAATTAACACCTACCATATCATGATAATAGCGAACACGCTGACCATGATTAGCAACCATTCTTAACTTATTCGCCAATTCATCATTATTCGTGTACATGGCACCTCCATCACCATAACATCCTAAATTCTTAGAAGGGAAGAAGCTCGTACAGCCTATGTCACCCATAGTACCATTCGCCTTTTTAACGCCATCTGCGCCTGTATAAGAACCGCCAATAGCTTGCGCATTATCTTCTATGACAAACAAATTATGCTTTTTAGCAATTGCCATAACCGCATCCATATCTGCGCTTTGTCCGTATAAATGAACTGGAACAATGGCTTTAGTTTTTGGCGTGATTGCTTTTTCTATTTCAGTTGGATTGATTGTAAACGTGTCTGGATAAACATCTACGAATACTGGTGTTAAGCCCAACAAAGCTAAAACTTCACAGGTAGCGATATAGGTAAAAGAAGGAGTGATAACTTCGTCTCCAGGCTGTAAACCTAGGCCCATTAATGCAATTTGAAGTGCATCAGTTCCATTCGCACAAGGAATAACATGCTTCGCACTTAAATATTGTGCTAAATGTTCTGCAAAATCACCAACTTGTTTTCCGTTAATGAATGCTGCATTATTCAATACATCCATAATTCCATTATCCACTTCTTGCTTTATGGCTGCATATTGGGTCTTCAAATCGACCATTTCAATTTTCTTCATATGTTAAATTTGATCTGCGAATTTACGATTTTCTAAGGTCTTGATTAATGTTCTATAACGAATTTTACTGTTTTAACAGTATTATTGCTTTCCACAGTAGCCGTATAGATTCCATTTGACCAATTATTGGTGGTAAGGTTTAATCGAGCACCCCCATTATATTTCTCTTCCGATTGCCACATAATACGTCCCATAATATCACGAACGATTATTCTATATGGTTCAACCAATCCTGATCCTGACTGCCAATCCAAGGTTATTTGATCACTTGCAGGGTTTGGAAAAGCAGCAAAAATAGAACTTACATTCGAATTTATTGGGTTTGTACCCAAGTGATATTGAGGGACTCCTACTTGAAAACTGAGGCGAGCCTCTGAGCCAAAATCGGTTGCAAAAGTATGTAATAACATACCCCAACGCCAATAAATACGTGCGGCTCCGCTACCTTGTGCAGAGTTTGCCCAAAAACTTAATCCATCGTTACCTTGATCGTAAATAGAAAAGGTATAACAGCCGTCCTTCAACGAAACCGTATCACGATAAACTGTATTCGCTGCTAAAGTTGAACCTTTACGATCAATGATTTTATTTCCTAAGTCATCTTTTAAGACATAGTCCGTTTCACTAGGGAAGTTATTAGTTTGCACATAAAAAATCAACAGAGAATCAAGGTTCTTTGGAACCAGTGCACGCGAATAGGCTTGATTATCGGTAGGGTAGTCGTCAGCCTTTCCATTTACCTTACCAATATTTACACGAAATAAATTATTGTTGGCGTTAACCATCACAAAATTTCCTAAATTAATTGTTGTCTTTTCTAATGGTTTTAAAGTGCCATTCCAAGTATAATATTGGGTAGGTTCTCCTCCAATTTCATAATCGAATGTCAAACTAGTAATGGTAGCCGAACCGTTGTTTTTTACCTCTACCAAAGGGTTCGAACACACTGGGTTGATTCTTGCATATTCATCCTGATTGTTTGGCGAAAAAATGGATTCTATACTAGCGTCTATTTTATTTTTAATTGGCTTGTATTGAAACTCTTCAGCAGAAAACACATAATTGGCCCAACCGGAAGCTGTAAAGGTATCCATTGCAATGTCGACGATATGGCTAGTAGCTGTTCCTAATGGTAAATTATAAACATAAGGTTCAACCATTGATCCGGGGCACCAATTCGCTCTGTCATAAACCCAGGTACCTCCTTGGGCTGGAATTGAATTAAATCCGCATAAACGCCAAACGTGCTGTGTATCTAATCCTTGGCCATCATAAGTAAGTGATCTTCTTTTGTCGCAAAATTCACTACAATATTCTCTATTCTCTGCACCATGTCCGGTTTGCAATAGGCGTAAACGGTTTATAACCGCTCCGTTATCAGAAGTGAATGTGTCAGGCGTAATATGTGTTTCAATATCATTTGCAGGATTTCCATATTGCCAAGAACCATACCACAATTTTTTCATACTCGTTTGCTCCATTACTTTCGGACCTTCAATCATTACGAAGTTTAAAGTAACCAACCAACCGCGATCGTTTTTTGCTTCATATCCCGTATGACGATATTCTATTTCCACTGAGTCATGTAATAAAGGTTCGAAATCAGTTATGTCTATCACCCAGGTATGCTTCCAGGTACCCGCAAAATTATATCCATAAGGAGTGATAATTCTAGCTAATTCGATAGAGCGATTTGCACTATCAACTCCTCCTTTTCTTTTTAAGTAGATATAATTCAAATAATCCCATTCTCCGCAATGCAATCCTGTTGGGCAAGCGAATTTGACATACAAAAGTGCTTTTCTAATGGAAACGCTATCCGATGGAAACACACCCCATGCTGGATATTCCGTATGTCCAACAGCTGGATTCGTTTGAATCAAAGTTGAATTGTGGGTATTGACCGTGATTGTGTCTCCGTTATTTGCGAAACTAATTCCAGCAAACAATAAACAAAAAATTAAAGTACTAAGAATATGTTTCATGTTAGTATTTTCTATTAAGTAATTGATTGGCTAATTCAAATAATGGTCTTTTAGCATCCGATGAAATAGTTACGTGATCTAAACTTTCAAAGGCCTTTTGTGTATACATTTCGATTAATCCCTTACTTTCATCCTTGACTCCATAAGCAGTCATTTTCTCTGTAAAAAACTGTACTTTCTCTTCTGCATTAAACTCCTTTTTCAACTCCCATTCTTTTATTAGAGCAAGGTCCTCCGCATTCGCTTTCTCTTTTAAACGTAACCAGAGGAATGTCTTTTTATTCGCAATGATATCACCACCAACTTGCTTTCCTGAAAGGTCTGAACTTGCGAATGCATCTAAATAATCATCCTGCAATTGAAAGGCTAATCCGGTTTGGATGCCAAATTCATAAGCTAAGGCTTGCTTTTCTTTATTCGCCCCACCGATAATCGCTCCCATTTGCATAGCACAACCGAGTAAAATCGCTGTCTTTTTACGAATCATTTCGTTGTACATTTCAACACTAATATCCTTCATTGATTCAAAGTCCATGTCCACCTGTTGTCCTTCACAAACTCCCAGAGCAGTCGCATTGAATACCTTGAATAATTCCATGGCAACTTCTGCAGGGTATTTTTCAAAATATTGATAGGCTAAGACCAAAGTGGCGTCACCAGTTAAAATTGCTGTCGGTAAGCCGTGTTTCTCGTGGATAGTCTGCTGTCCACGACGAAGTGGAGCCTGATCCATAATATCATCATGAATCAAACTAAAGTTATGAAACAGTTCAATAGCTAATGCTGCATTCAAGCCCTCCGAAGCTTTTGCGCCAAATAATTCCGCACTCATCATCACTAAAATCGGACGAATACGTTTTCCTCCAATATTTACAAAGTATTGGATAGGAGAGTACAAGGTGTCTGGATTTCCTTTGATGCTATTGCGATCCAATGCCTCTTGGAAATATTGATATAATTCTGGAAATGCTGTCATAAAGTGAACACAAAATACAAAGCATTTTGTCGATTTGAAAGAAAAGAATCTGCCTTAGTTTTGGTATTTTTGCTTTTTATCGATTTTTACGAATATTATGGATTATCATCACAAAACAATTGAGTCATTTTGGTTAGATCAGTGGGAAAAGAATAATGTCTATCAGGTAACACATCAATCTGATAAACCAAAGTACTATGTATTAGAAATGTTTCCTTATCCAAGCGGAGCAGGATTACATGTGGGACATCCATTAGGTTATATCGCTTCTGATATTTTTGCTCGTTACAAGCGTTTGAAAGGATTTAATGTCCTACATCCAATGGGTTTTGATGCCTTTGGTTTACCTGCCGAACAATATGCGATTGAAACGGGGCAGCATCCTGCTGATACAACTGCTGTAAATATTAAAAGATATAAAGAGCAATTGCGATTAATCGGTTTAAGCTATGATTGGTCGAAGGAAGTACAAACATGTGATCCTGCTTATTACAAATGGACTCAATGGATTTTCTTGCAATTATTTGAATCTTGGTTTAATCCATCCACTAATAAAGCGGAAAACATATCCACTTTAAGAGAATGGCTAAGTGCTCGTGGTTCTGAAGGCTTACGAGAAATAAACAAAAGCTTTACCGCTAATGAGTTTAACGATTTTTCAGAGAAGGAACAAGCGGATATACTTATGCAATATCGTCTTGCATTTATAGCTTGGGCTGAAGTGAATTGGTGTGAGGCACTTGGAACAGTTTTAGCGAATGACGAAGTGGTGAATGGAGTTAGTGAAAGGGGAGGACATCCGGTTGTTAAGAAAAAAATGCGTCAATGGTTTTTACGTATTTCTGAATTTGCGGATCAACTATTAACTAGTTTGGATACTTTAGATTGGCCCGAACCATTGAAAGAAATGCAACGCAATTGGATTGGAAAATCCAAAGGTGCTTATATTGAATTTGAAATTGAAAATGCCACTCAAAAACTTCCAATTTTTACCACCCGTCCGGATACAATATTCGGGGTCTCTTTCATGGTGCTTGCGCCAGAATTGGATTTGGTGAAAGAAGTTTGCACTGAAGCACAACGCAAGGAAGTGGAAGAATATATCGCCTACGTAAAGAGCCGTAGCGATGTGGATCGTATGGCTGAAAAGAAAATTACAGGTTGCTTCACAGGAGCTTATGCCACTAATCCGTTTTCAGGAAAGAAGCTCCCTATTTGGATTTCAGAATATGTTTTAGCGGGTTATGGTACTGGCGCGATCATGGCAGTTCCTTGCGGAGACGAAAGAGATTTCAACTTCGCTACACATTTCAATATCGATATTCCTTACATTTTTGAAGGTAAAACGGAATGTTATACCGAGAAAGATGCCGTTTTAACGAATAGCGATTTCTTGAATGGAAAAACCTATCAAGAGGCAACTGAAACAATATTGTATGCCATACAGCAAAAGAATTTAGGTCACGCCAAGACGAATTATAAAATGCGTGATGCCGGATTTAGTCGTCAACGTTATTGGGGTGAACCGTTCCCAATTTATTTTGAAAACGACATTGCAAAGGCTGTTTCAAATGAAGAATTACCTGTTTTATTGCCTCACGTTAAATCCTATTCTCCAGGTCCAGAAGGACAAGGACCTCTAGCGAACTTAGGTGAATGGGTTAATTATAAAAACATAGGAACCCGAGAAACGAATACCATGCCTGGTTATGCGGGAAGTTCTTGGTATTTCTTGCGTTACATGGATCCAAACAATGAGCATGCAATGGCATCACCAGAAGCCTTAAAATATTGGAATCAAGTGGATCTTTATGTGGGAGGAAGTGAACATGCGGTAGGACATTTATTATATAGTCGTTTATGGACAAAAGTGCTTCATGACTTGGGCTATTTAAACTTTGATGAACCATTCAAAAAAATGGTGAACCAAGGAATGATTCAGGGTCAAAGTAAATTTATCACTGCTATTGCTGTAGAAGGGGATGAGACGAGTAAAGAAATTTACTTGTCGGCAGATATCAATCTAAAGGGATTGTCTAATACTGAAATCATCGAATTTTTAAAACAGCATGGGATTAACCTTTCATCAGATGCAATTTGTCGTGTCTATCCTATTCACGTTCCAATAGCATGTGTAGATGGCGACAAAGTGTCTATAGAAAAGTTACTTACTGATTATTCATTTAAATATAACGTAAGCGGTAAGGCGCAATTTATTCCAAACGAAGGCGGACAATTTATCGCAAGAACAGAGGTGGAGAAAATGTCCAAGTCGAAGTACAATGTCGTGAATCCAGATGATGTGATTGAGCAATATGGTGCGGATTGTTTCAGAATGTACGAAATGTTCCTCGGACCCATTGAAGTGTCTAAGCCTTGGGATACGAAAGGTATCGAAGGCGTAAGTCGCTTCTTGCGTAAATTATGGAACCTTTTTTATGATGCGCAAGACAACTTCAGTGTAGACACTACCGCTCCGTCAGATGCTGAGTGGAAAGTATTACATAAAACAATCAAGAAGATTGAAGAAGATATTCAGCGCCTTTCTTTCAATACTGCCGTTGCACAATTTATGATAGCCGTGAACGAACTAGGTAGTTTGAAGTGTAATAAACGTGCTATACTTGAACCACTAATTATTTTATTAAACCCATTCGCGCCTTTCATTACAGAAGAGCTTTGGAAAAATCTAGGTAATACAGGATGTATTGTAGATGCTGTTTTCCCATTGCTAGAGGAGAAATACTTGGTGGAAAATAGTTTTTCTTATCCTGTTGCAATCAATGGCAAAACAAGGATCAATCTTGAATTTGCATTAGATGCGGAACCAAAAGAAGTAGAATCTATCGTATTTGCAGATGAGCAAGTTCAAAAATATTTGAACGGAGCTGCCGTTAAAAAATTCATTTTTGTAAAAGGTCGAATGATCAATATAGTTATTTAGACTAACTGCATTATTTGCTGATGCAAGCTAACAACTTGCGGTAGAAGAGGGTGGATTTCGTCATTATACAATACGAAATCTGCCCTTTTTAATTTCTCCTCCTCATTCATCTGTCGCGCGATTCTATTCAACACTTCCTCCTTGCTGCAAGCATCTCTTAACATCACTCTTGCGATACGCAATTCTTCCGGAGCACTTACATGGATCACTTTATCTAGCTTCTGAAATAAAATGGTTTCAAAAATCAAGGCCGCCTCTTTTACAATATAGGGTAAATGCTTTCGTTCTGAACACCATTTATCAAAATCAGCAAAAACAATTGGATGAACAATCGCATTCAATTTTTGAATCTCAGACTCCTTTCCAAAGACTTTATTGGCTAAAACTTTTCGTTGTAATACCCCTTCTAAATAAGTTTCAGGACCAAAGC
>JAPJNH010000136.1 GCA_026461075.1 Chitinophagales bacterium
AACTGACTAAAAGATAAGGATAGAAAATAGAGTCCGATTAAAAGCAAAAACTTTTGGAAGGGAGACGATTTTTGAAAAAAACTCAAGTTGTCTGACATAATACGGGATTGTCTAACGAAGATAAATTATCTCACGAATTAATCTTGAACCTTCCGAATAAAAATTGGTGATTGGATAAAAGATTCGTTGGGTTAGCTTGTATATTTTTATAACAAATCCTATTGTGAGAAAAATCTATTTTTTAATTCTTTGCTGTGCATTGCTGACAGCTTGTAAAAACCCACAACGAGAGCGCTTGAAAGAACTTCAAGATGCCGCCAATACCTGGAACATCTATAATACCTGTATAGCTGTAGTCCATACTTCCATGTTTTTAGATCAGGATCATTGGCGCGAACAACTACCTGGCTTCTGTGAATATAATATAAGTAAGATGGATTCATTCGCCAATTTTAACTTTCAAAATGACACGCTAGGGCGATTTGCTAAAGCCTATGTAGCGCGGGTAAAAAACTATCTCTACTATTTGGAAATCCTAAAACAAAGTAACAATCAAACAGCGGAGGCTTTACAAAAAGCATCCTTAGCCATGGATAGTCTTATGCAATATGCCGTCTCGCGTTACGCACTCAATCGATTTACACCCTTGCGTGAGGCGAGTTATGATAAGGCTATAGAAAGAAAACAGTATCGCACTTATAAGGGTGGAGATCAAGCTACCGCACTAAAAGAAACGGATTGGAGGGCTGCCGCGGCTATTATTAAACATGCCGCTGAATCAAGTACACAGCCTAATCAAAAAGCAGTTGCATGGCTTGATTATGCTGATTTATTTGAAAATAATCGAAGTAGTTTTAAAGATGGCGAAGATAGCATCGCCTTGCATATTTATCAAGAATTGGCTTTTGCGAAAGACTACCACTTATACAAATTCGAAGCTTGGCGTAGATGGCGTTGTATCTATCAGCTGAGTAATTACGGTCCTGCCCGTGACGCTTTTATCTACAATAAATTCTATGACAGCATGCGCTTTATCGCCATGAATGTGGTTAGCAATCGCCTAGAGGATGAACCAATGGATTCTTTGGCCATCAACCAATATTTATTGTTTGCAACCCACGGCCCCATCCTTCGTTATGGAGC
>JAPJNH010000137.1 GCA_026461075.1 Chitinophagales bacterium
AATTACGCGCTTTTTTTATTTTATGAAGTTCAAGGATTAATAAATCGTGAAAGGACGACTGATATTGAATCCTAAACGCAAGCCTAAATACTTCGCTGGATTATCCAAACTCTTAATTAAAGGAGTATTACTATTCACCAAGAAATCCTGCTCCGTTAGACCACCCGTGTTTACAATCGTTAGATGAAATACGTGTCCGCCTGTTTCAATTTCATAACCGATTCCTAATGGATTATAGTACTTTCCAGCCTGACGCATATTATCGAAATATTCAGAGAAAGGCATGAAGTAATCAACGATGATGGCACTACGTTTTGAAAACTTATAACGTGCCGCAAAACCCATCGCAAACAAATCATTGTTGTCACCATAAGCCACATAGTTGCGATGTAAATAAGTAGGCATCAATTGCACCGAAAAGTTAGAATTAAACTTACGTGCGATTAAAGCTTGTGCACAATATTGCAAACGTTGCGCGCCATTTTGAAAGGATACCGGAGAAGTAGAATCGCTAGAAGCAGCCATAGTAGTGGTTGTTACAGACCCAAACATGGTTACACTTATTGGATGCTTTTTATCCGTCATTTGACGAATCAAACGATACTTTAAATAGCCATCCCACATTTCATGTTGAAGTCCAAAACCCTTACTACGACCTACCGCAGCCGTCAACCGAGAATTGATACCATACTCAAATGCGATACGAATATTTGAAATTTGATCGAAGCCGTACATGTTATGAAAGCCTCCGCCATAATTAGAACCAACCGATCCAAACACGTGAGAAATGCGAACATCTAAATCATGTGCACCAACTGTTTCAATGCTGTGCCCCATATTAAGACGTGTCGTTTTGAAAGTTGCCTTCACCAATTCAGGCGCATCATTCGACATCATTGCTGCCAAATCATCCTGTGCTTTTGTAACGCTAGTTAAGCATAGCGCAAAAGCGAAAAGTGCTAAATATTTCTTCATGAATAAATTTATTTCGCTGGATTTTCAGTCATTAAACAATCAACCGTAACATCGACAAAATCGGCTAGAGCAGAAGAAAGAATGCTTGGTTTTTCAACCTTGAAATCAGCCATGTAAACACGAAACTTTGCTGTGCCGTGAATCGTTCCACCCTTCACTATTATGGTGATAGGTGCCTTGAAATCCTTATCGACGCCGTGCATATTCATCTTACCTACAACAGACATTTGATAAGTCCCTTCCTTATGCAAATCGATTTTTTCGTTATTGTTTGGAACAATGGTACCATTAAAAGAAGCCCATGGATACTTTTCACTCTCCATGTAATTTTCATTATAATGCTCTTGCATCAATGATTTAGGGAAAATAAAAGTCGACTGCTTTACACGGAATGCAATTTTCAATGCATCGATATTCATCAACATTTCGGCGGCAGTAGACTTCGCGTCGATGTCTTCAACAGAAGTAGAAGAAAAGAAAGATACCGTACCCTTCTTAGTACCATAAATTTGCGCATCCGCTAATTGAAGACTCAATAGTCCTGCGATTAAAAAAGAAAGAATGTATTTCATGATTATTGTTTTTTACCGTTATCTAACCAACAACGCAATTGTTGCAATTCTGCTGCGCTCATCGTTCCACCTAAAGGCATATCCTGCAAAGTGAAAACGTGATTATCAATAGAAGCTGCTTGTAAAGACACTTCTGCATAAGTCGTCAAAGGAACACGAGGTGAGTTATTACTAGAGTGACACCCACTATAAGCACAATACATATCCACCAAAGGCTGAATATGTTTCGCATACGTAATTGTATCGCAAGCACCCGGCTGCGCGACTACCGTTTTTACATGTGCAGCCTGATCCTTTAAACAGCCAACGGCCACTAAAGAAGCAATAACAGCACTCAAAAGAAAATACTTTTTCATAAGTTGAATTATAATTACAAAATAACAATAATAATGCCACACCACACTTAAAATCCTGTTAAGAATTGACGAATATAGGCGAATGAAAGATTTTCCTGTATTTACATAAAAATCAAGAATAAGATTTGAAATTTGTAGCATGAGCATTTCGCAAATATTGAATGCACGCAAAAAGCAAATCGATGCATTGCTTCAGCTTACTCGCGCTATCAACAGCAATAGTAAAGAGACTGAACTATTTGAGTCGTTTCGCACCTTGATGCAAGAACAGATGGGCGTTACCGAGCTGACTCTTTTCTACAAAAGAGATATTTGGACGAATGCATTTCATTTCGGAACAAGCGCGGCACTAGATCCTGCTCTTGTTTTACAAGAACTAATTTATCATAAGCAAATAACGAATTTAGAAGAGTCATTCATCCCCGCTTGCGATAACTACTCCTTCCTTATTCCGATTCTACATAAAGAACAGCCGCTCGCCTTCCTCCTCATCGACACTATCAAACCAAGTGTCTATGGTACCAGAGACGAGAAATTGCATTTCATTGAAACCTTAGCGAACATTATCGTTACAGCCATTGAAAACAAACGCTTGTTCAAACAACAGCTACAGCAAGCCAGCTTGCGCGAGCAATTGCATCTTGCTGGTCAGTTACAAGCACAACTAGTCCCGAAAACACTTCCGAACAAAGCGGAATTACAAATCGATTCAATCTATCTACCGCATGATGAAGTGGGCGGCGACTATTTCGATTATTTTTTAAGTCATCATAATCATCATGTCTTCTGTATAGCAGATGTGAGCGGTAAAGGAATTTCTGCAGCTCTACTCATGAGTAATTTGCAAGCCTCACTGAGAGCCTTAATGTTACAAGATCTTTCCCTGAAAGAAATCATATATGAGCTAAACAACCGAATAAATGCAGTCACCAAACAAGAGAAGTTTATCACCTTGTTTCTAGCTGTCTTTAACGAAAGTACGCACGAACTCCATTATGTGAATGCTGGTCATGTGGCTCCTTACCTATTCAATAACGGAGAGCGTATTCGCTTACATTCTAATACCAACATGCTAGGGATTTTAGATCATCTGAAGCCATTCGAAGCAAAACATATCACCCTATCTAAAGACGCTTTGCTATTGTTGTTCACGGACGGACTCAGTGAGCTTCAAAACGAAAAGGAAGAATATTTTGAAGATCTCGCGTTTGATCAATTCTTCAAATTGTTCCACTCCATGCAGCCGCAACATTTCAATGAAAAATTAGAAGAGCAAATTCAAAATTATCGCGGACAAACACCTATCGGAGACGATATTACAGTTATGACCATCCGCCTTAACTTCTAAAAATTTATTTGATCTCCGATACTTTAAGCTTTCCCGTTTCAATCTCCCAAAGCACATGGTCGATTAATGGATACTGCGTAGCATCATAAGTACGTTTCATATTCAAATCCTCATCATAAACATTCATCATAGTATGATAGGTCCAGGCTAAAAAACCGCCCCGAAATTCTTTTACTAATTCATAACAAGTTTGACCGGTCTGCCGATCGATCAACAACATCAACAATCGCCCTTGATACGTAGACATCCCTTTCAATCGATCTTCGAAATTTTCTTTCAGCACCCGCTCTTTAGATTTGATGTACCGTTTACGCGCAAGATTCCCTTCGATATGCGATAACTCTTCATTCATCTCTAGTAAAATCCTTGCAGCCTTAATAGCATAAGGATATACAATCACGAGATTGCGTTTCAATCGCAAATATTCTAATCGTTCCGCATCTGATTTCCACTTCACAGCCGACCAAATATTCACCTGCGGTAAAAAACCCATCGGAATAGTATCCCCTTGATAAATCTTGACATATGCTAACACAGAATCGCTCGCCAAAGGAGTTTGACTGGGAGTGTACAATGAAAATAGACTAATCAAAAAGAGAAACATAATTTAAAAATACAAAATTTAAGGTACGTGTATTTAGCGAAAATGTTACACGCAAGAAATCGTATCTTCGCCATTGAGCATGTGGTCGAATATCCTTCAACGTTGGAATAAATTATCTGCGTTTACCTTTTATCAAATTTTAAGGTATGCCAGCTTATTATATATTAGCGTACTACTCACGAAAGTCGGTCTAAGCAAAAATCAAATCGGCTATTATGAAAGCTTCTTTTTATTGAGTGGCGTGAGCTCCTTCTTTTGGATTGGTGGCGTGATGAATGCGCTAGTAAGTTTCACAGCAGGTTCCTCGCGCGACAAAATCAAGCAATACTTTTTCAATGCCTTTGTGGTGATTGTTGGACTGAATTTGTTGACGAATTTAACCTTACTATTCCTCTTCCCCATTTTCACTAAACTAAGTATTATGATGGATGTACAGCGTATGATATTGCTGGTCATCTTCAATCTATTTAATCATACCGCGTATTTAGTAGAACATTACTACTTAATCACGAAACGATCAAAGGCGCTAATTGCATTCAGTGTGCTGAGTGTAGGTCTGACAGTTGGGCTCAGTAGTTTAACTTTACTAACTAACGCGAGCATTGATTATTTGTTATTTGCACTCATTCTTGCCGCCATCTTCCGATTCATTTGGCTCCTCGCTATATTGATTCGAAACAATTGCTACGTAATAGATTTCCCATTTCTAAAGCCGTTTATCTGGCAAAGCGCTTTATTGGCGTTGAGTATTCTATTAGGTAGCGTGGCCGATTATTTCGATGAAATGCTGGTCAACCTGAAATATTCTAAACAATGGTTTGCTATTTTCAAATATGGAGCTAAAGAATTCCCATTATTACTGCTTATTTCAAACGCACTCAATACCGTATTTATCCGTGAAATCAGTGAGGATAAAGCAGCGGGCCTCACCACGATTAAACGCTTCTCCAAGCGATTTATGTGGGTCTTGTATCCAATCATCATTTTAGTCCTATTGACGAGTCCGAAATGGTATCCGATCGTATTCGACCCAGGCTTTTTACCAAGCTCACCTATCTTCAATCTTTATCTGCTGCTGGTAGTATCGCGCATGCTTTTCCCGCAATCTGTTTTAAGCGGACTAGGACAAAACCAATACCTGGTTTATTCCGCACTTTTAGAAGTTTGTATACACGTAGGCCTCAGTTTACTTTTGCAGCCTTTATGGGGCTTAAATGGACTAGCAATCGCAACCGTTACCGCCTATACCATCGATAAGTTGTTCCTGATTGGCATTTGTAAACTAAAATTCAATGTTTCTCTTAGAGACTATTTACCAATCAAAACCTATCTCACGCTTAATAGCATTCTAGTAGCCGTGTTTATTGCCTTTTATTACTGGCGATAAATAATAAAATATTTTCCTTCGTTATAAATGATGCTCTGCTGTGTAAGCATCTGAAGTACTCTTTGTTGCAGTGTATCCTTACGCTTTTGAATCGGTATCAAAGTATCGCTTAATTCAGCACTACAGTATTTTTGTACGATCCAGTAACGCGTTTTTGAATCCTTTAAATCTGTGAATAGACTATCCTGCAAGACCTTTGAAGGAAACTCCTCTTGCGTGAGCCAATCACCTTTACAAAGCATCTCTTCTTTGCCAGCAATTCTGCAAGCAGCATAATCAAACAACACAATCCTTTTCCCTTTTAAATGCGACTGCCACAAGCTCAATTCATTCAAAGCCTCTGCCGTATGCTTGTCCATCCATATCCCCTTTAAACCAGCGTATTTCGTCTTGTATTGCAAGTGCTCCGAAGCAGGCTGATGGTAAATATGATTTAAACGAACGAAAGCAGATAATAGCAACACCAAACAAAAACTACCTAACGCTAACCAATGTAATCTAAGCAAGGGTGTGAAGCGCTTCATCACCCAAAACACTAAAACGAGCCATGGCCAGGCCATTATCAAAGCGGGCGAAGGATAGCCTATTGAAATAGCGGTTAATCCTGTTATGAACAACACAAAAACGCCGGTAGCATAATGACGAGATAATCGATGAAAGCGCATCTCAGAGCCAATCATTGGGATAATGGAAATCCATACTGCTGTCGGCAGGTAACGATATGAATTGCTGCGTAGCAATAAAACCATAATGGCGATGGCTAATCCGAAGCATAGGCCAAGCATCAAGCGACTCATCCAAATCCAGTTTCTATGCTTTTGCCACTGCCACGCGAGAACGAAAGAAGCTCCCAGCAACAAGCCTAGGTAAGCCCCTTTATATTGCAGCAGTACCTTTAAAACAAATTTTACAGATACCCCAGAAACACTCATTTGATAAATAGCCGCTTCAAAAACGCCTTGTCCGAATAGATACATACCAAACAACAAATAAGGCAGTAATACCCCGAGATAGGCCTTCCACTTTTTATGATCTTGAAAATACCAGATGCTCAAGAGTCCTACAGGAAGGAAGGTCTGTCGACAAAGCGCCGCCATGCTAATCGTAGCATAGGCCAAAATTGACCACCATGAATCGGAGGAAAGTTTATTCCGTAGGAACACGCCGACACTCACCAAAAATATTGCATCGATACTGGTCCAGGCCATTAAAGGAAAACTATGCAGATTCAAGGCAAATGAAATTCCTGCCAAGAGCCAGAAGACAAGCTCACTGAGCTCTATACGCATTCTATTCACAGTGAAGCTAAGAAAAGCATAAGAGTAAAAACCAATTTCAAACACCATTATAAAGCGAGAAGCCAACAAACGATATTCACCAAACAACAAGGCTGGCCAATGCAAGAATACACTTCCAAATGGACGAATACTTACAAAATCTAGAAAAGGAATTTGTCCCGACCAGAAGCGGGCCGTTTGCGCTAATACCACGCCGTCATCGGTAGGATTAAATCCTAATGGGGCAAAAAGAAAAGCAAAGACGAGTAAGAACGCCGTATAGAGTGAAGGAAATAAAAAACGCTTTAACGCAAGAGGCATTTAAATTCGATTAATCCTGCAATGATCTAAACAGAAGTACCTCACGATACTTGCGAAGGATATCCCAGATCCATATTGACAAGCAAATCCAGCCTATCACGGCAGGATAAAACACCATGCGCATATAGCTGTCGAGATCGTACTTCGCGAAAGCCGGATTACCCCCATTCCCTGGATGTACCGAAAACTCTTTCATGCGTGGGATGACAAAAATCAAAACCACAAATAGCACGTAACAAAAAACATTATAGATAGCGGCGAAGCGTGACTGCTTTTCTTCATCGGTAAAGGAAGCACGCAATACGAAATAAGCCAAATACATCAACATGCCTATCGCAGTGCAATTCAGTTTCACATCAGAGCTCCAGGGCGCACCCCAAGTAAAATTAGCCCACATCATACCTGTCAAAAGACCTAATACTCCGAACAACATCCCAACCGTTACAGCACTATAGGCTGCTAAATCTATTTTCTGTTTTTCCTTTAGAGAGATTTTCGAATTCCCTTGCGCCATCAAGTAACGTAGCGAATGATAGAGAGCTACACTGAAAATGACGATTTGTGAAAACCACATCGGCACGTGAAAATATAAATTACGAATGGTCTCATTCAAAATTTCCAAACGAGGTACAGGCATCAATAAACCCGCAACCACCGTGTATGAAAGCAATACAACCGCAGCAGTCTTCACCAAATTCATAAAACTTATTCGCATATCTGTAGAATTAATCTTGCCAAGTATATTTAAAAAGAATGACAGCCAAAGCCAATAACAATATATTCAACGCCGACAAAAATAAGAGGTCATTTGAATATTCTCCAAAAGAATGAGCAATCATTGTTTTTTGCGTAGCAGAAATGATAATAGCCAAAAGAGGAATAGCGATGGGCAAGGTAAGAATACTCACTAAGGTGGTGCTCTTGCCGCTTCGCGCCGCTAATACCGACATGAAGGTAAATAGGATGGTAAAACAAACCATACCCCCCAAAAGAATACAAGCAAATGCTCCGATATCCACCACGGGGAAGCCTAAAAATAGAATGAATAACAATAAAGTGAAAAAGCCTAAGACGACCATCAATAGGATATTATACATCAATTTCGCCGTTAAAAATTCAATCGGACCAATCAACGTATAGTAGTAAAAATGGCGGTCACGTCCCTCTTGTAAAAACCCTTTGGAAAGGGCGTCGACAGACCCGAACAATAACGCGAGCCATAATAAGCCCGACCATAAAATAGGTTCTACGTGACGAAATGAAAAGTAAATGAGAAAAACCGTTAAGACTGCATACAATAATAGAGCGCCAAATATTGATCGCTGCCGCCATTCACTACGACTTTCTTTCTGCGCTAAAACAAATGCATTCCGCCAATTCACTTAATTAGTTTTTGAATCCAACTAAATGGTGACGTCCCCACTTCACTGAGTCAACAAGATTATCCAAAGTGATGTGAAGCGTATCGTGTACAAAATACATACCACCGCCTTGCTTCGAACAATAGCCGTCTTTATCAACATCCATCAAGAAAGCGCCATCCATCTTCACCACAAATTTCTCGGAATAGTCGCTCTTTGTTAATTGAACATTATGATTAGTCGGTAAGGTATCTTGTACCAACTGATAAGAAATAACCTGACCAGTGGTGAAGTTCTTGATCGGCACTTCATAAAATTGTGTCATCGTATAACTTCCTACACGCGCTTCTCTCCAATCAATAGTTTTTTTGCAGGCAAACAAAACTACTGCAGATAAAATCAAAACGAGAAAACGAGCTGTTCGCATTATGTTAATTTTTGTTATTTAGATTAAGCCAGGTTTGCTGAATCGTTTTGACTCACCTCTTCCTTTTTCCAAAATTCATTGAGGGACAAAATTAATAAAACAATTGCGGCTATCGGTAGTAATAACGTGAGTTTATACTCCTGTTGAAAATTTTGATTCGGCGCTAAAGGAATTTTCAAATTATGAATCACATAGGCTGCACTTAGTCCAAAAACAACAATAGAAAGGAAAGCTGCCTTAATCAGCTGCGCTTGTATACGAGGCTTCGGGTACAAGAAGATGGCTAAAACGCATAAAACAACAGCAAACAACAAAGGGATATCGACAGACAAATGCTGTTTCACAATTAAGGTACAAGATTCAAAATTATCATCTGTGATATGATCGAAACTAGCCGACCATAGGCTCAGATAATGAACGGGTAATAATAAAACAGCTGCAACGGCTAAATAAGCATTTTGAACCTTTTGAAACATATTAGTCTTTTGTTATAGGTTTTACTTCGTTTCCAATTTGTAAATAATATTGTCCGCTACTTAATTGGCTCAAATCATTCACCGTCTCCGGACGTGTAATCACGCCTTTATAAACACATTTACCAGCATTATCAAAAATGCTAAATACCGTTTCATTCGACGAATCAGAAGGACGGATATGAAGCAGATCATGGAAAGGAATTGGGTAACATTCGAAACTGATTGCCTTTATTTCGCGAATGCCTACATTATCCGGTATCGTGCTATAATTATGTTTTACAAATGGATAGGCAGCAGACTTCCAAGCACCACGTCCGTACGTAGAACAGAAGACCGCATTGGCAGAGCGATTATATTCAACTTCTGTACATGTAACAGGAGGCATCCCTTGATTAAAAGGAACCCAATCATGAACAAGTGTATCATAAGCCCAAACGCCAATCTCAGTGCATGCATATAAACCATCTTGCGTACTATCTTGGTAATACAATGAATTCACAGGAACATTCGGTAAGGAGCTGGAAAAATTACTAAACGTAATACCTCCATTGTCAGAATACCAAACCTTTTTACCGGCAGCATAGCCAGAGACAGAAACCCAGATACGCGTAGAATCCCATGGGCAAATCACTACACTAGTTTTGTTGCCTGTCATACCTGCTGAAACACAGCTCGTCCAAGTAGTACCTGCATCGGATGTAGTATACAAGCTTGCCCCACGAAGTGCATAGATGATTTTACTATTCTTCTTATAGACATCAAACGCACTCACATTGCCACTCGTCCAGTTAGACACTTTTGTCCAGGAGGTTCCTGAATTGGTCGACTTGAAAAGATTCGTATAACCGATATACATCGTTGTTGGCGTAGTTGGATCGAGCATAAATGGCGTATCCCACAATCCTTGCTCCGTAGAAGAAATCGCGCCAGAGATATCGCTAAAACTTGCGCCACTATTTGTAGAACGTGCTAGTCCGCCATATTGCGATTCACCGAACATAACCGTATTGTTAGATGGATTAATCGCTACTTCAAATCCATCCGCATTTAGCGCCTGGCCGTCCCAATTTCCATTATTCCAAACATTCACATCATTATCCTGTGCGCCATACAAAAACAAATTAGGATTCGTCTGCGATACCCCAAGATGATATTGTTGCGTAGCCATAATACCATGTGAAAGGTTATTCCAAGAAGAGGCACTAGAAGTAGTTTGATAGATACCACCATCACATCCTAAGAATAGCTTTGCGCCATTGCTAGTAAATTGTAAATCGTGATCATCCACATGTACCGTATTAGGATTTGTTTTCGACCAACTCACGCCTCCGTTAGCAGAACGATACACTTGCAAGCCTCCCACAAAAACTAAATTAGAATCAATCGGAGACGCCGCAATTGGTAATGCATACCAACCTTGCGTACCAATCAATGAAGTTGGTGTTGTTGCTTTCACCGTCCAATGTTGACCCGCATCTGAAGATTTATAAACCCCCAACAAACTATAGCTATTGTTAGCATAAACTGCATAAACAATATTTGGATTGGCTGGTGTTACCGCAATAGAAATACGTGCAAAGCCGGAAGCAGGTAAGCCAGTACCAGAAACTATTGTAAAAGTGGCACCTGTATCAATAGAACGATAAATACCTGCACCAGTGGTACAATAAACAATTGCAGGATTGGCTGGATTAATTTTTACATCGCGTGCGCTACCGCCACAAACGGATTTCCAGGTAGTACCGCCATTAACGCTACGCATCAATCCCCCATCTGTTGCACAAAATAAACGCTGCGTATTTGTCTTATCCATTATTAATCGAGACAAATTAAAACCGGCAGAGCTGTTATAAGTAAGCCCAGTAGCAGTCCAGGTAACACCACCATCTGTCGACTTATAAACGCCTATCGTAGCTTGATCTTGACGCGCTTCGCCATCACCTGTTGCAATATAAATTTCATTACTATTGTTCGGATTCACAGCGATACCGCTGATACCAATCGCACCCAAAGATTCATTCAAAATGGCCCATGTAGCACCCCCATCTGTTGTGTGCCATAGCCCGCCGGAAGGAGACCCTGCCCAAATATTTAAACCAGCAGCGTCGACGATAAAGACACGATCGATTCGTCCAACACCCCAGCTTCCTTGCGGAGACGGTAATACTTGATTTACCCAATTTGCAGTAGCACTCTTTGTCGAAGCTCCTTTTGCTGACGTATTATTTAACGCAGCAATCGCCTTCAAATTAGCATCTGGAGCCGGAAAGGCGCCAGTCGCATTTACTCTCGGAGCCCAAAACCAATGCCATCTCGCTAACATATTATCATTCGCCGCTTCTTCCTCTTCTTCATGACGAAACAGGTGTATCCCTTTCTTTTCCTTCACAGGAACAGGATACATCTCCAGTAAGTCGTAATAACTATACTGGCGCCAGTTAGGAATTAAAAATGGTAAAGAATATTGTTGCTTTAAAGTGGCTTTTTCAGCAGCGCTTAAAGTCACTTGTCCCTGCGAATTTTCAACTAAAAAAAATAGCAGGAAACTTAGGGTTAATAAAAGTTTTTTCATGGTAACACAGGTGAGGTTCTATGAGTAAATATAACATAAAATAGCTTAAAAGTCACCCCCCGAAGGTGCGTAAACTTATAAATCCAAAGAATGAATTCCGCCATGATCAGAAACCATCCACATGCGATGTGCATCGGCGCTAAGCCATAATCTATTTACATTTAAATCGGTGAACGGAACAGCCTTCCGCCAATTCTTGCCACCATCAGTCGACTCCAATAAAATACCATTATTTCCAGCTACAAATAGATGATTCTCATCGAGTACACACAGCGTATTGAAATACCAATTCGCATTAAACAAACTATTGCCATTACGTAGGCGTTGCCAAGAGTGACCTGCATTGGTCGTTTTCAAAATGGTTCCCGCATAGCCAACCGCATAGCCTGTTTTAGCATTAGCAAAACGAATCGACTTAAAAAAGTCGCCAGTAGCATTTAAAAGCAACCAAGATTTTCCAGCATCCTCGCTCCGGTAGATGGCACCATACCCGCAAGCAAAGGCTAAAGTATCATTTACAATAGTAACATCCGTCAACAGTTGCTTCATCGTAAGTCGATCCCAATCACCGCTCCCATCCGTCTTGCGTCGATACATCACCCCCTCTCCATAACTATTCCCTCCAACTATAAGCTGTAAAGTGTCTTTTACATCCAGCGAATACAGCTCTTCCCAGC
Organism: Chitinophagales bacterium; assembly: GCA_026461075.1. Taxonomy (GTDB): domain Bacteria; phylum Bacteroidota; class Bacteroidia; order Chitinophagales; family CAIODY01; genus JAHEYX01. The sequence goes on from JAPJNH010000137.1 coordinate 12,354, forward strand.
CAGCAATCTGACTAATGGAAAAACTATCTTTTGCACCGTATGAATAAACAACTTTACCAGTATGGCCAACACTCATGATCGCATTACCTATCGATTTTATGCCGTGCAACACATATGCACTCACACTATCACGCACCTTCCAGGTAGTACCGCCATCACATGTATATAGAATCGTTCCATTACTAAATCGACTGCCACCACAAATAAACCCTGTATCCTTATTTATAAAAGTGATTCCGTACAAATTCTCATCAGTAATAATATCCTGATTATTGACTAATCGATCATTGTTCACCTTAGTACATGAGCTATAAAACAGTACTAAGCCAAACAGCAATAGGAATCGATATTTCAGGGAATTTAACATTCGTCTAGACAACTTATTAAAACGGTGATAGCATGTTGCAACTCTTCCTCGGTAATACATAATGGCGGTGCAATACGAATACAATTTTCAGCGAATAAGAACCAGTCGACCAGCACTCCTTTCGCCATTGCTGCATGCATTAACTTAACACAGGTATCGAAAGAATCTAACTCCATTGCCATTAGAAATCCGAAGCTGCGAATAGCTTTAATTTTAGGATGTACGAGACCCTTACGGAGTAAGGTTTCGCGCTGGCAAACATCCATCCAATGTTTGTTTTCCAAAAGTACTTCTATTCCGGCTTTTGACGCCGCACAGCATAATGGATTACCCCCAAATGTGGTGATATGTCCGAGCACCGGCTGATAACTCAGCTGCTGCATAAAATTTTTATCTGCAATAAATGCCGCAAGCGGAAGTCCCGCACCAAGCGCCTTTCCCAACAATAATATATCGGGTGCTATATTCCAATGTTCGAAAGAAAACAACTTTCCACTTCTTCCTAAACCCGTTTGTATTTCATCTAATACCAACAAAGCACCTACCTCCGAACAGCGCTCGCGTAAGGCTTTGAAATAGTTCGCATCAATTACTTGTACGCCAGCCTCTGCTTTAATTGTCTCGCAGAAAACAGCTGCCGTAGCAGTAGTAATCTGTTGAAGATCTTCTAGATTATTAAAACGAATATGTCGTGTGTCTGGCAAAAGAGGACGGAAGGCTTGTTTGAAATATTCACCGCCCATCAAACTTAAAGCCCCTTGCGTGCTGCCGTGATAGGACTTTTCAAACGAAACAAATTCTGTTCTTCCGGTGACGCGCTTAGCCAATTTCATCGCACCCTCTGTAGCCTCACTCCCTGAATTAGTAAAATAAACACTATTCAAATTTGCAGGCAACAAACGCACTAACAATTGCGCCAATTGTACTTGCGGAGATTGAATATGTTCGCCATAGACCATCGTATGTAAATAAGCATCCGCTTGCGCTTTGATAGCTGCTACTACTTTCGGATGGCGATGACCGATATTAGCCACACTAATGCCAGAGATAAGGTCTAGATGCGCTTTCCCAGCTTCGTCATATAAATAACAAGCCTCTGCCCTCGCCACTTCAAAGCCCAATGGAGCTTCAGAGGTAGGTGCAACAAAGGATTGAAACAACTGACGGTTGGTCATTACTTTTTCTTTTTAACTGGTACCCACTCTTCTGCAATCGCTACCGCTTCCATTTTCTCTACCCAACGTAAGGTAGCAGGACAGCGATGTAAATTCTCTGCGAAGACATGTGTATAGTCGACAATTTCTTTTTTATTCAAATGCGGAAAGCCAGCACAGTCAGCTGGACGAACCTCATAGATACTGCACATGTTAGATTTCAAATCCAAAAACTGACAAGGAGTGGTAGTATTCATCAAATCGCCTGTCTTTTTCTCCTTGTAGAGCCACTTCTCATAAAACTCGTCTCGCGTTACGCCTAAATGCTTGGAAATACGCTTCAAATCAGCCTCCGTATAAGTAGGTGTCATGGTGCGACAACAATTCGAACAAGCCAAACAGTCGATTTCAGCAAAAACTTCTTTATTCAGTTTTACTGCCATTTTATCTGATGCTGCTGGTTTTGCTTTCTGCCAAGCTTTTAAAAACTTCTTCAACGCAGCGCGCTTACGATAGGCTCTCGCCTTAAAACTCTTGAGATTCATACCGCTCTAAGATACAATCTTCACAGCAAGGACACAAAATTGTATTGTACAATTTAGCGTTTAACAAACAAGTTGCTGTGTTAATCCTAATGTCACTATACTTTATATTGTTCTAAAACATTTGTTGCTTTAAGTAGCGAAACCTCCGCGATGCGTTTAACCACACGTCTTGCCATTGTCATCACAGCCTTGCTACTCATTTTCTTGAGTGGAACCATCTTCTTTCAACGCTCTGTTATCAAGAATGCAGACCGCCTAAGAGATGAATGGATAGAAGCGTCGAAAGACAATCTATTACAGGTTTTGAATAACGAAGCGCAGGTTCAACAAGCTTATTTAAAAATTCAATCCTCCTCTTTGCAATCGCGTTTGCAAGAGAATCCACAGCAGCTTTTAGCCTTACTCAATGCGAGCAAACTGAAAGACATCGATCGTGTAGACCTCTATGATTGTATTACACAATCTTGGGTGTCCCAAACGAAACAAGATTCCCTAGAGATGCCGAAGGAAGCACTGCGCAATCAAATTCTCTATAAACGCTTTTTCATCCTACAGAAAGGAAGTCCCGCAGAAATTGCGCTTCAAGCGATTGTCGATCCGAATACACAGCAAGCAAGATATCTAATTGTTTGCACGCATCTTTTCTCGAATGCCTTTTGTAACGAAGTTGCCAATCAAATCGATAAGAGCGAATGTAAAATTGTACGCGCCGCCACTAAAGATAATTTCAATCGTCAAAATGGAGAGTTGCTTCTTTCTCTACCGCTCACCGATTATAATAGCAAGTGCATTGCCTATTTAGAACTGAAGCGACATTTCCCTCTTTACGCAACATTCACGCGTTATCAACTACTAAACAATTACTTCTTTATCTTCTTTAGCCTCGGACTTCTACTCCTTCTTGTTGGTTTTGTGCTTTGGTATATCAACCGCCCATTGTTAAAGCTTTTGAAGGCCATCTATCATCGTAACGAAGCGCCGATCGCGCAACTAAAATCCCGTCGCGATGAATTTGCACAGCTTGCTACACTCATCACACTGTTCTTCCAACAGCGCCGTCGCCTACTTTCTGAAATCGACAATAGAAAACAATCCGAGCAGCAACTCAAAGAAGCGATCGAACACGTTGAAAACAGTACGATAGAAAAAATAAAAGCAGAAAAAGCCGATGAAGCAAAACGTGTCTTCATCTCCAATATCAGTCATGAGCTCCGAACACCGATGAATGCGGTCGTGGCCATTTCCGAAATGCTCCTCACCGAACCGTCCAAAGAAGAACAAGAAAAGCTCGTCAAAGTGCTCGGCTACTCCGCCAAGCAGCTCACTACACTCGTTACAGATATTCTCGACTTTTCTAAAATTGAATCGAATAGTCTTGAACTAGTGCCACAAAGCTTCTCCTTAGATAAGCTCTGTAACGACCTGGTGCAAATGTTCACCTTCACTGCTCACGCAAAAAATATACGCGTTTCTTTCGAAGGCGATGAACGCTTGCGACAGCAAATTATCGGTGATCCACATCGCCTGAATCAAATCTTTATCAATTTGCTAGGCAACGCTGTGAAGTTCACCGACCATGGCGAAATCATCCTAGCCTATCGACTTGTACAACATACCAGCGATCAGAAAGTGCAAGTGCTGTTTGAAGTAAAAGATACCGGCATCGGAATTACTGCGGAAGATTTACCGCATGTATTCGAACGCTTCTACCAAGCGAACGCAGCACCAGACAAGAAAAATCCAGGTACAGGATTAGGACTCAGCTTAAGTTCGAAATTAGTAGAATTAATGGGCGGCAAACTAGCTGTAGAAAGCACTTTAGGAAAGGGTACCCAATTTTTCTTCACGCTGCAATTCCAACTCGACAAGCAAGGACCGGTGATGTCGAACCCAGCGTCCGCTTTCCCGCAAGGTAAGCTAAGCGGACTAAACGTCTTGGTAGCGGAAGACCACGAAATCAATGCTTTTGTCTTAAAGCAATTTTTTGCAAAATGGGAAGTGAAAGCCACTTTCGTTGGCAACGGACAATTAGCCCTAGATGCCTTACGCGAGCAGAGTTTTGATTTAGTATTGATGGACCTTCAGATGCCTGTTATGGATGGCTACCAAACCGTTCAGGCGATTCGTTCGTGGCCAGAGAAAAAGTTCCAAAGCCTGCCAGTGGTTGCAGTCACAGCCAACGCTTCGAAAGAAACGCGCGACTTACTATTGAAAAACGGTTTTGATTTGTTTATCTCCAAACCATTCGACCCTGCAGCGCTGCACCATACCTTACAAACGGTACGCCAGCATCGCTTTATCGCACGGCCTGATGTCAGCGACTAAGAAAACCAGTCCGCCATCTCTTCTTCACTGAAGCCTACTCTAGTCGACCCGTCTCCCTTTACCCAAACTGGACGCTTAATCATACTCGGCTTTTCCATCAGCAATGGAAGCGCAGTAGTTATTTTTTCACATGCCAACTTCTCCGCGTCTGACAGTTGCTTATAGGTCGTTCCTTGGCGATTCACGAGTACTTGCAGATCAACCTCCTTCAGCCAAGCCTTTAATTGCTTTTGAGTAGGTATTTCCTTTTTAAAATCATGAAATTCAAAGTCGATTTTCTGTGCCGTAGCCCAATCCAACGCCTTTTTTACTGTATTGCAATTTTTAATGCCGTAAATGTGTATCATTCTCTAAAGGTACAATCAAAGAATTGCATCCTATTCTGTATTTTTGCACAACTCAAAAACAAGATTATGGCAAAAATTACTTCCATCACCGCTCGTCAGATCCTCGACAGCCGTGGTAATCCTACAGTTGAAGCAGATGTATGTTTAGAAAACGGAATGATGGGCCGCGCGGCTGTTCCTAGCGGAGCGAGCACAGGTAAGCATGAAGCCGTAGAATTACGTGATGGCGATAAAAGCAAATATCTTGGAAAAGGAGTTTTAAACGCTGTTAAACACGTAAAAGAAGTAATCGCTCCTGCCCTCATCGGCATGGATAGCGCCGATCAAGCGGCTATCGACCATAAAATGCTTGCCTTAGATGGTACGCCTAATAAAGCAAGCCTTGGTGCTAACGCAATCCTTGCGGTCTCTCTTGCCAATGCGCAAGCGGCAGCAAAAGCAGCAGGACAGCCTCTTTTCCAATTCCTCGGAGGCGACCAAGCTGTGACACTACCAGTTCCTTTGATGAATATCTTGAACGGCGGTGCACACGCAGATAATAAAATCGACTTCCAAGAGTTTATGGTCGTGCCTGTAAAAGCCGATTCATTCAGTACTGCGCTTCGTATGGGTACGGAAGTATTCCACCATTTGAAGAATGTTTTGAAGAAGAAAGGCTATTCTACGAACGTAGGTGACGAAGGCGGATTCGCGCCAAATATCCAATCGAACGAAGAAGCGATTGAAACGGTATTACAAGCTATTGAGGCTGCTGGATACAAAGCGGGTGAAGATATCTTCATCGCGATGGATGCTGCTTGTAGCGAACTATATGACGAAGAAAAAGGCGTTTACGTATTTAAAAAGTCTAATGGCAAAACCATGACAAGTGAAGAGATGGTGGCCTATTGGGCGGATTGGGTAAGTCGTTATCCAATTGTTAGTATCGAAGACGGCTTAGCAGAAGATGATTGGAAAGGTTGGGAACTAGCTACTAAAGCTATGGGCGATAAAGTACAGTTGGTAGGAGATGATTTATTCGTTACGAATGTAAGTCGCTTGCAACAAGGAATTGAGCAAAATATTGCGAATAGTATTTTGGTGAAAGTAAACCAAATCGGATCCTTGACAGAAACACGTGATGCTGTGGCTATGGCACATGCAGCAGGATATAGCTCGGTTATGAGTCATCGTAGTGGTGAAACAGAAGATAATACGATTGCCGACTTAGCAGTGGCTTTGGGTTGTTCGCAAATCAAAACGGGTTCTGCTTCACGTAGCGACCGTATGGCTAAATACAATCAGTTATTGCGTATTGAGGAAGCATTAGGAGCAAAGGCTCGTTATGCCGGACAAAGCATTCATTTCGGTAAAAAATAATTTATGGCACAAAGCTCCCTTCGTAAGCTATTTAGCAGTCAACGTGTCTACGTTATCGGCGACGTAATGCTTGATCATTATATCCTCGGTAAAGTAGAACGTATCTCTCCAGAGGCTCCGGTTCCGGTTGTTGCTGTGGCGAAATACGACGACCGCGCAGGAGGAGCAGCAAATGTCGCTTTAAACATCAAAGCTTGCGGTGCAGAAACCGCCATTTTTAGTGTGGTTGGCGAAGACGCTACTGCTAAGCTTTTACGCAGTGTTCTAACGAAGGCGAAAGTAGATCACAAAGGTATGATCGCTTCTAAAGAACGCATCACAACGATGAAAGCGCGTGTAATTGGAAATAACCATCAGCTATTACGCTACGATCATGAAGACACGCATGAGTTGAGTAGCAAAGAAGAACAAGCCTTGTTCAAAGCATTCAGCGCAGCGTGTAATTCGAAAAAACCAAACGCCGTTGTTTTAGAAGACTACGACAAAGGTGTTTTGACTCCAGCACTCATCAAACAAGTGATTGCGTATTGCAATAAAAATAAAATCCCAACTTTAGTCGACCCAAAGAAGAAACACTTCTTCGATTATAGCGGTTGTAGCGTTTTTAAGCCGAATTTAAAAGAGATGAGAGAAGGCTTGGGACAGGCAATCGAACCTAATCCTCCTGCGCTTAAAAAGGCTGTAGAGGCTTTAAACAAGAAGATGCCGCATGAGGCAACCTTGATTACTTTGGCAGAACATGGCGTATTCTACAGCGATGCAATGAATGAAGGTGTAATTCCAGCACATATACGTCGTATTGCCGACGTGAGCGGTGCTGGCGATACAGTCGTTGCTGTTGCTGCCTTAGCCGTAGCTGCAAAATTCCCTATGCATGAAGTGGCTGCACTCAGCAACCTCGCCGGTGGCTTAGTATGTGAACATCCTGGCGTAGTCAGCATCGACATTAAAAAGCTAGAGGAAGAATATCAGTAATTCGAAAAATTAAGGGACATAAAAAAACGCGAAGCTCTTATCGAACTTCGCGTTTTTCATTTATATAATTCTAGGAATTACCAAATCTTGGTACGTGTCGCTTCGTCACGATACATCTTGTCGCCAGCATGAATTCCCCATGCTTTATAGAATGGCTCGAAATTGCTCAACGGTCCGTTGATACGGAAATGCGCTGGAGAATGTGGATCAACATTCACCATCATACGCATACTTTGCTCACGACGAACTACACGCCATACTTGCGCTAAGCCCAAGAAGAAACGTTGATCAGGCGTGAAACCATCGATAGTTTGATTCGACTGACCTTGCTTCGTCATTTTGAAAGCGTCATAGGCAATAGCCACACCACCTAAGTCAGCGATGTTCTCTCCTAATGTCAAAGCTCCTTTCACATGTACAGAATCTAAAATAGTATAGCCATCATATTGTGCTACCAAGTTAGACGTCTTCGCTTCAAACTTCTTCATATCTTCTTCTGTCCACCAATTGTTCATATTACCCGCTGCATCATATTGCGCACCTTGATCGTCAAAACCATGTGTCATTTCATGGCCGATAACCATTCCAATAGCACCATAGTTAATGGCATCATCCGCATTCGGATCGAAGAATGGGAATTGCAAGATACCTGCAGGGAAAACGATTTCGTTGAAAGAAGGATTATAGTAAGCATTAACCGTAGCAGGTGTCATACCCCACTCAGATTTGTCTACCGCTTGACCCAATTTCTTCACCATTTCATTCCATCCATGCACAGAAACACTTTGCATGTTACCAAAATAATCACCACGCGTGATAGTCACGTCGTCATAATTTTTCCATTTATCAGGATAACCGATCTTCTTAGTAATAGCGAACAATTTAGTTCTAGCCTTCACTTTCGTGTCAGCACTCATCCAATCCAAATGATCAATACGGTTAGCAAAAGCCTTTTGTAGGTTATTTACTAATTCATCCATACGCTTCTTAGATTCTGGTGTGAAATACTTCGCTACATACAACTGACCTAATAATTCACCCAAGCTACGATCGGTAGCATCTGTAACTTGCTTCCAACGGATCTCTTGCACTTTCTGTCCGCTCAAACGCTTTCCTTTGAAGGCAAAAGAAGCGTCACGGAAATCTTTAGACAACAAGCTTGCAGCTCCGTTAATAAAGTCAAACTTCAATTTGCTCTTCCATACGTTCACCGAATAACGATTGAACATAGTGCCCAACTGCTTGTAGTAATCAGGTTGTGCAACGTTCAATGAATCTACTTTCACGCCCATACGACGGAAGATATCGCTCCAATCCATATCAGGAGATAAAGCTTGTAATTCAGCAAACTTCATCATGTTGTAATTGGCTTGCGGATCACGTAATTCGATGGCAGAACGATGTGTTTTTGCAATCTCCGTTTCCAAAGCTAAGATGTCTTCTGCCATATGCTTTGCCTTCGCCTCGCTATTGCCTGTCAATACAAACAACTTCGTGATATAAGCCACATAAGCCTCGCGAATTGATTTCTTATCAGCCTCATTCGACAAATAATAATCTTTCTCTGGTAAGGTAGTACCTGTTTGACCCAAAGCAGCTACGTTCATGTTAGAGTTCTTATCGTCTGGACCCACATAGAATCCAATCATATCGCCGTTACCTTCTTTGAAACCATCTGCACAGTAGTGAATGATATCATCCACAGAATTCAAGGCATCGATACGCTTTAATTCAGAAGCAATAGGAGTCCAACCTAATTTTTCAATTTGTAGGGTATCCATACCAGAAGCGTAGAAATCGCCTAACTTTTGTTCGTTGCTTCCTTTAGCCCAAGTAGTCTTGCTAGAAACATCTACCAAGATATCATGTAAGTGAGCCTTGTTTTGTTGTGCTAATAGCACGAAAGAACCCCATTGTGATTTATCATCTGGAATCTTGGCATCACGTACCCAAGCGCCATTAGCGTATAAGAAGAAATCTTCTCCTGGTTTTACGTTTTTGTCCATTCCGCTCACGTCGAAATATTGCGTGCGCTTGTCACTTGTTTTTTTTGCCGCAACAAAGGCCTGTAGCGTAATAGCGCCGCCGATGATTGCTGTCGCAAGTATCCATTTTTTCATAAAAAGGTTGGTGTGTTTTAGAATGTCGAAGTTATAATTTATTCCTCTCTTTTAAAAACAAAAACGCCTCTCCGTTAGGAAAGGCGTTTCTTTTATATACCTTAAATAAAAACTTATTTAGCAGTATAAGTACGTGTAGCTGTCAAAGTAGAAGAACTTGAACCAGCACCAGTTGTTGTTTCATCCAAACGCATAGTGAACATCAACTCCTTATTGCTCAACTTTGTCAAATACATTGAATAGTCGAAATTGTTAGAAGTGTAAGTGTCAGTAGTGGTATCTGTAGTAGTACCTGAAGTGCTAGAAGTAGTTACAGTAACTGCTACAGACTTTGTAGGGTGAATCAACACTTTCGTTTTTGCTTTTTCATCGCCAATTCCGCTGTTGAAATCCCAAGTTCCATCTTCAGTGGTAGTGGTAACCGTAGTGGAAGTCATACCCCAGAAATTCCACTTAGTAGTAGTTACAGTCTCATTAACATAAGTACCATCACCATTGAAAGTCATAGTGTTTGTATACCCAGTAGTATCAGACTGACCACTGCTAGTAACGATTTGATTCGTTCCGTCGAAAACAGTTGTAGAAACACTACCACTTTGCGTTTGGTCGTTTTTACCTGCTGTTAAAGTCCACTCACCTACTAAGCGAGCTTTACGTGAACGCAATGAAATTGCTGGATCCTCTTCACCTTTACGGCAAGAATTCAAAGTTACAGTTGCTGATAAAACAGAAACTGCCATAGCTGCATATAAGAAATATTTTTTCATGTTATTCTTTTAAGGGTTTGATTAAAGAGCTGAATATGTTTTGTGAGAAACGGAAGTACTTGAAGAAGTAGAAGTTCCGGTAGAAACTGAATTGTCAATTGAATATACTTTCAATTCTTTATTACTTAAACGAACTAAGTCGATAGTGAAAATAAGTGCATTATTTACATATGCAGAGTTAGTAGTAGTAATAGAAGAACCTGAAGTTGACACCTCTTCTACATTTGTTGGAGTTAAAATAACTTTCGTCATTTTAGTTTCTTCTCCTACGCCTGTATTGAAATCCCAAGTTCCTGTAGTTGTCATCTCGTCATAACTTCCGTTAGAAGCGTTGGTTGTCTTTTCATACATTTCAAAGGTACCATCAGCATTGAAGGTCATTTTCTCTTCATACGGATTGCTCGTTGCGCTACCGCCACCTGTAGAAACCGTTTCAGTTGTTTCTGTGTACGCAGTATAAGAAGTGAAAGAATTATTCGTGCTAGTGTCATTTCCAGCAGTTAATTTCCACTCACCTACTAAGCGAGCCTTGCGAGAACGCAAAGAAATTGCAGGATCTTCAGCACCTTTACGGCATGAATCAAAAGTAACTACTGTAGTAGCCATCATTGCGGCCATTCCAGCCAAAAGCATGATTTTTTTCATAATTAATTTAATTGATTTGTTGTTGGACTATAATAAATCTTAAAAGTTTAAATCTTTGGAGCTGCTGACATAATTTCTTCGTTCGCCTCAGAAGCATATTTGCTAAAGTTGTTCACGAATTGTTTTGCCAATTCACCCGCTTTTGCATCGTAAGCAGCACCTTCCGCCCATGTATTACGTGGGTTTAGGATTTCAGCAGGTACGTTCGGACAAGAAGTAGGCATCGTCAAGTGGAACACAGGATGATTCTCAAAACTTACGCTATCCAACTCACCTTTCAAGGCAGCAGTGATCATCGCACGTGTATAAGAAAGCTTCATACGGTTACCAACGCCATAAGCGCCGCCGCTCCAACCTGTATTGATCAACCAAACATTAGCACCTGTTGCACGCATACGCTCACCTAACATCTCTGCATAACGCGTAGGATGTAATGGCAAGAAAGGAGCTCCGAAACAAGCGGAGAACGTCGTCGTTGGATCTTTAATACCTGCTTCCGTTCCAGCAACCTTAGCGGTATAACCAGAAATGAAGTGATACATCGCCTGACCAGGTGTCAATTTCGAAATTGGAGGTAATACCCCAAACGCATCACAAGTCAAGAAGAAAATATTTTTAGGAACACCACCCACACTCGGATTTACCGCGTTGTCGATATGTGTCATCGGATAAGCCGCGCGTGTGTTCTCTGTCTTAGAGATATTCGCATAGTCCGGAGTCGTTGTTCCTAGATAGAATTGTACATTCTCCAAAACAGTTCCGTGCTTAATCGCTTTGAAAATTTGAGGTTCTTTCTCTTCTGTTAAATCAACACACTTCGCATAACAACCGCCTTCAAAGTTGAAGACGCCGTCATCTGCCCAGCCGTGCTCATCATCCCCGATCAAATCACGGTTTGGATCAGCAGAAAGCGTAGTTTTACCTGTACCTGACAAACCGAAGAATACAGCAGTATCGCCGTCTTTTCCAATGTTTGCAGAACAGTGCATCGGCAATACGTTGCGATTCACTGGCAAGATGAAGTTTAATACAGAGAAGATCGATTTCTTCATTTCGCCTGCATAACCCGTACCTGCGATTAACACCATTTTCTTAGTGAAATTCACGATTACGAAGTTACCTTGACGAACGCCGTGTTGAGCAGCGTTTGGCGTTTTGTAGCTAGGCGCACACAAAATCGTCCAATCAGGTGTCATGCCTGTTTGCTCTGCAGCAGACGGACGCATGAACATATTATCTACAAATAAGTTGTGGTAAGGAATTTCGTTGATGGTACGTACATTCAAACGATAGTTTGGATTCGCACAAACGAAATTATCACGCACATAAATTTCTTTTCCTTCGAAGTACGCGCAAACCTCTTGATGTAAAGCATCAAAAGCTTCTGCTGTAACGCCTACGTTCACATCGCCCCAATTCACGTGGTTCTCCGTGATAGCATCACGCACAATAAAACGATCCTTTGGAGAACGACCGCTGAACTCGCCACTATCAAAAACGATAGCGCCGTTGTCAGCATAAACGCCCTGCCCTAAAGCAATCGCTTCATCCATCAATTGCTGCGGGGTTAAATTCCAATGGCATATAGCGACATTGTGTAGGCCGGCAGCATCCAATCCTACTACGGTGTTTTTTGATCCAAATTCCTGCATAATAAGGTAAAATTAGAGCCACGAAGATATAAAACTTCCCGCTAAAAAGTAGACGAAATGACTGCATTTAGTCCCTTATTTTAACCAAAACCTGAGCTTTCAAACTTTTAACGTAAACTTTAAAAAAAATACCTCTTTTCATCAACAAATATTCCCTTTGAGGTGTTACCTTTGTAGTCCGGAGAAAAAACCTGATAAAAATCAGTTTTTGTGCGGAAGAAAATAAAATCTTATGAAATTCCCTATCTATCTCGATCACAACGCCACTACTCCATGCGACCCTCGCGTCGTGGAAGCGATGATTCCTTACTTTACCGAGAAATTCGGTAACGCAGCAAGCCGTAACCACTCCTTTGGATGGGTGGCTGAAGAAGCTGTCGACTATGCTCGCGAGCAAATTGCAGCATTAATCGGTGCAGACCCTAAAGAAATTATCTTCACTGGCGGTGCTACTGAAGCAGATAACCTTGCGCTTAAAGGGGTGTATGAAATGTATGCCCAAAAGGGTAACCATATCATCACCGCAACGACTGAGCACAAAGCGGTTTTGGATGCTTGTCATCACTTAGAGCAATTGGGCGCTCAAATCACTTACTTGCCAGTTAATGCGGAAGGTATGATCGATTTGAAGCAATTGGAAGAAGCAATTACAGATAAGACCATCTTGGTGGCTATCATGTATGCGAATAATGAAGTTGGAACGATTCAGCCAGTACGTGAAATCAGCGAAATCTGTCATCGTAAAGGCACATTATTCTTCACCGATGGCACGCAAGCAGTGGGTAAAATCCCTGTAGACGTTAACAAAGACGGTATCGACTTGATGGCGTTTACCGCACATAAAATGTACGGACCGAAAGGTGTTGGCGCTCTTTACGTTCGTCGTAAAAACCCGCGTGTTAAAGTTACTGCCCAAATGGACGGTGGCGGTCACGAACGTGGCATGCGCTCTGGTACCTTAAACGTAACTGGTATCGTAGGTTTCGGTAAAGCTGCTGAAATCTGTCGCTTAGAAATGGAATCTGACAACGCACGTATCATTAAAATGCGTGATCGCTTAGAATCTGAATTGATGAAATTGGATGAGGCTTATGTAAACGGCTCCCGCGAACATCGTCTACCGCAAGTTTGTAATATCTCTTTCAAATTTGTAGAAGGGGAAGGCTTGATGATGGGCTTTAATAAAAACATCGCTCTTAGCTCTGGATCCGCTTGTACATCGGCTTCTCTAGAACCTTCTTACGTTTTGAAAGCCTTAGGATTGGGTGACGATTTGGCACACTCTTCTTTGCGTTTCGGACTAGGACGTTATACAACGGATGAAGAAATCGACTTTACGATTGAAGCCGTTAGCAAAACAGTGACTCGTCTTCGTGAAGTAAGTCCTCTTTGGGAAATGTTCAAAGAAGGCATCGACTTGAATACCATTAAATGGGAACATCATTAATCTTTAAAAAAAATTACCATGGCATACTCTGATAAAGTTATCGATCATTACGAGAATCCTAAAAACGTAGGAACCTTAGACAAATCTTCAAACACAGTGGGTACGGGCCTTGTAGGTGCACCTGAGTGTGGCGACGTGATGCGTTTGCAAATTGAAGTAGATCCTGCTACGCAAGTTATTACCGATGCAAAGTTCAAGACTTTCGGTTGTGGCTCTGCAATTGCTTCTTCTTCTTTGGCAACAGAATGGTTGAAAGGCAAAACAGTCGACCAAGCGCTTAATATCGACAATATGGACATCGTGGAAGAATTAGCGCTTCCTCCAGTGAAAATTCACTGCTCTGTATTGGCGGAAGATGCGATCAAAGCTGCAATCAACGACTACCGCGTAAAAAATGGTTTAGAGCCAATCGCGGATAATCACTAAAATACCAAACCTCGGTGGTGAGCAGAACCCTTTGCTGACCACCGAACCACCCCCTCTTCTATGTTATTCATTTCTGATAAAGCCAAAGCACATTTAGTGGAGCTGAAGCAGGACGCCGGCTTGGATGATACTTATTTCTTGCGCGTCTCTGTTGTGGGTGGCGGCTGTAGCGGTCTTACGTATAAAATGGACTTCGACAATGAAAGTCAACCCAAAGATCAAGTTTTTGAGGATAAGGGTGTCAAGTTAGTTACGGATATGAAGAGCTTTCTCTATCTAATGGATAGCGAGCTAGATTATTCAGATGGCTTGAACGGCAAAGGGTTCCACTTCAGCAATCCTAACTCTTCTCGTTCTTGTGGCTGCGGCGAAAGCTTCGCTGTATAAGATATTTCTTCCTAGAAAAGCAAAGGCTCGTAATATTACGAGCCTTTTTTGTTTTACCAACGAAGGTATTATACGTTTTATTCTTTTACAAAAGTGCGAGCGTAGAAAACCGCTTCCTCTCGATGCTCACTCTTTTCCATTCCCTTAACTCGGACAAAATAAGTGCCTGCACTTAAGGATTTAATATCAAGTATTTGAAGTGTAGTCCCAACATTTATATCCGACTTCTTCGACGCTACCTGACGTCCATAGATATCAAAAAGTTCGATGCTAACACTAACCTGCTGTGGTATTTGAACATATAAGTTATCCTTAGCAGGATTGGGGTAAAGCCTTATTGAGCTGTTCATCAATTGCGATGGTAACCCATCAGGCTTCGCCTCGACAAAAACGCTGACCGTATCTTCACTCACTTCCCCACAAAGATCCATGCGCGCAATAAAACGAGTATCTTTTGTAGGGCTAGCCCAAAAACTACTACTATTACATATCAACTGACCCTGCAAATCATACCATTCGATTGGTAACCCCTGAGCACTGCGACCAACCAGTACACTATCCCCCTTATAAATCAAGGTATCTTCCGTAAGCTGCAAATGGGTATTACTTTCAATTAAACTAATATCATCGAAGCTATAGAAACTAGCATCTTCAGAAGGCCAATAAGTCTTCCCCCATCCTACATTGTTAAGGGTATCTAACACATTCAATGGGGAAAATTCGCCTATATGTAAAAACCGCTCTCCCCCTAAGGCTGAATAAGTTAACTGACATTTAACCCAATTATTTGAATCAATAAAATGCAATTGATTAGATGTAAAATGCAATTGCACAGGTTTTAAAACAACATAAGTTCCTGGAGAACAATTAATAGTATCTGTTGAAAAGTAAGCATCAATATTATTCAGAGCGCAAGTACTCAAAGGAACTAGGGACAAATAAAACGTTAAACAGTAGTTGTGGAATCTTATAAGCGAATCACTTAGTTTTGCATACATTGAGCCATAAACATCTCCATTCCACGTGTCGTGATAGTATAAATAAACATTTAAATATGTTTGACCAGTACGAGGAATCTTACAATAATGAAATACTTTAGAACAAGGAACAACATGTCGTTTATCTTTATACGAATGCTTAATACTCATTAGTTCACTCATACCATAAGTACAAGGTAATCCATTCCAACCGCATGATTTAGTTGGACCAACATCAGATGATAAAATGCTATCACTTAAAATCTCGAAACTCCCATTATGTATAAAATTAACCTGCGCAATCGACGGTACAGAGCCAACTAAAAAAGCAAACAATACCTTGCTACTCCACCACAATAAACGATTGTGTTTTTGTTTCATTGTTAGAAAGTTAATTTTTATTATATCTATATTAAGAAACGAAGTTAATATTAAATATTATTGAGTTTAATAGCTGCAACAATAAAATATAAGAGTTTAATAATTGCCATTTGAATCAAGGCTTTTTGTGTGTAAACAATAATACTTCATGAGACATTTTCAAAAGTCATATTCCAATCTTCGTACACTTTTTTACCTACCGATTTTTCAAATTTAAATCACATAGGCAAGTCCCTTTTCTAGACTTTTCACCGAACTAAAGTCGACGACTTTCGACCTAACTTTTCTTTAAAGACGCTGAAAACTTTATTGACAAAGCATTACAAAGAAATCAAACCCTTCAAATTAAAGTCGACGACTTTCGTCCTATTTTTGAGACTTTCGTCCATTTCCGGCAAATCCCGAACATAAAAAAGGCCACTCATTGGAGCGGCCTTTTCAAAATAAACAATTGCGGTCTTAGAACTTAAACCCTACACTCGCACTCAAAATATTACGTGTACTCGTCAAAGTAGCCGCTGGAGAAGCTGTGCCATTACTCATCACATACGGCAAATCCACCGCAGTAGAAGAAACATGAGAGAAGGTCAAATCAAAGAAATAGTCCTTTTCACGCATACCCAAACCAGCACTCATAATCTTAGTCGACATATCAAAACCATCCACCAAAGCTGTTTTATAAGGCGATCCATACATCGCATATCCTGCACGGAACGCAAAAATATCCCACTTCGCCTCCGCACCTAAACGGATATTATTAGCCGAAGTATAACTCTTACTAATGATACGATTGATATCATGCGCATTGCTATTAGAAGCCGCATCATTGCTCGTATAACTAATCGTAGAAGAGCTGTGATCTACCACTTCCACATCCGCCGAAAGAAAGCCAATATTCGGATACGTCACCACCAAACCGCCACTCATGCGCCACGGCGAAATGATATTGTACGTTGTTTTATTCGTACTGTACTCCGTATGATATCCATTTGTATCACGTGTAACAGCCATATCGAAGCTAGAATTATCCGTCAACGTATAATACGTTGGCGTATGTAAGGCAAAACCAAAACGTACATAATCATTGAAACGATAGATGATACCCATCTTCATATTCAAACCTGTTCCGGTGATCTTAATATCTTCCGACTTCGTCATGCTTACAAAATCAGCATGATACAACGAATCATCCGACTCCGAATAAGAAGTGTTCATGTGATAACGAACAATCGGCAATCCAAATGATAAGCCCATGTAAAGACGATCATCATAATTTTTACCAAGACCGCCTGTCAATTCGTTGATACCACCCGTAATCGTTTTATCCATTTGCTGATAAACATGTCCGCCTGCATTCACTGCTGTATAATTCGTAGAATCAGCGCCCGCATTTTGATCTAACAACCATGCGTTATAGGCTAAGCCTGCACCAAAAGGAGCATAATTATACGCTTGTGAAGGAGTCACATTATGACCCGACAATTGAGAAGCATAATAATCTCCTATCGAGCTTGCACGGTTATAAGCAGAATAAGAAATATTCTGTTGGAAGGATGCCAACTTAGTAATCGAGAAGGCATGTGTAACCGACTGCCACTTCCCTTTGTTACGATGTTTGGTAGTGCCAACGAAGCCGGCATGACCGAAATTAAATTTAGAACTTTGATCGCTCAAATCCTGTCCTAAATAGGTAGCATTCGTGCGAATATTGTATAACTGTGGTGTCATTGAAAACTCGTCGCTATTATATATAGCCAAACCTGCAGGGTTATTTGTTAATGCACTAAGATCCGCACCAAGGGCATTCGTTGCGCCACCGAGAGCCTGAGAACGAGCCGTTCCTGAAGGCATTATAAATCCATAGCGAGCAACGTCTCCGTCATCTTGTGCATTAGCCGCCAATGCCATACCCATTAGAGCTGCGAGGGCGAAAGCTTTTAATTTCATATCGTTTGATTTATTGTTTTAAAATTATCTTCTATGTCCACCACCAGCAGCTGGCGCTGAAGGACGGGGAGCAGAGGAAGGAGCAGAAGAACCACGCGAAGGAGCCGGTGATGGCGCCGCTGCCGGAGCACTACTTCTTGACGGCGGAGGCGAATAACTGCGCGAAGACTGTGAAGAAGCATTATCATTATTGTTTGAATAACTACGATTCGGACGAGTAGGTGCAGCATTATCACCACTATTGCTATACGTACGATTCGGGCGACTAGGTGCCGCGTTGTCACCATTGTCGGCATTACTCATACTTCTGCGGGGACGAGGAGCGGGAGCGGCATTATCATTATTATCACTCGCGCCATACGAACGATTCGGACGAGTAGATGGTGTTTGATTCAAATCCCCTTCCTCTTCATAACGCTGCTGACCACGACCACCACGCGGACCATTATTGCTTGGTGCAGGCGTTTGTGTTGGCGGATAACTCGGATTGTTTTGAGTAGGCGTTTGTTGGCCACCACGACTAGGATAGTTAGCCGGTGGAGGAGTGGATTGACTTGGAGGATTATTACGAACAGGAGCCTGTTGTGGTGCTGGCTGCTCGAATTGCTGACGCGGATTACGAGGAGTGGAAGAAGGATTGCCACTACTTGTTGGAGGCGTATTTCCTGAAGGCTGCGCATTATTCATTTCGTTGCGATCGTGATACACATGCGGATTTTGCGATGGAGAGGTAGTACTTGGATTATGTTCCAAATTACCACGAGTAGGATTAACTGTTGGTTGATTTGCATTGCTCACACTAGAATTGCTGCGTACCGGAGTTCCGTTTGGATTCGTAGTAACCGTTGTATTACTTACTGTATGTCCACCCACATTATGTCCGCCATATCCTGATCCAGAACCAGATCCTGTACGCGGTCCGTGGAAATGATGACCATTATTCGCTGGATTAGTTCCCCCATAATAACCATTATTATTGTTGCCATAAGCACCATCGTAATAACCGTTATAATAACCATTGTTATACCCATTATAGTAGCCGTTATAAAAGCCATTGGAGTACGGGCTATAGCCTCCATATCCATAACCCCACGGATTATTCCATCCCCAATAAGAACAGCCATAGTAACCATTATAAGCGTTACCATACCAATTCCAGTAAGGGTTACAATAAGAATAGCCATAATACGCATATGGGTTATAATACGACCAAGTTGGAGAAAGACTTAAGCCCCAATTCAAGCCTGGATTATAATAAATCGATACGCCCCAAGAATATGGATCATAATCATACCAATAGCGATTTACATAGATATCGTCGTAATAGCCATAGCCACGATAATTGCGATGAAAACGACGAATGCGACTAGCGTAGTAATAGTCATTGTCATCATCATAGTAGTAATCGTTAGAGTAAT
>JAPJNH010000138.1 GCA_026461075.1 Chitinophagales bacterium
ACCATACACAGTACCTGTACCAGTATTAATAATATTAGAAACTGTATTATTATAAATATTAGTCGTATTCGAACCACACATATAATACCAAGCATACAATGATCCTGTAGTATTATTCATGGTAACCGTATTGATTACGTTATTGAAAATATTACAAACAGTACCAGCCACAGAATAATTAGAACTTGTATAATTGGCAAAAATATAAGCCGTACTAGTTGTAGCGCCATTACGTGTCAAGTTAGTACAAGTATTACCAGAGAATTCTGCGTTAACCATGTTATAACCATAGTTATAAATACCGTAGAAAGAAGTAGAATGTGCAAAAGTACCTGTAATCGAGTTGTTTCTGATGTAATTATAAGAACCAGCACCACCATTACCACAATAGTAATTGTAGATCCCGTACATAGCACTTCCGTTTGCACCAGAACCAGTATTAGATGCAAATGTAAAGCTGTTATTAGAAATATTAATATTACCTCCTAAATAGTAAGTATACACATTATAAACGAGCACCGTAGAGGCCGCACCATTACCAACCGTTGTTGTCATGGTATTATAAGTAACAGTAGCATTACTATTTAAACTGCTGATTGCTGAAGAGGTACTAGGTAATCCAGTAGAAGTTAATGTCGTAGAGTTAATAATGTAAACATTATATAGAGTACCACCTGTTGGACCTGTAGTACTTAAAGCACCACCATTCAAGTTATTGAATGTATTGTAAGAAACATTCGGACTAACTTGGTTTACCAAGATAATACCTCCAGAAACACCCGCAGTTTGTCCACCCGCAAATGAGCGAATCGTGTTACCGTTAGCAAGTGCACTTCCACCGAAATCGTTATTCGTATCGAAGTTGGCTAGAGAGGAAGAATTGTAGAAACCACGCGCGAAGATACCCACACCCACCTTTTGGATCGTGTTGGAGTAAAAGCGGTTGTAGCTGTTTGCATCAGAAGCTGCTGTATTTAAGTTCAATGCACCAGCAGTACCTGAAACACGGTTATCCATATAGATACCCACGGTAGTAGGAGTACCTGTCGCGGTATTAGCCGACAAAGTAATCGTACAGTTTTTAATGGTATTGTTCTGACAACCATCCAATGGAGCGGTTGCGTTACGCTTAAACAAACCATAACCATGCTGCATACGCGTAGCAGTAGTTGCATTGGTCGGATCTGTTAAGTCGATACCATCAATGGTTACATAATCCACCCCTTTTAGGTCGAAGATACCATCACCCAAACCTAAGAAATAGGTTTCTGTTAATGTACCAACCTGAGCGGTTAATAATGGATTCGAACCTGAGCCACTTTTTTGGATGATAAGCGTAGCCGAAGAACTCAATGAAGCGTTCAAGGTAGCACTACCCAAAATGTAACCGCCAGAAGGAGCTGTTTCCGTCCAACCAGTAGGTACGTTAATGATTGCACCGCCGGCACCCACACCGTTGGTGTTCAAGTCTGTGATTGCAGCAGCGAGGGAAGTGTAATCACCTCCTGAAGCAGCAACCGTCTTCGTGCCCGTGACCTGCGCTCGTACTTGAGTACTTAACGAGAACGCTAATACCAGCGCTATCGCCAACATACCCAAACGACGCAATCTACGAGGGATTTTGTGGTTTGTTTGTCTCATGTTGTTTATTGGTGTTTGTAAATTTTTCATGAATTTTTAACGGTCTGTTAACCAATTAAGGGTTGCAAAATATAGAACGAAAATCAAATTCACTATACCTACTTTTAGGTATTTTTCATCAAAACAACTCGAAAACACACTAATCAATTGATTTTCAATTTCTTGTTAGTGGATTAAATGTTCATATCTTTTGAAAAATAATAACAGCCGCAAAATTTGTAATTTTACCAAAATGAGGATATTAATTACCCTTTTGCTACTCGGGACAAACTTGCTTATTTCAAGTTTAAGTAGTGTTTTTGCGCAAAATAAAAATTACGTATTTACGCAATATAATCAAGAACAAGGCTTGATTTCTTCCACCATTACCAGCATGCAAAAAGATCAACTAGGCTTTTTGTGGCTTTTTAGCGAAAATGGCATTTGTCGCTTTGATGGTTATAAGTTTAAATCAATTTCTAACGCTACAAATGATGCTGAAACTACGGTTCGAATTAAAGGTGTTACCACAAATTATAAAACAGGAACCATTCTGTTTTGCACGCAAAACAACCTCAATAAAATTGCAGCTGGATCCACCCATTATACTACCCTTTTAAACTTTACAAAAGCAGGAACAAGCGCCTACTTTTTGGATAATGAGCAATACTTTCTTCTACATAATTTTAGCGAAAAAACAATTTATATTTTTGACACCAAAGGATTAGTATTAAAAAAGATAAATATATCTAAATGGCCTTCAAGTAAAATACAGAAGGAGAGTTTCGGGCATAACATCCTTGTCCAGCAAAAGGAGGGCCTATTTCTTTTCGACTTCATTACAGAGAAATTCACTCCATTTAATAAGTCAGTTCCTATCAATTGGAGCAGCAACCTAAAACTATTGAAACATCCGATTCAAAAGGATCAATTATTACTCATACTGGATCAGAAATTATATGACCTAAAATGGCAAACAAAAGAAATTGTTCCAAGTAGCATCCCGCAAGCTTATCACAAATTATTTATTCAATCGAAGGTGTGTTTAGCATCCGCAACAGATTATTATTTGCTCTCGGGCCAGTCGATTTTAATTTACCAAAACAGCGCCTTCAAATTAATAGAAATTCCACAGTACGCGAACAGAAAATTAAACCTAAAAACAATCGTCAGGGGTCTATGGGGAAGTATCGGTTTAATCACCATGGATAATGCCTTCTATGAATTAAAAGTACCAAAACTGCAGATCCAAGAAGTAGACGCCCCATTGGCAAGTAATGGTTTCTCCGTTTTAAGCAACCTAGAAACCTATTATACAGATGAGGCCGTGGCATGGTTTGCTTCACCTGGTAACGGTTTGATAAAAATGGAGGCTAAAACAGCTGTTTTCACCCCATACGCCTTAAATCAAGTAGCGAAACCAACTTCTCTTCAAAATACGTTCTTTAAACAAAATATACGCTGTTTCTGCGAATTGGATAATGCAGAAGTATTGACGGGCACATTAAGTGGTCTGCTTGTATTCGATCCTCGCAAGCAATCTTTGACGGAAATAAATGCAAAGGTGCATCCAGCCTTGATAAGCTATAAGAATACACCCGTAAGTCATATCGCTAAGGACCCAGAAGGGGATATTTGGCTTTCCGCTTGGAACGAATTAAAACTAAGTGTGTATTCTAAAGACTTTAGTGGCCTCAATGAAAAATTAGGTAAGGAACATGCTTCCTTAGTAAGAGCTACTATTCGCTGCTTTTACTTTGATCAGAATGGTTATTTGTGGTTAGGTACTCCCGATAATAGAATTTATCAATGTGATTGGAAGGCGCTAAAAAGAGGCGTGTCTCCCTCCTATTGCATTCGTGAGTTTGCTCCAGAAAATCAAAAAATCCCAAATCTTGGCATTGTCTTCAGTTTTTTGCAGGCGGATGCTGAAAATTTGTTCATTGCCTGTGAAAACGGACTTATCAATTATCAATACAAAGGCAAAACCTTTACCTATAGGTCAATTATTGGACATGGGCATTCAACAATCAATAATATAAGGGCCATACTTAAAGATAAAGCAGGAAGTATTTGGTTGGGAACAAATGGAATGGGCTTAATCAACTATAATTATACCAATGATAGTGTTAGGCAATGGACTTCCTCTAGTGGACTTGGTGACAATTATATCTATTCCATCCAATGGGGTCGTCCGAATGAAATATGGATGGGCACGAATAACGGACTCACTTGTTTTAACTACCTAACGAACACTTTTGAACGTTTCTCAAGTTTGGATGGCTTACAAAGTGCAGAATTCAATACAAATGCGTCTTTAAGGACCGTAGATGGAATGCTATTATTCGGAGGCATTGCAGGATTAAATTATTTTTCACCACAAGAGTTAAAAATTCCTGCCATTAAAAATCCGCTTCAAATAACCGCAATTTGGAATAATGGAAAAATAATTGAACCCCTTCATGAAAAAATAGATCTTGCGTACGACGCTAATAATTTAAAAATAGAATTCGCCGCCTTAGGACATTTTAGAAATAACGAATTCCAGTATGCCTATGAATTAGTAGGCCTAACAAACGGATGGGTAAATTGCGAAACACAAAGGGAAGCTACCTTTTTACAAATCCCTCCAGGTAATTACCTCTTCAGATTAAAAGTTTCTGATTGTTATGGTCAGTGGACTATAATGGAAAAAGGATTAGAAATAAACATTGCCACACCATGGTACAAAACGTGGTGGTTTATAAGCTTGTGTTTAATCCTTGTCGTGCTACTTATTTCAAGTATCATCCGAGAGAAACTTCGTCAGATTGAAAAACTACAAGATATACGAAATGATATTGCTAAAGATCTGCATGATGAAGTTGGGGCTAACTTAAGCAACATCACTCTTTTCTTGGCCTTGATCAAACAGAAGATAGCTAGTGATGATAAGGAGACGAAGCGATTAGTAGATAAGATAAATATCTTCTCTCAGGCTTCACAAGATGCTATGAGTGATATTGTGTGGATGATTAATACCAAGAATGATCAGTTTGATAATTTATCCATTAAAATGAAAGACTATGCGAGTTCTTTAAGTGAAGATATCCCTATCAAAATCACCTTTCAAATAGACCCTGCTTTAAATAAAACAAAAATGGGGATGATTCAACGAAAGAACATCTACTTGTTTTTCAAAGAAGCTTTCAATAATGCAATCAAATATTCGAACGCGACAAGCATAAATATCGAAGCGAATCTATCAAATAGAATGATACAACTAGAGATTGTAGATAATGGAATAGGGTTTGAAGAAAAAAGTATTAAACCTGGTAATGGCTTAGCAAATATGCACAAACGCGCAACACAACTGAATGGAGAAGTACGCATCGTGAGTGAGCTTGGCAAAGGCACTTCTATTACCTTAAAATGCCCAAGTAATTAGTATCACTAGTATTAGTGACGCAATACATCATTCTTTATAGTATCTTCAAGTATGATTTTTATTTTAGCCTACGACGATAACAAAGCTCGATTAGAGGGTATTGAGTTATTAATTAACCATACACCTGATATGCATTGTCTAGGAGCTTTCGAAGACTGTAACAAAATAGTACAACAGGTCACAAACTTAAAACCAGATATTGTTTTAATGGATATTGATATGCCAAAAATTAATGGCATAGAGGCTTTAAAATTGATTAAGAAAAACACGCCCAATGTGGCAGTGATCATGCAAACTGTTTTTGATGACGACGATAAAATTTTTGCAGCCTTACAAGCCGGAGCCAGTGGATACTATCTAAAGAAAACCGCGCCAGAAAAACTAATTGAAGGAATTCGCGAAGTGGCACAAGGAGGAGCATACATGACCCCATCTATCGCTATGAAGGTGCTCACCATTTTTCAAAACATAGACAAAAACAATCAGCAGAAAGTAAAGAACAATTTCAATCTAACAGAAAGAGAAATTGAGATTTTAAGTCTACTAGTGGAAGGATTAAACTACAAGGCAATTGCTGAGCGCTTTGGAATTTCTTGGCATACCGTAAATGCACACACGAAAAAGATTTACGAAAAATTGCATGTGCATTCCGCACAAGAAGCCGTTGCAAAAGCTGTAAAGCAAAATATTATTTAAGTGCTTCAGCAAATGGAGTCATCTTCATTGCAGGAAATTAAAATCATCACTTTTTTTCTAAAAAATCCCAATTAATCCCTACATTTGCACTCCCTTTGCAGGTGTGGCGTAATTGGCAGCCGCGTCAGACTTAGGATCTGATGCCTTACGGGCGTGGGGGTTCGAGTCCCTTCACCTGCACTTTAAAACCCCGTTTTACGGGGTTTTTTACTTTTACGTCCAAGCTTCAACTTTTCATTTTATCCTGAATTATTCCCCATTCATTATTCATTATTCATTATCTTTGCACCCCTAAACAGCCTACTTAATAAGGCTAAATAATAATTATGGCTACAATTAATCGTACAAATTTGGGTCTTCTTCACGACCGTGTTGAATTGACTATCACTACTTCTGAATTCATGCCGCGCGTAGACGCAGGTCTTAAAAAGCTTTCTAAACAAGTGGCGATGCCAGGTTTCCGCCCAGGCAAAACTCCTGCTAGCTTCATTAAATCAAAATATGGTTTAGAAGTAATGGCTGACGAAATCGGCAAAATGGCGAACGAAGAATTAGATAAATTCATTCGCGAAAACAATATTCATTTTCTTGGCAACCCTTTAGCACTTCCTGTTACTGGTCAAACTTTAGATATCAACGCACCTGCTGATTATACAATGGCTTTCGAAATTGGTATCCAACCAGAATTTCAATTGCCAGCTTTCTCAGGTATAGAAGAACTTGAACTAATCGTAAACGACGAAGTTTTAGAAAAGGAAATCGGCTACGAACAAACGCGTCATGGCAAAAGCGAACCAACGGATACGGTAGAAGAAAATGATGTAGTAAGTGTTCAAATCGAAAACGCTGCTAGCAATTTCTCTAAAACAGTTAACATCCTCGTTTCTACGATCAAGTCGGAAGCTGCGCGCAAACAAATCATTGCGATGAAAAAAGACGAAAGCATCGCTTTCGACCTTGCTGCAGCCTATGAAGGCGATAAAGAATTCATCTTGCACCGTGTATTGAATATCGATCACGCTACAGGTGATGCTTTAGATATGTCTGCAATGAATGTAACCTTGAAACAAATCTATCGTTTAGAAAAGGCTGAATTGAATGCAGAACTTTTTGAAAAAGTATTCCCAGGTCGTGGTGTAGTAGATATCGATGGTTTCAAATCTGCCATGAAAGAAGAATTACAAAAAGTATATAACAAGGAAGGAGAACGTAAGTTATTCCACGACTTGCAAGACTATTTGGTAAAAAACACAACATTAGAATTGCCAGAGACCTTCCTTCGTCGTTGGTTGAAGTCTGTTGCTAAAACGGATATCTCTGACGAACAAATGGAACGTGAATTCCCATTG
Organism: Chitinophagales bacterium; assembly: GCA_026461075.1. Lineage (GTDB taxonomy): Bacteria > Bacteroidota > Bacteroidia > Chitinophagales > CAIODY01 > JAHEYX01. Next base: position 7,093 of record JAPJNH010000138.1, read on the forward strand.
GTAATGAACGATACCCGTTGGACTTTGATCAAAAACAAAATCGTTACGGACAACAATATGCAGGTTCAAGAAAAAGATTTGCATGATGAAGTAATGGGCTACTTGCAAGAGTCATATGGTGAAATGGAGCCTACTTTCTTGCACGATCTTTGTCACCGTATCCTTGCAAATGAAAAAGAGCGTGAATACATGGTAGACAATATGATCAACAAACGTGTAATGGAATTCTTACGTGGATTAGCAAATCCTACTAAGCGTCAAGTTAGCTTAAAAGAATTCGAAAGCTTAACTGCACACACACACTAATCGAAAGATTAATTGCATAAAAAAGCCGCCTCCTTTGGATGCGGCTTTTCTATTTTTACGACCATTCATCTTTCATTATTCACCTTTCATTAAACAATTCCTAATTCTTAATCCTTAATTCTTAATTTAATCATGCTTTTTTATTCCGCATCAGATACTCTGCCAAAAGAATCAGAATGGAAGAGATAATCGTACTAAAGATAATCTTCATAAATGCCCATCCGAACAACTGCAGGCTCCAAACTTGTAGCATAAACAAAATAAAGTGATGTATTAAAACCATCGAAACGACATAGATAACGAAATTAAAAGTACTAGTTCGTGTTAGATTCAATTCTCCAAATTCCTCTTCATTTAATCCTGGGAAAAATAAACGTAATAAGGTTGGTCGAATAAACGTGATTGCCAATAAAGCGGCAGCATGTAATCCGGAGGCGTTGGTGAAATAACCCACAATATAGCCCATTACGAAGGCGATAATTAATCCGCCCCAACGTGGTACGCCAAGTGGCAATAAAATGATTAAAAGCGGGTAAATATAGGGGTTCATCAAGCCGTGCAATTCCACATGGTTCAATACCAAAATCTGCAACAGCACATAAAGCGCAAATCGTAAGGCTAAACGTATATAAAGTTGACTATTCATCCGACTTCGTTTTAGCTTTTAAAGAATCCACTTCAGCACGCATTAAAGGATTCACCACATAGACATAATTCATATTGGCAAAGTCGGTACTCAATTTCACTTTTACACTGTAAAAATTAGAGCCTTCATTCAACTCAAACTTCTCTACCCTACCGACCATATAGCCCGGAGGATAAAACCATGTTTCGCTACTAGTGAAGACGGTATCACCCTTTTTTAATGGAACGTGTTTGGCGATATCATCAATCTCAGCATAAGAAGCATTCATCCCTTTCCATGTCATACTCACAAAATTACTTTTGTTCACGCGAACGCTGACTTTCGTTTTGTTATGTAGCAAGGATAAGACCGTAGAATAGTGATCACTAACATCTTTTACGACACCCACGATACCATTATTCACCACAACACCCCAACCACTTTGGATACCAAAGTCTTTACCCTTATTAATTATTAAATAGTTGTTCTGATTCGTGAAGGTATTACTAACCACACGCGCCATTAAAAATTTGAAAGCGGGATGCTGTAAACTGTCTAAAACAACTTTAGCAGAGTCGCTTTGAATCATGTAGGCATCCGGTAACAAAGCGCGCAATCGAGCATTTTCAGAAGCTAAACTATCATTAACACGACGCAAACGAAAATACAAACGCATATCCGAATACCATTCCTCCACCGAACCGCGCATCGACAAGGCGGTATTATTGAAGGAGGAGTTGTGATAGTCACTTTCATTGACAATCAACCAACCCGACCACATCTCCAATAGAACAAAGAGAATGACAGCAAAGTACTTAGTAATAAATAGAAATAGATTGCGCATGCGAACGAGTCAATCTATTAGCTCATCAAGAATGGATACTTATGAATATTTTTCAATGCAATACCTGTTCCACGAACTACGGCACGTAATGGATCATCTGCCACGTGTACTGGCAACTTTGTTTTGTTTTGAATACGCTTATCCAAACCACGTAACAAAGCTCCACCACCCGTCAAATAAAGACCATTGCGATAAATATCAGAGGCTAATTCTGGAGGAGTTGTTTCCAAGGCTTTCAATACAGCTTCTTCAATTTTGGAAATCGACTTATCCAAGGCACTTGCAATCTCGCTATAAGAAACAGTAATTTCTTTTGGAATACCGGTCATCAAGTCGCGACCACTTACACGGTAATCATCTGGTGGATTATCTAGTTCTTTCAAAGCAGAACCCACATGAATTTTAATTGATTCAGCAGTACGCTCACCAATCAACATGTTATGCGCCTTACGAAGATATTCGATTATATCACCTGTAAACTCATCTCCCGCTACACGAATAGATTGATCGCAAACAATACCCGCCAACGCGATAACAGCGATGTCCGTTGTACCACCTCCGATATCAATAATCATATTCCCTACTGGCTCTTCAACGTCGATGCCAATACCAATCGCAGCAGCCATCGGCTCATGAATTAAATATACTTCTTTACCACCCGCTTGCTCAGCACTATCTTTAACGGCACGCTTCTCCACTTCAGTGATTGCACTTGGGATACAAATAACCATTTTCCATGAAGGCGTGATAAAAGGACGATTCGGATGAATCAATTTGATCATCTCGCGAATCATACTTTCTGCGGCATTAAAATCGGCAATCACCCCATCACGTAATGGACGAATGGTTTTCAAATCTTCGTGCGTACGTTCATGCATTTGCATCGCGCGCTTGCCAACAGCAATTACTTTACCAGTTAATTTATTGATAGCAACGATTGAAGGCTCATCTACCACTACTTTATCATTGTGAATGATCAAGGTGTTAGCCGTGCCCAAATCCATCGCGATTTCGTGCGTAAGAAAGTTGAAAAGCGCCATTTCGGGTTATTATAATTATTCGTCTACAAAATTGATTTTTTTTCAGCAGATTAAGAAACAGAAAAAGATATTTTTTTCGTCTTTTTCGGCATTCCAACGATTTTGTACGCAAATGCTACAGTTTTATTTTGCCAAATCAATAAAAAAACATAAATTTGCGCCCTCATACGGAGGGTGTAGCTCAGCTGGTTAGAGCATCGGATTGTGGTTCCGAGGGTCGGGGGTTCGAACCCCCTCATCCTCCCGTCTTAAACCTCGCTTCTTAGAAGCGGGGTTTTTTGTTGCCTATCACCGAACAATTATACCTGTCGCTTGTTTTGTTTGCATGATTTACAAATTAGAGCGCACACAGTTCCTTCCTATCACCTTAGAAAAAGCATGGGAATTTTTTAGTCGTCCAGAAAACCTAAACGAAATAACTCCTGATGAATTATCGTTTAAGATTATCACAAAAGTGCCAGGGCAAGTATATGAAGGATTGATGATCGCCTACAAAGTAAAACCCTTTCCATTTGCCTCCTTCGATTGGCTAACAGAAATCACACATGTTAAAGCTCCTCACTATTTCGTTGATGAACAAAGAATCGGTCCCTACAAGCTGTGGCACCATGAACATCATTTCGAATCCTGTGACGGCGGTGTGCTAATGACAGACATCGTGCATTATGCGCTACCTTTCGGTATCTTCGGTCAAATAGCTCATCCGATTATCATTCAAAAGAAATTGAATAGAATTTTCGACTACCGTTATAAAACCTTAGAAAGCTACTTCGCTAAAAATTAGGCAATAACTTTATCTCATTCCGGTAAATAAGTAAGCGCTTTTCATTTTCAAGATGCTTCAGCAAACGCGAGATAACAACCCGCGAAGATCCCATCTCGTCGGCAATTTGCTGATGCGAAAGATGAATTAATGCGGAACCGCTTCGCGAAGATTTCTCCCGGAGATAATTTTCTAAGCGCTCATCTAAACGATGAAACGCAATTTGCTCTAGAGATTTTAATAAATCAATGAAACGTACATTGAAACTGCGCATGATATAGTTTTTCCAACTTGGAAAAGTACATAGCCATTCATCTAATTTCTGATGAGGGATAGAAAGCAAAAAAACGTCTTCGTCAGCAATTGCTTTCACCTCGCTTTTGCGGGCCTCCATACAACAAGAATACGCCATAGAACAGGTTTCCTGATCACTGAGATAATACAATAAAATCTCTTTATCCTCCTCTTGTCTAAAAACTTTAATCGTGCCTTTTAGAATTAAAGGCATTGAACGAACATACTTACCGTAGTCCATAATCACCTCCCCTTCAGGAAATCTTTTTAGCTCTCCAAATTGCAACATCTCCTTTAATAATCTTTCCTCAAAGAGAGGCTTTAATAGATCGTGCGCTTCCTGAAGATCCATATTCATTTTAAACAGATTTTATCGCTTGAATTAAGGCTTGTTTCGATTGCACACCCGACTGACGTCAGATGGGCTTACGATCTTTAAAAATAATTATTGTGGGAACACTTTGCACTTGAAATGCAGCTGCAACTTGCGGATTTTTATCAATATCAATTTTTATAACACGAACCCTATCCCCTACTTCCTTTTTAAGCTCCGTTAAAATTGGCGCTTGCATTTTACAAGGTCCACACCAAGTAGCTGTAAAATCAATTAAAACAGGAACTTCACCATCTAACAATGATTGCAGAGAACTCACCATAAGTTAACTTGAAAATAGTAGATCGAGCGGCCCTTTCTCAGAAGTCATTCTTTGAATCACCTTTAAACTCCTTCCTCAGCAAAAGAACCGCGTCGATCAGCTTATGTGGTAAAATTACCTAAAAACTTAATGTGATAGATTTAATAAAGACTTAACCGCATTAATACCACCATTTAATTTTGTAAAGTTACTAAATCCTTTTGACTGTAGAAAAGAAGTTGTGCATTTACACCTGCAATTTACGGCATATTAATCAATAAAAAAAATGACTTTCATCAATTCATTACAAAAATAAATCATTTCAAATGATTTAAAATTTGCTGAACTATAATAAATAATCCCATCCCTAAAACAAAGAATGCGAAAGCTCTTTTAAGTTTTTCAGCATTCAATCGCTTTGACCAATGCATCCCTATAAAAAGTCCTATAATAGCCATTAGGGAGAAAATTAATAAAAATTGATAGTTGAGATTTACACTACCCTTCAATAAACTTCCTATAAAGCCATTCAAGGCATTCATCGCAACAATAAACATAGATGTTCCGATGGCTTCTTTCATCGGCAAATACATAAACAACACCAGCGCAGGTATGATTAAAAAACCACCACCGGCACCAAGAATTGCCGTTAATGCCCCTACGATTACTCCGAACATAATGATTTGTAATCGAGATTTATTGCTATTAAAATTCAAAGAAGTTTGCGCACCCACCACTTGTTTGCGTAGCATAGAACGTGCTGCTAATAACATCAAAACGGCAAATAGCATCAACAAGGCCATATCCAAAGGCATTGAAAAATCTGCAACTGAGAAAATCGTTTTTGGAAATAAAGGAACAATGAATAAACGAGTTAGGTAAACACAGATGACAGAGGGTATTCCGAAAAACAATACAGCGCTCCAATTGACCAGCTTATTCTTCCAACTACGCATAGCCCCGACAGCAGAAGTTGCCCCGACAACAAACAAAGAATATACGCTTGCCTCTAACATACTATAACCTGCGACATAATACAATATTGGAACTGCCAAAATAGCGCCGCCACTTCCCATAATACCAATACTCAATCCAATCAATAATGCCAATAAATAAGAAAGCAACAAAAGCATATTATGATTATTTACTATTGATTTTAGAGAAGATTAAATCTAAGCAATTACTTACAGAAATTTGATCCGTATTCACTTTCAAGCAATTTGCATCTGGCGCTTCAAAGGTAGCATTTACCCCTGGAAAAAACTTCATCCTTCCTGAAAGTGCCTTTACGTATAATCCTTTAGGGTCTCTTCTTTGGCAAATTTGAATAGGTGCATCTACAAAAATTGCTTTGAAATTTTTCGCACCGATAATTTGTGACGCAAGCTGGCGTTGCTCTTCCAATGGCGTAACCGCACAAATTATAACATCCAAGCCATTAGAATTAAACAATTTAGAAATTTCAGCTAGTCGCCGAGTTACTTCCTCTTTCAGAATAGCACTTGCATTTAAATCACTATTAATTCCAAGCTTTAATACCTCTTCTTCCAATAACACTACTTGTTGGCCCTGCAATTTCCACTGCTTTTGCCACGCTTGCGCGAGGGTACTTTTTCCAGCACCAGATATTCCAAAAAGCCAATACGTTTGAGCGCTCATCAACTGCAAGATAAAAAGAAAAGCAGGGAAAGAAATGCATATTTATTATTCAGCATTAAACTACCCTAAGCAGGATATGCATGCATTTTAAAGCACTAGAGCAATTAGGTATTGTCTTTATTCACAATTTTGCTAACAAAACCAATTTTTGTTTTGTAAGTATCTTGTATCATTTTAATAAAAGTGTTTTTATCACTTTTCATAATTGCTATTTCAGGACTTTCCCTCATTATTGAATTCAATTCTCTTACATTTTGATCACTCCAAATGGATAATTCTACAATGAGAGGAGTTAAAGCCAACCCCTTTTCAGTCAATAGATAAAGATTAGTTTTTTTATTTTCAGGGAGCTGTGTTTTAGTTATAATACCTAACTCTTCAAGACATTTTAGCTTAGATGCCAGAATGTTAGTCGCAATGGCTTCATCACTTTCAGTAAAGTCTTTGAAAGTCATTTTATCCTCAATTAGCATCTGCTTAATAATAACCAAAATCCATTTATCTCCCAGAATGTCAAGGGCAGATGTAATTGGGCACTGGCATCGGAAATTAATATCCATGTTACTAAAACAATAATTTTTTACTTGTAAAATGCAACTTATTTGAATTATTACTTGCAAATCAAAAGTTATTTTATAGTTTTGCTTGCGAAACAAAAGTAATAATTAAAATTTAAAAAATGGAAAATCAAGAAAAAAGTATCGAAGGTGCAAATGCAACGAAGCCAGCCTACATTATGGTTCAAATGAAAGTTCAAAGCCTTGATGAACTAATGCAAAAGTATGCCCAATTTGCAATTCCTATTTTGCAAAAACATGGCGGGCAAATGATTGCGGGAACTCCTGCACCAAACGTAAAAGAAGGTGATTGGAATGGGAATTGGGCAGCAGTCCTACAATTCCCTAATATGGAAGCAGCTGAAGGTTGGTACAACTCAGAAGAGTATCAACCCTATAAAAACCTGCGCATTAATGAGCTGCAATCTGAGGAAGGAAGAGTAGTAATAATTCCGGGAATGTAGAAATAAACCTAATTAGACAATCCAAATTCAAATTATAATGAGTTTGGATTGTCCCTTAAAATCAAAAAGCTCAGAATAATGAAAAAAGTATTAGTAACAGGAATATCAGGATATGTAGGCCAGCATTGTGCTGCTGAACTATTAAAAAAAGGGTATGCGGTAAGAGGTTCAGTTAGAAATATAACAAAAGCTGATGATGTAATCAACGGTATTAAAAAAGAAGTAGACCCGAAAGGCAATTTGGAATTTTGTGAACTCGACTTAATGAAGGATAAAGGTTGGGAAAAAGCAATGGAAGGTTGCGAATATGTTTTACATGTGGCATCGCCTTTTGTCGTAAAAGAACCAAAAGATGAAAACGCATTAATAAAACCCGCTGTTGATGGTACATTAAGAGCTTTGAAGGCTGCAAAAAATGCTGGTGTAAAAAGAATGGTTCTTACGTCTTCGACGGCTGCCATGCAAGGAGGGCAATCAGGCCTCATTAAAATTGATCAAGACAGTTGGACAAATGTGAATGCAAAACAATTAACTGCGTACTTTAAAAGTAAAACACTCGCCGAAAAAAGTGCTTGGGAATTTATTAAAAATCAAACAGGCGATTCCAAACTGGAATTGGTCGTTGTGAACCCAGGCCCCATCTATGGTCCAACATTAACAGGGAATCTATCAAATGAAGCGATGGATTTTTTCAAAAAGTTAATTAATGGAAAAGTACCAATGTTACCACGCGCTAATTCAGTGATGTCTGATGTAAGAGATGTTGCAACTATACAAGTTGCAGCACTAGAAAATGAAAACGCAAATGGCAAGCGATTCATTGTTACAACAGAAAAAGCGCATGCGATGCAAGAAATTGCGCAAATATTAAAATCAAATGGATATACGAAAGTAAGCACAAAATTAGCCCCAACTTTTCTATTGAAGTTTATGGCGAAATTTAATGATGAAGCCAAAGGAATGTTGCCTTTCATAGGAAATACTGTTCAAGCTGATGTCAGCAATACAATGAATACCTTTAATTGGAAACCTATTCCATTTGAAAAAACAGTACTTGATGCTGCCAAATCAGTGAAGTTAATTCTTGAGCAAAAATAAAACAATTAACCTGTGAATTATTAAGCTGTTGAACTTGCATAAAAAAAGAGCCTCGAATATCGAGGCTCTTTTTAGTGGTGGTGTGGGCCGGAATCGTCCCGTCCCGAAACTTCGGGATTTCGGGACGGCGACACTATTTTATTTCTACCTCGGATACCACTATCATAAACTTATCATAAACTCGTTTAATAAAATTCATTCGAAAGCATTCATCACTAATTATATTTTGATTAAAAGTTTTTGACTTCATCCCTTTTATATATCGCTCAACTTGCCTGCTTTCAATTCTATTTGAAACCTTCAAAACTAGTTTTAAGTCCCAGTCAGAACTTAACTTAGTAAATGCCCCAGGAAAGAACTTTGTCACATGTTGCCTTAGTCTAATTGCAATATCTTCAGTTTCGCCAATATAAAAGCGATTTAACTTAGCGGAAAAGATTAAATAAACGAACATACTCCTAAAGGAATCAAGTATACATCTAATAACGCGAGTAACTCGTGAATTATTAAGCTGTTGAACTTGCATAAAAAAAGAGCCTCGAAGATCGAGGCTCTTTTTAGTGGTGGTGTGGGCCGGAATCGAACCGGCGACACAAGGATTTTCAGTCCTTTGCTCTACCAACTGAGCTACCGCACCATCGCTTTTTATGCTTGTGAGACAACCTTTCGAAAAACAATTTGTTGTATTATTGCCCCGAAAGGACTGCAAATGTAGTAATAAAATCTATTTTTGTAAAACTTCTGCAGAAAAATATTTTGAGATGGCTTTTAAAAGTGTTTTTGATCAATATAATTGGAATCTAGTAAGTGAACGTTTCTCAGCATTCACAGCGCAAGAGGTCGAACGAGCCCTCTATAAAAAAGAAAAAAGAACCCTAGACGATTTCGCTGCGCTAATCTCTCCTGCCGCCGCTCCCTACCTCGAAGAAATGGCGCAAATAAGCCAGGAGATTACACTTCGTCGATTTGGCAATACCGTTCAAATGTACGCTCCAGCCTATCTCAGCAATGAGTGTCATAATATCTGCACCTATTGTGGCTTCAGCTTCGACAATAAAATTGCGCGCTTAACATTGAGTGAAGAACAAATGCATCGTGAATTCGAAGCCATTAAAACACTAGGCTTCGACCATATCCTTTTAGTGACTGGAGAAGCGAACGCCACTGTTCACACCGAATATTTCAATAAAGCAATCGATATCGCTAATCAGTATTTTTCAAATATCTCCATCGAAGTACAACCTTTAGAAGAAGAAGATTACAAATCCATGCATGAACATGGCGCTTACGCGATTCTTGTCTATCAGGAAACTTATCATCAAGCCAATTATCCTAAATATCATCCAAAAGGTAAAAAATCAAACTTTTACTACCGTCTCGACACACCCGATAGAGTCGGACGTGCGGGCTTTCATAAAATTGGCTTAGGCGTTTTACTTGGCTTGGAAGATTGGCGTACCGACTCCTTCTTCACCGCTTTACACCTCGACTATTTAGAAAAAAAATACTGGCAAACTAAATTCTCTATCAGCTTCCCTCGTA
>JAPJNH010000139.1 GCA_026461075.1 Chitinophagales bacterium
ATATTATAACAAACGACATTTATTCAGCATGGCGAAAGAAGATACCGTTTTTACGAAGGGAAATAAAGCGCTGATTGTTGAATTGAAAGGATGGAAGATAATGCCGTTAGTTTGTTATGATTTACGCTTCCCTGTTTGGAGTAGAAATATTGATTCGAAAAATAAGTATCGTTATGATGTAATGATTAATGTAGCCAACTGGCCTGCAGTTCGTAGTTATGCCTGGCAACAATTACTAATTGCTCGCGCCATCGAAAACCAAGCTTTTGTATGTGGAGTTAATCGTGTAGGAAAGGATGGAAATGAGATTGCTTATAACGGTTATTCATTTACGTTAGATATGTTAGGAAATAAAATATCTACATTAAAGCCAAATAAAGAAGGAATAGAAACTATTACTTTAAATCATAAAAACCTACTAGCTTTTCGAAAACGATTCCCTGCGAATAAGGATGCAGATCAATTTATCATTAAATAGAAAATAAGAACGGCGCAAATAAATTGCGCCGTTCCTCTATACATTAAATGCTGTTTTTAAAATTGTTTTATTAGCGAATAGTACTCTACACTTTTTTTAAGTTGATAAAGCGGTAACGTTTGCATAAGCTCCATTGCTGCTGCTTCATCGATATCTTTAAAGATTAGTACAGCACCATTTCGTGTAGGACGTAAAAAAAGACTTTCGAGAATTCCTTCTTCCTTCCATTTCGCTACAACTTCTTGTTCGTGCTTGATGATTTCCTGAAAATTCTCTGGAAGATTTTCAGTATCGATTGTTAAAATTGCTTGGACTCTGTTCATGATTTTGAATTTATAGGTTAATTAATTTAAAGTTTTATTCCTAGTATTCATTCCTTGCATAATTGGGGACAAGAATACGCAAGTTAACTTTGTTTACTAACTACTACGGATTAACTCCGTATTCACTTAATAAATAAACAAGGGCCGCCATACTACCAGCGCCTAATTCTAATTCACGTTTGTTTACATTTTCAAAAACATCCGTTGAAGCATGATGAACATCGAAGTATCGTTGTGAGTCGGGAACAAATCCAATTAATAACGCACCAACTTCTTTTAGATAATTGATATCTGTTCCACCATAACCGTTTTCCCAATATTTTAAATCGTATGGATAAAATAATTCTTGCTTGCTCATCACCTTTTGCATCTTCAACGAATCACCATTAAATGAAAATCCGCGAGGAGTAAATCCTCCTTCATCGCTTTCGATGGCTGCAATTATTTTTTCATTTCGCTCTTTCGCATAAGCTAACAATTGTTTTCCTCCGCGACTTCCATTTTCTTCGTTTGCAAATGCAACAAAGCGAATTGTTCTTTTCGGTTGCAACTTTAAATTTTGAAAGATGTGTAATACCTCTAACGATTGCATCACACCAGCACCATCATCATGCGCGCCTTCGCCCAACTCCCATGAGTCTAAATGTCCGCCAATAACAATAATCTCCTCCGGCTTTTCGCTTCCTCTTAATTCTCCAATTACATTATAGGATTGTGCATCAGGAAATTTTTCACACGACTGTCTAAAATAAAATTCTACTTGCGAATTATTCTTGATTGCAGCACTTAATTCATCAGCGCCTATTGTACTAATTGCACATGCAGGAATTTTTATAATGGTATCGTTATATCCCATTGCGCCAGTATGTGGATTGTTATCTAATGCTAATGTCATTGATCTAACCACAACACCTATTGCTCCATACTTGGCAGCGTACTGCGCTGTTGCCCAACGATACCCTGCTGCTTCACCGTACGCATCAAACGTATGTACAAAAGAAGATTTCATTGGATGATTCATAAAAACAATCTTTCCTTCAATTTTCTCACGCCCTAGTACTTTTAATTCATCGAAATCATGAACCTCTATTACTGGTGCGCATATCCCCTTTTTATATGTAGCAATACTTCCACCTAATGCGCAAATTGCAACTGCCGATTTCTTTCCATTGACCTTATAATACGCTTGCTCTTTTTCTCCTCGTACCCAATGCGGAACCGTTACGGGTTGTAAAAAGGTAGTATCGAGCTTTTGTTCTACACAAAGTTGATTAACATACTCCACTGCTTTTTCTCCGTTAAGCGAACCACTTAAACGAGGACCAATATTTTTACATAAATAATTTAATCGTGGATAGCATTCACCATTAGTAAGTGCCTGATTGATTATTTTAGAAATTATCAGTGAGTCGGACTGTTGCGCCTTAGCTGTTGCACAAAAGAAGAAAGCGAGTAGTACAAGTATTTTTTTCATTCGTATGATTTGTGTTTCAAAAATACACAATCATTTGAATAAAGTATTACTTAACAGATTGAACTTTGAAATAAACAGCTCCTTGATAATTACTACTTGCTGGATTTAATCCATCATCTTTAAGTACTAACTTGATGCGATCTTTTGCAACACCTTTTTTGATCAATACATTTTGCACTGCTTTCAAACGAGGTAAATTCAATTGTTGTTTATCACGACTATCAGCTACTAGAGTTACCTGATAATTTTTATTAAACCATAAGCTATCGTAAACTGGTTCTAAAATATCTATCACCTGAATCTGATCTACTGCAGTGCTATTATGATTAAATGTCATGTAATTCGCAGAAATTTCACTAACGCTTTTTTCTTCTTCTACCTTCGGTGCTGTTAATTGCACTGCAGGCGATATTGCAATTTGTAAGTCGTTGTCAGATTCAGTAATAATTATCAAATCTGCGTTTTTCTTCATTAATTCAGGAGCACTATCGCGTACTGCAATTTCTTGTTCAGGAATTTCAAGTGGTGCCGTTAATTCTACTTTTGTATCTTGAGTTGGTAAAATTGGTAATGAATCTTCATGTAATACCAACGCATTTTTAGGAACTAAGACTTCTGAAATTTCTTCATGCTCTTCAATAATTAATGGATTTGTTAATGCAATTTTTTCTATAGGCTGAATAGTATGTTCTACTTCTTCAATTTTAATTGGAGCTGCTGTTTTTACATCTACTATTGCTACCATATCCGTATAGCGATCTGTTATAACCAATGGAGCAGTTAATGAAATAGGTTGCTCTTTGATAACATTTTGCTCAGTCGCTGCGATTTCAATTACTTTGAAATCCTGCTTATGAGTTATCATTGCTAAGTCTTCTCTTTCTTCAATAACCAAAGGAGCATTAAGCTCAACTTTGTTCTCAGCTTTAATAACATCTATTTCTTCTGCATTATTCGCAATGATTGCTGGCGATTTACTTTCCACCTTCGCGATATCCTCTTTATCAGGAATAACTAATGGCTTTGTTAAAGGAACACGTTGTTGCTTGATGATTTTAGCTTCTTTCTCCTTAATAAAAATAACCTTTGCTTCTTTTGATACCATTACTTCCGCAGTTAACATCGCTTGTTTATCAAGACTGTCTTTAACTGCCTTCTGATTTTCTTTCACTGATAGCTTCTTCGGCTCTTTTACTTTTGCCTTTGGCTGATAAGTAAGCGTTAACTCAAATGCTCCATTTACATTTGTTAATCCACTTATATTAATATCATAAGAAACACCTACCATCCAATTTGATAGTTGATAGCCAGAATACAATGCAAGCGCATCATTCGATCGATAAATAATTCCTCCTTCAACACCTTTGTTCTCTTCTAAATTAACTTTAGCGATTGCTGAAGTAATAAACTCATTAGCTATTCCTTGATGAACGAAATAACTAGTAGTTTGCAATTGAACCTGATCATTAATAGGGTAAACAAAACCTGCATAAATATTCGACTTCATGTTTGTTTTGCTTGTCTCTGTTAAAAATGTTTCTTTAGGTTGATTGATATGGTACAATGCAACGCCTACAAACGGTTTTAACTTTTCTTTCTTCGCGGTGCGCACCCACAATCCGCCTACATTAAAATCTGGACGAATAGATTTTGTATTTGTAAATACTTCTTGAGTAGCATTATTAGATGAATATCCAACATCAGGAATAAACTGATCGTCGAATGTCATGTTCTGCGGATTAAAACTATGCTGAATTATTCCAATTTGTAGTCCACCAATAAAACTATTTTTCTTTGTTTTATAATTATAAGATAGTCCACCATTAAAATATAATTGTTTCAATCCTGCATCTCCAGCAGTGTTGTTAATCACGTTTGCATCAAAAGTAAAATGATTAACTTTTTTATTGAATGCCAACCCTTGTGTTTTAAAAGGTGCTACATTATTCCATTGTGTACGATACAACATTGTTACTTGCATGTTGTTATTGTCTGCCAGTGATACTGCAGGATTAATCATCGATCCTAAACGATTCACCTGTGTAAAATGAGGATCCTGGGCATTTGAATTCACAAATACGGACAGTAGAAAAAATATGATTAGAATCCTTTTCATTTTATTAATGTTACTGTTCCTTTTAATTCTTTTGGTATACCCGCGTCAATTACTTTTATTTTATAAACGTACGTTCCGTTACTTAACGTTTCACCGTTGGAAGAACCATCCCAGACAGGATTTGAAGCATCTCCATGAAATATTACCTTGCCCCATTGATTATAGATGTTCATTTCTTCAACAATTACTTCGCTCCCTCTTACTCTGAAAATATCATTCTTTCCATCATTGTTTGGAGTAAATGTGGTTGGAACAAATAAGTCTGTTTTTACATGAATATCTACATTCTTAAGAATAGAATTACTGCATCCTGTTTGTGAATTAGTAGCAATTAGCGCAATAGTGTATACACCATTAAGAGTAAAAGTGTATTCGGGATTTTGGAGATTGGAAGTATCCATTCCGTTAAAGTTCCAGCTGTAAGTATCTGCACCGCTGCAAGAAGGATTAAAGGTTGTAATATAATTTCCATTATCCATTTCTACATTTTGTGAGAAATCAACTGCAGGAAGCGGATTAACATTAACCTGAATTTTTTTTCTAACAGTTGCGTAACAACCATTGCTGGTTACTGCGTCTAGATAAACAGTAAAAGGTGTGACTACGTTGTTTTGAGTATATGAATTACCGTTAGCGATAGCTGTTCCACCTGTGATTTCGTTAAACCATTTAAAAGTATTACTTCCTGCAATTGTGATTTGCAAATCACTTCCTTTACAAATAGCAGTATCATTTACTGTTGGAAGCTGCGCAGATGGATATACCTGAATAAATACTGAATCTGAATAGAATGAATTACCAACATTTGTGACCTTTACTTTATAATAGCCCTGCTGCGTTACCGTTAGCGTGTTTTGTGTTTGTCCGTTTATAACAGTATTGTTTCGATACCATTGATTTCCGTTCGCGAAATAAGATGTAAGCACTGTACTTCCTCCCTCACAAAATGCATTTGTTCCTGTAACAGTAATCATATTACTTGCATTAATAGCAGTCACATTTACTATTGATGAGCTTACATTGCAACCATTACTATTTACTGCACTCACATTATAACTTCCAGAAGTATGTACATAAATAGAAGCCCCTGTTTGTCCGTTTGACCAAAGATAAGTTGAACCTCCACTAGCCGTTAGCAGAATAGAATCATTTTGCAAGATTGTTACATTTCCGGAAGGAGAAACGTTTACTGGCGATACATTATAATTTGAGATAATTTTATTTGCTGATGTTGCTTTACATCCGTTTGCCCCAGTAATAATCACTTGATAATTACCAGCGGGTACGCGTACCGTTTGTGTTACTAGTCCACACGACCAGTTCCAGGAAACACCGCCTATTGCTTTTAAAACTGTTGAATCATTCGGACAAATTATAGCTCCTTTAGAAGAAGTAATTGTAGTATCTGGCAATGGAAGTATAGTGATTGCAATTGGAATTGATAGGCCTCGACAGCCATTGTTATTTGTTACCTGAACGGAATAGTTACTGGCCGTATGTACATAAATATCTTTTGTGGTTTGTCCACCAGACCATAAATAAGAAATACCGCTTGTAGCAGATAATTTTAATGAATCACCATTACAAATTGCGGTTGCTCCAGAATAAGTTACTTGTGGAATAAAAAGATTAGTTACATTGATTGAAATATTATTTGATGTAGCTACAGCACCGTTAGTATCAAAAGCTTTTGCAACTAGCGAATGGCTTCCTGCAGTTAATCCTGAAACTTTTACTAATGTAGAAGAGGAAGTTCCAACTAGTATTCCATTATCATATACACTATACCCTGTTAGTCCCGCAGGAGAAACAGCAATAGTTATTGTATCTCCATTGCATACAGTGGCGGAATTAGCACCATTAATTGTTGCATTCAAAACAACAGTGGAAACAAAAGAAATCTTGCGAATTGTATGATTTTTTGTATCGGCTACATATAATGACTTATCCGTACGATTATAACAGATGCCTGCTGCATTATTAAATGTTGCTGAAGAACCATTACCATCAGTGCTTCCTGCAACACCTACATTTCCTGCATATGTAGAAACTTGTCCTGCTGGATTAATTTTACGAATTGTAAAGTTATATCCGTCTAAAATAAAAGTGTTGCCTAACGAATCCGAAGTTACGCCCCAAGGATAATTAAACGAAGAAGTTAATGCTCCACCATCTGCATTACCCATTAAACCGCTACCCGCGAATGTTGATGTATATCCTAAAGGAGTAAGTTTTCTTAACGTATTATTCCATTCATCGGTGACTAATAAATCACCGTTATTTAATAAATGAATTCCATATGGATGATTAAAAGAGGCGCTTACTCCAGGACCATCATTGGCTCCTGATAAATAAACAGTACCTGCTAAATTAGATACATTGCCATTCTCAATTTTACGAATCACATGTGTATTATAATCGCACGCGTAAATAATACTTCCGTCTTTCGTTACTGCAATCCCGATAGTAAATCCGAATTTAGCAACATTACCCGGGCCATTAGTAGTACCGAAAATTCCTGTTCCTGCTATTGTTGTTACATTTCCAGTTACATCAATTTTACGAATCTTATAACTCTTCGTATCTGCAATATATAAATTACCTAAAGTATCAGCTGCAACTCCCCAAGGCTCGTTAAATGTAGCTTGAGAAGCTAGCCCATCAAAACTTCCTGCCTGCCCTGTGCCTGCATAAGTAGAAACAACACCATTTGAAGAAATCTTACGAATTACATTGTTCAATCGATCGGCTATAAAAATATTTCCATTTATATCCGAAACAATTCCGTGTGGCTCGTTGAAACGTGAATTACTAAGTGAACTATTAACAAGTCCAGCTGTTAACGTTTGACC
>JAPJNH010000140.1 GCA_026461075.1 Chitinophagales bacterium
ACCTCATTCAATGCAGAATAGCCCGATTTTATTACACCTGCGTGAATATGTTCGTAGTTGATAGGTGTTGAAGGGAGTCTTGAAAAGGTAATTTGAGCAAAACCTAACCACCAAATCCCGGTTAGAAGAAACGAAAAACGTACTGGAAAGGAATCATAGCCAAATAGATTTTTCTGTAAGCCAAACCAAATAGGATGTAATATGAGCAAAAGACAGAAAATTAATAGCAAAGAACTGCCAAAATAACCCATGCCAAAACCTCTTGCACTCACCTTATCTTGCTGGTCTTCACTCGCAATTTCTGGCAAGTAAGCATTGTAAAACACAATACTTCCGCTAAATCCTATTCCTGCTAAAATTATTAAGGTAATGCCTAGGTTGATACTTTCCTTGTCGAAGAAAAACATGCTCATGCAGGATAGGGAGCCTAGCCAACAGAAGAACTGCATAAAAGGCTTTTTGTTACCTATGCTATCGGCGAGTGCGGATAAAATAGGGGAGAGAAAGGCAACGATTAGGAAGGAGAGTGAAATGGCGAAAAAGTAAACCGCAGAATTATCAAACAAATGCCCGAAAATACTCACTTTGTTACCGTGAGCGGAGGTTACATAATTGTAATAAGGCGGGAAAATAGCCGTGGCAATCACCAACGCATAAACCGAGTTGGCCCAATCATACATGGCCCAGCCATTGATGATTCTTTTGTTATTTACAGGAATGGTAGACATATTATTTCGAAAAGATAAGCATTTGTTCGTTTTACACCAATTTAACAAGCAAGAATTGTATTTTAGCATCTCCAATTTACTATGAGAAAGAGAACTTTAATCCTGCTTGCCATTATTTTAGGCACTTCATTCGTCGCTTTATCACAAGCAAAAACCAAACCATACTTTCAGCAAGACTTAAAGTACAAAATTGAGGTGCGTTTGGACGATACAAAACATCAGCTAAAAGGTGTAATGGAATTGGATTATACCAATCACTCCTCCGACACACTTTATAGGTTTCCTATACATCTGTGGGCCAATGCTTTCAAAGACAATTCCTCCTCTTTTGCAAAACAGCAATTGGAAGATGGGAAAACGGATTATCATTACAGCAAGGATTCACTGCGAGGCTGGATTGATTCCATGCATTTTGTAATTAATAATGTGGCTGTAACCTATACCCTCGATCAAGAAAAAATAGATATCGCGTATGTGGGACTGCCGAAGCCAATTTTGCCAGGAGAAAGTATACATCTTAAAACGCCATTTGTAGTGCAAATGCCTTATTGTTTCTCTCGTATCGGACATGATGCGCAGCAATACCAAGTAACCCAATGGTATCCAAAGCCCGCAGTCTATGATCGTGAAGGCTGGCATCCAATGCCCTACCTTGATCAAGGGGAATTCTATGCTGAATTTGCGACCTACGATGTGCAGATAATCCTTCCTAAAAACTATATCGTTGGCGCTACCGGCGACTTGCAAGATAGTAGCGAGATTAAATTCTTACATCATTTGGCCGATTCCAACCGTACCATAGATGCTTATGATAAAGATTTACGCTTCCCTA
This sequence comes from Chitinophagales bacterium, assembly GCA_026461075.1. GTDB lineage: Bacteria > Bacteroidota > Bacteroidia > Chitinophagales > CAIODY01 > JAHEYX01. Next base: position 1,561 of record JAPJNH010000140.1, read on the forward strand.
TAAGCGATACTGAATTTAAAACGTTGCACTATCATGCGGAAAATGTAACAGACTTTGCCTGGTTTGCAGATAAGCGCTATAATGTGCTTCGTGGTGAGGTTTTATTGCCAAACTCTGGAAGGAGAGTAGAAACATGGTTGTATTTCACTAACAAGCAAGCGAAGCTTTGGAAAGATCAAACGCATGTAATAAATGACGCTATTCGCTATTACAGCGCCTGGGTAGGTGATTATAAATATAATGCAGTAACGGCAGTGGAAGGTGCTCTTAAAGCGGGCGGGGGAATGGAATATCCTATGATCACAGTGATAGGAGGAGTGAGCTCCGAAAGTGAATTAGAGACTGTAATCGTACATGAAGTGGGCCACAATTGGTTTCAAGGGATGCTTGGTTCTAACGAGCGTGTTTACCCTTGGATGGATGAAGGCATCAACTCCTATTATGAAAAGCGCTACACAGAATTAAAACATCAAGTCCCTCAACGAGCACGCAAAGGCTTTTTGAAAATGTTAGCTGTACAGTTTAAAAATGGCTTTAATCTCTCTAGTGCAAGCTTTAATGGTAATACCTTAAACTATCTTGCGTATTTATACAACGCGCGATTGAACCGAGATCAAGCTACCGGAGAGCGTTCGGAGGTATTTACTACTCTCAATTATTTCTCGGATGTATATGCTAAAACACCGCTCCTATTTAATTATTTGGCTGCTACCTTAGGTCAAGATTCCTTCGATCATATCATGCAGCAATACTTTAACGAATGGAGTCTTAAGCATCCATATCCTACAGATATTCGCGAAGTGTTTTTAAGAAATAATCCAAACCTTACTTGGTTCTTCGATCAATTGATCCCAACCAATGAGAAGATTGATATGCATATCCATAAGGTTTTGAGCGATACCATTCATATCGGTAATACAGCCTACTATAAAGTTTTAGTGGACAATAATAACCCTCGCGTTAGAACACCGTATACCATCGAAGCGATTCAAAAAGATTCAGTGGTTCGTAGTATTCCTTATGGTGGGTTTTTAGGTCGTATGGACGTATTATTCCCATATGGAACGTATGATCGTTTGCAAATTGATGCGAATTATACCATCCCGGAAGTTAATCGCCAGAATAATAGTTGGTATTTCAATAAGTACTTTCATCGCAGTCCTGGTTTTGCACCACGTCCAGTTCTAGGTATTGAAAACCCGAATGTAAAGGCGCTTTATCTTGCACCAGCAATAATGTACAATCAGTATGATGGATGGCAAGTTGGTTTAGCGTTTTATAATCATACCTTCCCAAATAAAGCATTTGAGTTTGAATGTGCACCTGTTTTTGGAACGAGAAGTAAGCAGTTTGGTGGATTGTATCGTGTCTCTTATAGCATCCCATTGGCACCCAATAAGTACATAAAAACGGTACGACCCATACTTTTTGCCAAGCGTTTTACAGAAAGTAGTAATCTTCGTCAGTACACGGTTTTGCGTCCATCAATTGTTATTATTCCAAAGAATCCAAACCCGCGAAATAAGATTACGGAGCGTTACGAATTATCAGCAACTTTACTTGGCTTCGGCTCCGAAAGTAAATTGCAGCAAGCGGTGTGGAACCCGTCTCCGATATTTGCGCTTACTTATCAATTAGAAAATCCGCATGTTTTCCATCCTTGGAATCTTTACTTCCGTCAAGAAATCATCGGACTCTCCTCTAAAAGTTGGGCAGCATTGGAAGGTAAATTTGTACTTAATTCAAGCGCGAGCGGTTTAGGGTCTAATAGAATTCAGATAAAGGCTAATCAAAAACGTAGCCTGCACTATCGCCTCTTCGCTGGTTATGTAACCAAAGGGGCTACCTTGCAGTTGAGCAATTTTAACGGACAACAAGATTATCGTTACGATCAGTATTTTGTGGCGCGTACTGCTCAGTCAGGCTTCTGGTCGCATCAAGTATTATTACAAGAAGGCGGATTCACGGCTGCAACGCCTCTTTTAATTAATCAGGTTGGCATTTCTAATTCTTGGATGAGCACATTACGTCTTGCATACGATTTGCCAGTGAAAGCTCCGCTACAAGTTTATGGAACCATAGGCTATTTTGAATCTAAATACAAGTCGGTGAATAAACTGCAATATGAAGCGGGTATTGCCTTTCATATAGGAACCTTGGTACAAGTCTTTTTACCAATTTGGATCTCTTCTGATTTTGAGCAATACTATAATAATCTCTATTCTGCTTCTAATTTGCCTAAAAATCTATTACATCGAATCAGCTTCTCGCTTGATTTGAAGTCATTAGATGTTTTTGAGATGACTCGAACTATTAACTTCTAAATTGTACATTTGTCTATTATGCGTTATACTGCTTTTTTTCTGTCGATATTATTATGCTCAACAACACTTGTTTTCGGACAATCGAACGATTCTCTTGCCTTAGATAAGGTAATTGCCGTAGTCGATAATAAGATTATTCTACAATCCGATTTGCAGGTGCAGTTGGCGCAAATGAAGGCGCAAGGAGGTGCTATTCCTGCGAATGCAGAATGTCTGTTATTCGGTCAAATGTTGATTCAAAAGTTGCTGGTAGCACAAGCCAACAAGGATTCTGTAATGGTTACCCCAGAAGAGGTGGAATCTGAATTGGATCGTCGGATGAATTATTTTATTCAGCAAATTGGATCACGTGAGCGTTTGGAGGAATATTATCATAAGCCGATAGTAAAGTTAAAAGAAGAGTTCAGAGAAGCGATTACCGATCAATTACAATCGCAGCGTATGCAACAAAAGGTGGCTGGCGAAGTAAAAGTCTCTCCGATGGAGGTTCGTCAGTTTTTTGACAAAATACCGAAGGACTCTTTACCCTTGATTTCTGCACAATTAGAAATTGGAGAAATTATTTTAACCCCGAAAGTTTCAAATGAAAGTAAGGAGGAGGCAAAGCAAAAGTTAATGGACATCAAAAAGCGAATTGTAGACTACGGTTTGTCTTTTGAAAACCAAGCCAAGCTTTATTCAGAAGATCCAGGTTCTGGTCCAAGAGGAGGTGATTTAGGTATGGTGTCTCGTGGAGATATGGTCCCAGAATTCGAAGCAGCGTTATTCAAATTGAAAGACGGGCAGGTAAGTAATATTGTGGAAACACAATATGGTTATCATATCATCAAAATGATTAGCCGTCAAGGAGAGAAGGCAAAGGCGAAGCATATTTTAATTACACCTAAATCTCGTCCTGCAGATTTAGAATATGCTAAATCGCGCTTAGACTCAGTTTATGGATGGTTGATTCATGATTCCATAGAATTTAGTATTGCCGTGAGCCGTTATACATCGGATGAAAATTCTAAACTAAGCGGAGGCATGATGATGGATCCTGCTTCAGGAACCACTTTATTAGATGTAGCGAATATCGCACCTGACGTGTTCTTTTATATTGATACCATGGCTGTCGGTCGCTTTAGCAAGCCCCATTTCTGTAAAACAAAAGACGGTAAAGATGCCGTTCGAATTTTGTATTTACGTAATCGTACTTCGCCACATCAATTGTCTGTAGCCACAGACTATGCTAAATTACAAGAGCTGACACAGCAAGATAAACAAGATCATATTCTTAAAAACTGGATTCATAAGACGGTTGCTAAGAATTATATTCAAATCGACCCTGCTTATCAGAACTGCCCTGCAGCAATTGATTTCATACAAAAATAAGATTGATACTATGTACGCTAATGATGTCGAAGCCGTAAAGGCTTTTAATGAATCGGTTAAACAATTACGCGCTGAAATAGCCAAAGCGATTGTTGGACAGCAAGATGCCGTTGATAAAGTATTAATGGCTATTTTTTGTAACGGACACTCTCTACTAGTTGGCGTGCCCGGATTAGCAAAAACACTTTTAGTGAAATCTATAAGTGATGTGCTTGATTTGTCTTTCAAACGCATTCAGTTCACGCCAGACTTAATGCCGTCGGATATTACAGGTACTGAAATCTTGAACGAACAACGTCAGTTCAAGTTTATTCCTGGGCCCTTATTTGCAAACATACTTTTGGCGGATGAGATCAATCGTACTCCTCCAAAAACCCAATCCGCTTTGTTGGAAGCAATGCAGGAACGTTATGTAACCGTTGGCGGTCAAATGCACGCATTGCCTTCTCCATTCTTTGTTTTGGCAACCCAAAATCCAATTGAACAAGAAGGAACCTACCCATTACCAGAAGCACAATTGGACCGTTTTATGTTTCAATTAACACTGGATTATCCGAGCTTCAAAGAAGAGGTAGAAGTGGTTAAGAATACAACAAGTGCGCATCAAGTGCAACTAAAGAAAATTGTCTCTGCGGAGCAAATTCAATATTTTCAACAACTCATTCGTCGTATGCCAATGGCGGATAATGTATTGGAATATGCCGTTAAATTGAGCGCTTCGACACGACCAAATTCCGAATTAGCGAATGATTTAGTGAAGAAATATATTGCATGGGGCGCTGGACCGCGTGCCTCTCAGTATTTAGTATTAGGCGCTAAATGTCATGCCGCGATGCAAGGCAAGTTTGCACCTGATCAAGAGGATGTGCGTGCGGTTGCCGAAGCTGTGTTACGTCATCGTGTGGTGGCTAATTATAAGGCTGAAGCAGAAGGAGTGAGCTTGCAGCATATTCTTACTTCTTTATACTAAACCGATTCTAATATGCAGTTTTTGCATCCTGGATATTTGTGGTTTCTTTCTTTAATGGCGATCCCAGTTGTAATTCATCTTTTCAACTTTCGTCGCTACAAAGTATTGCAGTTTTCTAATTTTAGATTTTTGCAACAACTACAACAGGAAAGTGATCAACGCAATAAAATAAAGCATTGGCTTGTTTTAGCTGCAAGGATGCTCATGATTGCATGTTTGGTAATGGCCTTTGCACAACCCTTTATTCCTTTTACCAATCAGGCAGCTCAGAAGCCATCCTTGATTAGTGTTTATTTGGATAATTCTTTCAGCATGCGCAATACGAATAATGGCGTTGCGAATATCGAACTTGCTCGAAGAAAGGCCATTGAGATTATTAAAGCACAATCTGAATCAGCTCAAATCCAGGTATTAAGTGCTTCTTGCTTCGGACATGAACAACGCGTTCTTTCCAAAAAAGAAGCCTTACAATATGTTGAAGAGTTGGGAATAGTTCCGGCTTCGCCAAATTGGAATAGCATTTTAGAAAAACAGAAGGATGTTATTGAAACCAATAAATCCGCAAATACTTATTGTTATTACCTCTCCGACTTTCAAGCCAAGGAGGTCAATTTTTCTGCATTTGCCAATGATTCAAGTATTCATACTATAGCCATACCTTTTTTAGCCAATTCAAAAGCTAATATCGCCATTGATACCTGCTGGCTAGCACAACCCATTCAGATGCAAGATCAAGCGAGTAATTTACTTGTACGCATTCGCAATTATGGCGAGGACGCAGCTGAAAATGTACGCCTCAGCCTGACGCTGAATAATGAGCAAAAATATGTTGGTGCTGTAAGTATCGCCGCAAAATCAACGCATATTGATACGATTCCAATAGCTGTTCACCAAACAGGTTATACTAAAGGCTTATTACATATTAATGACGAGCCTATCAACTTTGATAATGATTATTACTTTACCCTAGAGGTAAAATCTAGCTTTAAGGTGTATTGTATCGCTTCATCAAATAATAGTGCGTTTAAAGCCTTAGCTGCAGGATTCAAAAATGCCGAATTTGTTTTTAGCGATTATAATCATATCAACTATAATCAAATTGAAGAGGCGGATGTTTTAATCTTACAAGATGCCACCACTGTAAATGGGGGAGTGCAAGCAGCCATTGAGAAACGAACCAAAACACGCGGACTAAGCTTAATTCTATTTCCATCAGATAAAGGGGTGGAGGATTTGAATGCTTTTCTACAGCCTTATTCCGTTCAATTGAGTAAGAAGTATAGTTCTGTTAGTTTGCAACCTATAAGTGTTCAAAATCCTTTCTTTAAGGATATGTTCCGAAAGATTGATGAGTCGATGGAAATGCCAAGCATCGCTAGTGCCTTCACGTTGAATGCTTCCATTCGAGAAGGGGTGAATGTCGATGCCTTATTAAAAACAAAAGAAGATGCGCCCATCTTACTTGCTGCCAAGAAAGCTAACCTTACTTTATTTGTATTTGGCTTTTCTTTGTCAAGTGAGAATAGCAACTTCTCGCGTAAAGCACTCTTCGCACCGATGATCGCTAAAATGATGTTGTCTTCCTCCGATAGCAAACCTTTGGCTTACGACCTTGGCGCTTCGCGTTCCATTGAATTACCTTATACTTCAGATAATGCTGAAGTGGCCTATCATTTAAAATCCGCTACGATAGATATTATCCCCGAACAAAGAATTATCGGGCAAAGCCTTTTTATAAATATTCATCAACAACTCGAAAACCCGGGTACTTATACACTCGGTGATAAATCGCAAGCTTATACCTTATCCTTCAATTATAGTAGAAATGAATCCGCTCCGGTAGAGGCGCAAAATGTCGAGAATTGGGCCAAAGCCATAAACGCCACGGTCATCGCAGCAGACGTTGCTAATGCGGGCGTAGTAGCCAAACAAATACAAGAAGGAATCCAATATTGGCAGTGGCTACTGGTCCTTGCTTTGTGTTTTATTCTGATTGAAATCGTCTTGCTCCGTTACTGGCGCTAGTGCTTCAATAAATTGATACCATCCATTTCATTAGGCACCGCTATCCCCATCCAATTTAGAATGGTTGGTGCAAGATCCGCTAATTTGCCACTACTTAAATCATAGTCGTTCGCTTGCGGGTCGATGAAGAATAATGGAACAGGATTTAAAGAATGGGCTGTATTCGGACTGCCATCGGGGTTTACCATGAAATCGGCATTGCCATGATCTGCAGTAAGAAAAATACTATATCCCTTTTTTAAGCCTAGCTCTACAATTTGTTCTACACACTTGTCTACCGTAGCTGCCGCTTTCATTGCAGCACTGAATACTCCTGTGTGACCGACCATATCCGTGTTTGCAAAATTCAAACAGATGAAATCTACTTGGCTAGCTTCTAATTCGGGAAGAATTGCGGCCGTAATTTCAGGGGCACTCATCTCCGGCTGTAAGTCGTAGGTGGCTACTTTCGGAGACGGAATCAATATTCTCTTTTCTCCTTCAAAAACATTTTCTCTTCCTCCATTGAAAAAGAAAGTGACATGCGGATATTTTTCAGTCTCGGCAATACGTATCTGTGTTTTCCCTGCATTGGCAAGCACTTCACCCAAGGGCAAATGGACATTGTCTTTATCGAACAATACTCCAATGTTTTTGAAACTGTCGTCGTAGCGCGTCATGGTTACATAATGCAAATCGTTTATTGTTTGCATCCCGAATTCTGGAAACTCCGCTTGCGTTAAACACTGTGTAATCTCCCTACAACGATCGGTTCTGAAGTTAAAGCAGATCACTGCGTCGCCTGTTTCTATCGGCGCAAACTCCGTTTCGTGGCGATGGGCCAACATAAATTCGTCTGTTATATTTGCCGCATAACTTTCTTCTATAGCGTCTTGCCAATTATGCACTGCTTTTCCTTCTCCCTTCGTCAATAAATCATAGGCAAGCTTTACTCTTTCCCAACGCTTGTCGCGATCCATAGCATAGTAACGGCCAATCGCAGATGCAAAGTGTACCTGATTCTGAGTACATAGATCTTCCGCAACTTTAAGAAAGCCTTTACCGCTTTTGGGGTCGGTATCACGTCCATCCATAAAAGCGTGTAAATAAACCTTGACTAAGGCAGATTCTTGAATTTCCTTCAATAGATAATTCAAATGACTCATGGAAGAATGTACGCCACCATCTGATAGCAAGCCCATGATATGTAACTTGCAGCCTGTTGCCTTCACATGCTGTAGGAGCGATTGAAATTTAGGGTTGTTTTTCAACTGTCCCTCACGCAAGGCGATTTCTATTTTTACTAGATCTTGATAAATGACTCTTCCCGCGCCTAGGTTAAGATGTCCTACTTCGCTATTACCCATCTGTCCTTCCGGCAGTCCGACTTTTTCGCCGTAGGTAATTAATTCGCTATGCGGGAAGCGCTTGTATAGGCTATCCACAAAAGGTGTTTCTGCACAAGAGATGGCATCCGTTTTGTCGCCCATCCCTTTACCCCAACCATCCATAATCAATAAAATGACCTTTTTATTTTGCATAACTTTGAAGAATCGAAAAAATGAAACAACTTTACAACACGCGTCGTGTTCTTGGCATAAAATTAGCTAGAATTTTAACGCTCTTCAAATTAGACCTATGATTTTTAACACAAAACAAAAAATGAAGCACTTTATCAGCATGATTATTCTCATGACTGTTATGGCTATTCCTGCCTTCGCAGGGATCTTAGAATCGGTTACAGCGGCATTACAACATCATAATGCCTCTGAATTGGCTGCTTTTTTCGATAGCAGTGTAGATCTGACCATTTTGAATAACGAGTCGAATTATAGCAAGAAACAAGCGGAGGTTATCATTCAACGTTTCTTTAACGATAACGGAGCTAGTGGCTTCACCCTTACACACCAAGGTAAATCACCTGATGGCTCGATGTATGGAACCGGTAATTTGACTACAGCCAAAGGAACCTTTAAAGTGTATTTTTTTCTCAAAAAGAGTGGTGCTGGCAGTGTAATCCAAGAGTTGCGGTTTGAAAATTAAACAGAGGCGGTTTTATACCGCCTTTTTTGTGGATAATCCGTACCTTTCAACAGCTTCTTTTTCTTTATTTTGCATCATAATATCGAATAACCTTGCGCTCCTTTATTTTCTCTAAGACTTTCCTCAAACAGCTTGGCCTTGCCATTGTCGCAGTGATTCTGTTGGTGTGGCTTTTTTTAATTGGATTGAGTTGGCTCACCCATCATGGGGAAGCAATTAATGTTCCGCAAATTAAAGGCTTAACATTCGACAAGGCAGAAGATATTCTCGATGAAAGAGGCTTGGATATCGTAGTGATGGATTCCACGTTCGTATTAGGGAAAAAGCCAGGAATGATTTTAGAGCAAGATCCGAAGCCAAATACGCCCGTAAAACCAGGACGTAAGATCTATGTATCTATTCAAGTGACTTGTCCGCCTTTCATTAAAATGCCGAACCTTAAAGACGCGTCTATGCGTCAGGCTGCAATGATGCTAAAAAGTAGCGGTTTGAATATGGGACGTATCATTTACAAGCCCGACTATGCAAATAATGTGGTGCTTGAAATGCAATACAAAGGACGCAGTATTGGAGCTGGTACTGAAATTCGTAAAGGTTCCTATATCGATTTAGTTATTGCCAATGGGGTAGGAAGCGATGAAATTATGGTGCCTGAATTGGTGGGTTTATCATTGGAAGAAGCGCGTCTCTTGTTGAATGAAAGTAAGATTTCATTAAGTGCGGTTATTTTCGACAAGGATGTGAATGATACTACTACAGCGGTAATCTGGAAACAAAGTCCTGATATCTACACCGGTAGTGGTGAGTTGCGTAAAATACATCTTGGCTCTCCTTTGGATATTTGGTTGACGAACGATTTAAGCAAAGTAGACGCACATAGCGACTCTACTAGCCGTGTTCAAGACGTTCAATTGCACGAAGAATAAAAATTCTATGAAGTTCCGTCTCGCGTTACTGGGATTCATTTTGATGATTAGCTTAAGCAGCTTTTCACAAGAAACCTTGCACGCGTATCGCTTTAATGCGCGACAACAAGCTCCTGCCAGCAGTCTTCAACACAAAAATTTAGGCTTGCCTTTTTTTGATGATTTCTCGTGGAATCATATTTTGCCATACAACAGCAATAATCCGGATCCTTCCCTTTGGGATAATCGCGGCGCGTGGTTAAATACCAATATGCCGATATTGGCTCCTTCCTTTGGTGTTTTAACCTTGGATGGACTAACGAGTGGGGGAGAGCCCTATTCTTGGATTGCCAATGCGGGAGGACCAGCAGATACTGTGTATTCTCAGAAAATCGATCTATCTGTACAGCTTCCTAGCGATTCTATTTACTTTTCTTTTTTTTACGAGCCACAAGGAAATGGCGACTATCCAGATGTTGGCGATTCGCTAGTGCTCGAATTTTATAATTCAAATGGCGATTGGGTTCAAATGTGGGGAATGGATGGATATGGTAGCGCCCCTGCTAACGCGAGCTATTTTACCACGGTATTGATCCCAATTTATCGTCTAGATTTTTTACATCCTGATTTTCGTTTTCGCTTCCGTAACTATGCGACCTATGGTAATAATGATCATTGGAATATCGACTATGTGAAGGTGGCTGCTAATAGAAGCTATACGGATGTCTATGTGAGTGATGAGGCTTTCACGCAAGCACCGAGTAATTTTTTAAAGCGCTATACCGTCATGCCGTGGGAGCAATATATGAGCAACCCAAGTGCGGAATCCAATGTGATCATGTCGATGCCAATTATTAATAATTGGAACACTACGCGTAATACTAGCTATGGGATGAAGCAGTATGAGTGGCCTACGCAAACTTTATTACACAGTTTTCAAGGTCCTTCTATTGCCGTTAATCCACTTTCGCTTGCCTCGCCAACACCTGTGGATTCTTGTAACTTGAAATGGCCTGCCAATGCCTTACAGAATTACCCTGTGAATGCAAAATGTGAGCGCTATTTAGCAAACAAGTTCTTCTTCAATTCAGGTGCGCCAGAGTACAATAACAATGATACTTTAATTACGTTGCAGAAATTCGCGCCCTATTTCGCTTATGATGACGGAAGCGCCGAATGGGCGTATGCCTTGACTGGGAATAGTGCTCGTTTGGCCTACGCATTTACCATTAATCAAGCAGATACTTTGACGGCGATTCAAATGCATTGGGCCCATATTATGAAAGACAATTCTAAGCTGCTTTTTAATTTAAAAGTATGGCAGAGTCTTGATTTTGCTAATGCGGTGAATGATGTCGAATTGCGTACGATGAAGTTCTGTAAACCGGTCTATGTGGATGCGCTTTATGATTCGATCAATGGCATGACCACCTATAAAATTGATACTCCATTTATCGTTCCTGCAGGGACCTTTTATATTGGCTGGGAGCAGTTGCAAGCAGATCCAATGAATATCGGGTTTGATGTGAACAATGATTCGCATACCAAATTATGGTACGATGCGGGATTAGGTTGGACGAACTCCATTATTAACGGAGCGGTAATGATGCGTCCTTATTTTGGCAGTGATTGTTTGCCTGCCGTTTCAACCGATGTTCCAAACGTATTGCCGCAAGAAGGTTTGCAGATTTATCCAAATCCAGGAAATAGTTTACATCTTCGTAACGCGAATAATTTTAAGCAGTGTGTTTTTGTATATGATTTGCAAGGGAAACTGCTTTTGCAATCGCAAATTGAAGCGAATAGAGAAGTAACATTTGCTACAGAAGAATGGACTAACGCTTGCTATCTTGTGCGTGCGCAGGCTTCTAATGGGCAGATTCAAACGTATAAATGGATTAAAACAAACTAAAATCATGGCTAACATTACAGTTCAAGAATTAAAAGAAAGAATGGATAAAGGCGAGCAATTGACCATTATCGACGTTCGTGAAACGTATGAATTCGAAGAAGGAAACATTCCTGGCGCTACGAATATTCCATTGGCCTTGGTGCCATTAAAATTGGAAGATCTCGAGCAATATCGTAACGAAGAATTGATTATGCAATGTCGTAGCGGAGCGCGTAGTGCAGCAGCCACACAAGTATTAATGAGCAATGGGTTTACTAATGTGCGTAATTTGGAAGGAGGGATCCTTGCTTGGAACGCATTAAATAACGCTTAATCGAATAACAAAATCTGAGTATGAAATTTATATCTCATTTGGTAGAAGGGGAGGATCGCTTAGCCCTATTAATTAATGATCGCATTTATGATTTGCATGATATCGACGCTCGTTTGCCTAATAATATGCAGTTCTTGTTGTACGATTGGGAAGATAGCATTGATATGATTCGTGTATTACATGATGAGATCAAAGCTGGCAATCGTACGGTTCGTTCGAAAAGCGTTGATGAGGTGTTATGGTTAGCGCCAGTGCCTCACCCTAGCTCTTGTCGTGATGGCTATGCCTTCCGTCAGCACGTGGCTGCTGCGCGTCGTAATCGTGGCGTTCCTATGATTGCGGAGTTCGACAGCTATCCAATTTTCTACTTTACGAATCACAATGCGATTCAAGGTCCTGGAGAAATCGAGTGTATGCCCGATCATTTCAAGAAATTGGATTTCGAGTTAGAAGTAGCTATAGTAGTAAATAAGCGCGGCCGTAATATCACTGCAGAAGAAGCGGATGATTATATTGGCGGATTCATGATTATGAATGACATGTCTGCGCGTACCTTACAAATGGAAGAAATGCTATTGAATCTAGGACCTGCAAAAGGGAAGGATTTTAGCACCGTAATCGGACCGTGGTTAGTGACGCCGGATGAATTAGAAGATCGTCTGGTGCCTGCAAAAGAAGGGCATGTAGGCAATAATTATAACCTTGCAATGAAATGCTGGGTGAATGGCGTTCAAGTAAGTGAAGGGAATGTCGCACAGATGGATTGGACCTTTGCCGAAATCCTAGAGCGTTGTGCTTACGGCGTGGATATTCTACCGGGTGATGTAATCGGTTCTGGCACCGTAGGAACAGGTTGTTTCTTGGAATTGAACGGTACTGGGAAGTTGAATGACCCAAATTATCCGGAACAATGGTTGCAAGATGGCGACGAGGTGGTGATGGAAATCGAAGGCTTAGGTCGTTTGGTGAATACCATTAAAAAGGTCGACACAGATTTCTCTATATTGGCTAAGAAGAAATAGCTTTAGAATCGTTTGGATACGATGAAATTAAAAGCCTCCTTGTGAATCTCAAGGAGGCTTTTTTATGGGCTTAAATGTGTGTTTTAGGGTAGGGGCATGAAAAAGCCCTTCACTTCTGCAATGCAAAAGGAAGGGCCTTTAAATAGTTTGAGGAGCTATTATCCTTTTACTGTAGCAACAACAGCTTTGAAAGCTTCAGGGTTGCTAGCAGCTAAGTAAGCCAAAGTTTTACGATTCAATTCGATATTCTTTGTCTTCATAGCACCGATGAACTTAGAGTAGCTCATACCTTCTTCACGAAGGGCTGCATTGATACGGGCAATCCATAAAGCGCGGTAGTCGCGTTTTTTTACTTTACGGCCTACGTAAGAGTAGGTTAATCCTTTTTCAACGGAGTTTTTAGCTACCGTCCATACATTTTTACGTTTACCAAAGCTACCTTTGGCCAACTTCAATATTTTCTTTCTCTTAGCGCGAGAGGCAACGGCGTTGACTGAACGAGGCATTTTTCTTCTCTTTTAGTGGTTCGTTAATAATTAGATACAAAGCATTGCAGATACACGATCCATATCGGTTGTGTGCACTAATCCTGCACGACCTAATTGCTTTTTACGGTCAGTAGCTTTTTTAGTCAAGATGTGACGTTTGAAAGCTTTACTGCGTTTTACTTTACCTGTGCCTGTAAGCTTAAAGCGTTTTTTGGCAGAGGAGTTTGTTTTCATTTTTGGCATACCTCAAAAAATTTGGAATCGCAAAAGTAACACATTTTTTAAAAGAAACAAGTTTTTTACACTTATTTCTGTTCATTTTCTACACTTTCCATGCTTCTGCAGCCAGGAACACGATCACGAAGTTGTCGAATGACCCCTTCAACCAATGCATCTGGACAGCTAGCACCACTGCTAATCAGTACTTTAACTTCTGATTTTTGTGGAAGAAATTGTTCTGTTCTTAATTCTTTTTTATCCTGAAAATGCCAGTGTTTAATACTGCCATCTGCTTGCATCTCCTCTTCACTGCTGATATAATAGGTCGGTAATACTTCCTCACATAGTTCAACCAAATGGCTAGTATTACTGCTATTATAACCGCCAACCACAATGGCTAAATCAGCCTCTTGTTTCAATAGGTTTCTCACGGCAGTTTGATTGTCATTAGTGGCATAACAAAGCGTATCACGCGTGTCGGCAAAGTGCGCTTGTACCGGAGCATTCGGATACTTTTGTGTAACTACCTCTTTTAAATAATCGGCAATAGATTGTGTATCACTCGCAAGCATAGTCGTTTGATTCACCACCCCGATTTTTTCAAAGTCTTTGCTGACGTCAAAACCTTCTGAATATTGCCCCTTGAATTCTTCTAGAAAAAGTGCCCCATCCTTTTCTCCACGGATATAGGCCGCCAAATTAATCGCTTCTTGCATATCGTTGATGACCACCGATGGGGTATGGGAACGACTGTGTGAAAACGTAGCACGCGTTTCTTCGTGCTTCGGCTTGCCATGGATGATGACCGTATAACCCTGCTCACCAATTTGCTCGGCTTTATTCCAAACGCGTTCTACAAATGGGCAGGTGGTATTGTATTGAATCGGCGAAATGCCAATTTTGCTTAATCTGTCTGCAATTTCTAAGGTCGTTCCGAAGGCCGGAATAATCACCACATCTTCGCTACTTAATTCTTCCCAGGCAACCAACTGTTTGCCATGTGTATCCATCAAGAATTGCACGCCACGCGCCTGTAAATCGTCATTCACCTGCGGGTTGTGAATCATTTCACTCAATAAGAAAATACGCTTTCCAGGATTCTCTTCCACCGCGCGAAATGAAATCTCAATCGCATTCTCAACGCCATAGCAAAATCCAAAATGACGAGCGAGGTATATCTTCAAGGGACCAAAATCCAATAGAGTAGGGGTAAAGTCTTTCTTTAACTTATCTGCTGCCTTGCGATTTGCTTTGATAGCAGAGATCATAGGGCTACGATAGATTATTGGGACATTGAAGCTTTTCATAAATTAAACTTTTTGCTGTGTACACATAAATAGCGTTCGACCGCTAATTGTTTACGACCTTGTGAAAATTGACCTTCTTTGGCCATTTCTACCAATTCGCTGATTAAATGTAATTGTTGGTCTCTGTCGAGATTGGAATTGTCTATTTCGATAGCGTCTTCTGCCTTACGGAGCGGACTTTCAGCGCGAGTGCTGTCTATTCTGTCTCTTTCTGCTAAGTTCTGTAATACGGTATCCAAATCCATTTCTTCGCCTTTCTGACGATATTCTAAAAGACGACGCTGTGCGCGAATCAATGGATGCGCAGTGAGGAATATCTTTAGTTCTGCATGCGGAAAAACGGTGGTACCAATATCACGACCATCCATCACAATCCCTTTCTTTTCGCCCATTCGTTGCTGTTGCTTCACCATGGCTATGCGTACAGGCTTCAAGGCGCTCACCGGACTCACCATTTGAGAAATCTCCATCTGACGAATTGCAGCTTCGACGTTTTCGTTATTTAAAAAAGTAGCAGGTAAGCCATCCGCTTGATATTCAAAATGAATATGAATATGGTTTAGGGCCGCTTCTACGGCTTCGTTATTTTGAAGATCGATATTGTGGCGTATGAAATAGAGCGTCACCGCACGATACATCGCGCCGGAATCGATGAAGATATAGCTAAGCTGTTTGGCTAACTGCTTAGCAACGGTACTTTTACCGCAGGAGGAGAATCCGTCTATCGCTACAATAATTGGCTTTGGCATAACAAGGTGCTAAGGTACGCAATCACCTTCAAACTTCATCATTCATCAATCATCATTCAGTTTCGTGAGGACACGAACCTGAACTTGGGGAGGCCTCATTATTAAAACAGTCAACTTTTTCAGGACATGACATTATTCATCATTCATCAATCATCATTCATCAACGTCTTTAAAGAGTCGTCCTATTGATTTTATAAAAATTTATTTCATTCTGGTTCGTGTGGACACGAACCAAAACTTGGGGACATGACAAAGACAATTTTTAATTTTTAATCTTTAATTCTTAATTAAAAATCATACACCATTCATCATTCATTATTCATCAATTTAGGAGATTTTACTCCAATCCGTACTCGACTTACGTTGTAAGGATAAATGATAACGCAATGCCGCATGTTCTGGGCGTTCCATGAGCGCGTCGGCGGATAATAATTCAATAGCGGTTTCGCGGGCGGCCTGCAGGATTGCTTGATCCTGACTAAGGTCGGCTAATCTGAAACTCAATACACCACTTTGTTGGGTGCCACTCATATCACCAGGGCCGCGGAGCTTAAGGTCGACTTCCGCAATCTTAAAGCCGTCATTCGTCTCTACCATCGTCCGCATCCTAGTACGTGCTTCGTTACTCAGCTTGTGGCCTGTCATGAGGATACAAAACGACTGTTCGCCACCACGACCTACACGTCCGCGTAGCTGATGCAGTTGTGAAAGACCGAAACGTTCGGCGCTTTCGATCACCATCACCGTTGCATTCGGAACATTCACGCCCACCTCGATTACCGTTGTGGCCACCATGATTTGTGTTTCGCCTTTGGCAAAACGCTGCATTTCCCATTCTTTATCTTCTGCCTTCTGTTTCCCATGGACAATACTGACTTGATATTGTGGCGACTGGAAAGCGCGTACGATACTATCGTAGCCGTCCATCAGGTCTTTATAATCCATCTTCTCACTTTCTTCGATCAAGGGATAGACCACATAAACCTGCCTTCCTTTCGCGATTTCATCTCGCATGAAGCCAAACACTTGTAGGCGATGACTGTCATTGAAATGTTGTGTTTTAATCGCCTGACGTCCAGGAGGCAATTCGTCGATCACGCTCACTTCTAGATCGCCATAGAGCGTCATGGCCAAAGTCCTTGGGATAGGCGTTGCCGTCATGATTAGGATATGCGGCTTCAGTGTACCTTTCTGATGTAAGGCGGCTCTTTGCGCTACACCGAATTTATGTTGTTCATCGACCACCGCCAATCCGAGCTTTTCGAATTGTACTTTATCTTCGATAAGGGCGTGCGTGCCGATGAGTATGGTTATCTCTCCATTTTGTATTCCTTCTAATAAGGGCCTGCGTTGTGCTGCTTTGGTAGAGCCGGTGAGCAAGCCGATCTTAATACCTAAGGGCTCTGCATAGCCCAACAAGGTTTGGAAGTGTTGTTTAGCGAGGATTTCTGTCGGCGCCATAAGACAGGCTTGGTAGCCATTGTCAATAGCCATCAACATCGATAAAAATGCGACCATTGTCTTCCCACTTCCTACATCGCCTTGTACGAGACGATTCATTTGTTTGCCATAGATGATATTCTGACGAACTTCCTTCAGCACCCTTCGTTGCGCATTGGTGAGCGAAAAAGGAAGATGATGGTCGAGGTATTGTTGTAAGAGCGGACCAACAGCCTTTAGCACGGGGCCTTGTTCGGTTCTGTCGTGATGCCCTTTCAAGCGAAGAATGCTCATCTGGTTAAGGAAGAGCTCTTCGAATTTGATACGGCGTTGTGATTGTTTTAGCTGTTCTTCATCATGCGGATAGTGGATCCATTTGAATGCGTCGCAGCGTCCACAAAGTTTGAATTTTTGTAAGACCCATGCGGGTAGTATTTCAGGGAGATCGTTGCTGCTAATGCCACTAACTAATTGTTTCGTTAATTTGGCAATTGCTTTGGTGGCTAATCCTCTTTGTTTGAGCTTTTCTGTGCTTGAATAGACAGGGAATAGGCCCACTTGCGAATCGCGATCTTGTGCCGCGAGTTCGATTTCTGGATGACTGAAATTAAACCGGCTATTAAACAGTTGCGGTTTGCCGAACACCACGTATTCCTGACCGTGTAAGATAGATTTTTCTAGCCATTGCACTCCTTGAAACCAGACAAGCTCAATAGTGCCGCTTTCGTCTTTTAGTTTTACCACTAAGCGTTTCTGTCGCGGCGAGCCAATCACTTCTTTCGAGGTGACGATCCCTTTCAGCTGATAGTACATCTCTTCGTTGTCGACCTCTTTGACCGTGCTAAACTTGGTACGGTCGGCATAGCGAAAGGGGAAGTGAAACAGCAGGTCTTCTCCGTTATGTAATTCAAGTTCCTTCGCCAGCAATTCGGCGCGCTGTGGCCCGACGCCTTTTAAGTAGGCGAGTGGACTGCTAAGAATGGAAGGGTTGAATGACATGCTGCAAATATAAAATTAAAAACCCCGAGACATATCGTGAATCGGGGTTTTTGTTTGCAGATAAAATATGCACAAAAGAGCGACTTTTTATAAGAATCAAACCGTCATTTATATCTGAAGAAAATTAAAGCATTTTTGAGCAATTAAGATGACTGACCACTAAAATAGGCGCAAAACTTCACCAGAACTAGTGAAAAATGGCAGACTTTGGCCTGTTTTTGCGAAAAAACCCTAGTTCTAGGGTGTTGTATTATCAATAATTTTACTTTATGTTTGTTGAATAATTAATTAAAATAATTTAATTCAATTCGTAATTAAAAGAATTATACCTACTCTAGGACTTTTTTATTAATCTCTTCAAACCAATTAAAAAATGAAAATGACTTTTAAGAAATCAATGCAAATACAGCTTGGGGTTAAAATTATTTTGTTGATACTAGTCAACACGCTGATTTTATCTCTTAAAGTAAATGCTCAAACAACTGCTGATAGTGTATTAACCATTACCGATACATCCGTGATTACCAATACCAACGTAATAATTAAAGATACAATAGGGCATACTACCTTATTTGCAGGTGGGCAGTATAGCAACTATAGAGGGCTTGTAGGGGTAGGTACTCAAACACCTTCTGTAAAATTACATATATTTGATGATAATAACGTCAACTTTCGAATAACTCAAACTTTCCATGCTGATTCATTAACTATGAAACATTTAAATGCAAATGGAAATACAAATCGAAAGCAAAGTGGAATTTTAGTTAGTAATGGCGAGCCGCTAGATAATTTTGAAATTTCTTTCACCAGTGCAGAATCTAATGATGGATTATTTCGGCAAGGGACTGTATTTATGTCTACATTTTCGAATTATGACCAATTAAACATCAATAATTCTACTACCTCACAGCGATTTTTAAATAGTGTCAGTACAGCACAACAGGCTTCTCCCTGTAGTATTAATAGTTTAGGTTCACCAGCCTTGGTGCAAAATGCAACTGGATTTGGTTGGCAAACGCCGAATTGTAATAGCGCAGGATCATATGTTACAAGTATGTATTTAAGTCCTTTCGGGTCCTTGCATTTGGAAAGTGGAATTTTTGCCAATGGGAATTCACGAATAGTTGCCAGTTCAGTAGTTCCTGCCTTGATAATTACAAATGATAATGCGCAAGGAAGGGGCTTGAAAATTGCTGCTGGCGATGGCGTCAATGCTACAGCTGATTATTCTATTTTTGAAGCGGATGATTTTGCAGGCAATAAAATAGTTGAAATAAACGGGAAGGACCAAATCTTATACGCTCGTGAAATAAAAGTCCAAACGACAGCTTTCCCTGATTTTGTATTTAACAAAGACTATTGCATGATGGGCTTACATGAACTAGAAGATTATATTAATACTAAGCACCATCTGCCAGAAATTCTTTCTGCCGAACAAGCAGAATCAGGAGGCGTAAAAGTGAGTGAAATGCAAAACAAACTCTTGCTGAAAATAGAAGAGCTCACTTTAATTGTAATTGAGCAAAACAAGCGAATTGAAGAGTTAGAAAAACAAGCAAAACATTAAACTAATGAAACATTTTTTATCCATTACACTATTATGGACATTATGTCTTTCTTATGTGAAAGCCTATAGCCATGATACCTTTTTGCCAA
>JAPJNH010000141.1 GCA_026461075.1 Chitinophagales bacterium
GGCCCTGCCTCACGAAATTTTCGGATGCTGATCAATTTGTCTTCTGGTTTTTGTTCTGCAAGTACTTCCTCTATTCCAAGCAAATTAGCCACACGCATGCAACGCTCTTTCTTGTCGCCACTTAACATGATCACCTTAATGTTTTTAGACTTGGCATAGCGAATCAACTCGACAGCTCCTGCTTTTAATTGTTCCTCCATAGAGAAGCCTAATTGCCAAACGCCATCTATGTATAAATTAATGGGGAACTCCGATTTAACAGCATTCTCGACAAGGGCAGTAGTACCTAAACATATTTTTCTGCCTTGCTGATCTTCTGCTTTTAATCCTTCTCCTTTTACTTCTTGAATATTTTTTAGCGGAATACTAGGATAATCCTTCAAAGCCTTTACAATCGCTTTTGCAATCGGATGTGAAGAATGCGTTTCCATGCTTTTAACAAGCGAAAATTGTTCTGCTGTCCAATTATGTTCGGAAGGATTTAAAGAGTTTTGCGTAAGCGTTCCTGTTTTATCCATTAACCAAGTTTTGGAATCGGCTAAGGCTTGCATGTGCTGATTACCTTTAAACAAAATTCCATAGCGAGAAGCTTTACCTACACCAGCCATTACCGCTAATGGAGTCGCTAAGCCCATTGCACAAGGACAAGAAATTACCATTACTGCAATGGCACGGAGTATACTATCAGCAAAAGAGTAGTGTAAGAATAGCATACAACTAAGTAATACTAGTGTTGCGATAATCAATACCGTAGGGACAAACCAAGCTGAAATTTTATCTGCTAATTTTTGAATAGGCGGCAAATCACTCTGCGCTTGTTTCATTAATTCGATGATATGTGCCAAGCGATTGTTTTTTATTTCACTTTGTGCTTTCATCACCGCACTGCCGTCGAGTACGATTGTACCGCCTGTTAAAGCATCTCCCTGTTTTTTTAGGATTGAATTACTTTCGCCAGTTAGCATAGATTCGTCGACTAAAACTTCGCCCTCCCAAACACTTCCGTCCGTTGCAATTCTATCTCCGGTATTCACTTGCAGTCGATCACCTGGAGCAATTTGCGTAGCAGCGATTTCATGAATTTCCACCTGACCTGTCTGAATGTTTTTTGTCCATAACTTTGCGCTTGGTTCTTGTAATTGCATTAAAGCTCTTAGCGCTGCATTCGTTTTATGAATGCTTCGGTCTTCAATAAATTCTCCTAACAAAACAAAACAAATGATGGAGGCTGTCGTTTCGAAATACAACATACTTTGCATATCTCCACTAATCCAGTTGACCATACTATAAACATAGGCTGCTGTTGCCCCCATTAAAATTAAAACATCCATATTGGTCGAACCCTTTCTCATAGAATAGAAAGCCCCTCTGCCAAAGGTTTGCCAGCCAATTATGAAAACGGGTGTCGCTAAAATGAATTGAACATATGCCTGATGAAGCCAATGCCAATCTACCCACATGTGTATTAAAAGTGGGGCTGTTAAAATGGCGGTTAACCAAAATTTTAATGCTAAATGTTTGTTGCTGCTTAAGCCTTTATTTTCCTCTAAAACTGTATATCCGCTCTTTTTTAATTGCTCTTTTACTTTCTTCTCATTGACTGTACCAGACACATTGAATCTTGCTGATTTCGTTGCCAAACTAACCTTAACATCTGTATAGCCGGCCTCCTCCAATACTTTCTTCACATTCAAGGAGCATGTTTGGCAAGTCATACCATCAATCGACCATTCACAAGTGTTGTTTTCCATAAGGATAATTATTTATTAAAGGTACGCCTTCGCGAACGAATAGTAGTTAACTAATTTGAAAAAAAACAGACTTTATAGGTAATTTGGGATATGCGAATCTCCGCTTGCGTTATTGTAATTTTCTTTTTTGTTTTTTTGTTAGGTAGTGCCTTTGCTCAAAATACCTTATATGTTGCACCATCTGGCAGTGATGCCAATGCAGGCACTTCCTTAAATGCCGCTTTTAAAACGATTCAGAAGGCTGCTAATACTGCCGTTCCGGGTACGGTAATTTATATAAAGGCTGGAACCTATCATGAGCGCATAATACCCTATACAACAGGCACTCCAGGAAATGAGATTGTCTTCAAGCCTTATCAAAATGATCAAGTGATTATAGATGCCGCCGGAACTACCGGTTGGAATATTTTTACCTTTTATGGGCAAGCCTATATGCGCTTAGAAAAGTTGAATTTTCAATTCAACGATAATAGCGTTTCGGCTTATCAATCTGCCATCGGCTTCGGTAAAAATTCACATCATATAAGTATTAAAAATTGTTCCTTTACGAATCTACTCAATCCAAATTCCACCGGTATCGTCTTTTGGGGCGATGACACCACCTCTACTGGCGTTCATCATGTTTTGATAGACAGCTGTACTATCGGAGACGCTAATTTTTCCTTGCTAAATGGAATCGTGCTAAATGGGAACGTTCATGATATTAGCATCACTCATTCGCATATTCATCATTGTCAATCTTCTGCTATTGTAAGCAGTGGCGCAGATTCTGTATCTAAAAAACCAAGTTTTGATTTTGTACGCAATTTGACGATTGTTGGCAATAAGATTGATTCCAATTATAACCTAACGCCAGGCTCTTATCAAAGTGCTATTGCCATTAGCTCCTGTAGAAATATAACTATCGAGCGCAATTGGATTTCTCAAAATGATATGGCCATAAGTGTGACGGCTTTTAGGCTGAATTCCCTTTCACTAAACCATCTCATTCGGAATAATATCATTTGCCTAAATCATCAAGCCGGACTAAATATTGGTGCATATAGTTATCCGAATAGTGGCTGGGTAAAGAATGTCAAGGTGCTTAATAATACCTTTTTTCAAAACAACACACTTTCAAATAGCTATGAATTAATTAGCTTTCCTGCAGATTCAATAACAGTTGGGAATAATTTAATTTATGCAGGAACTTCGGTGAACTTTATTTATGCAGATTGGAAAGGATTGACGAACCTTCAAAATGTCTTCGACTATAATTTTTATGCTTCGCCATTTGCTATTCCTTCAAACATGAATTTTGCTTGGAATAATCAATTTTGCACTGCTTTGGGTTATTTTAAGAGTATCAGTGGACTGGAGTTGCATGGAGATTTCCAATTGCCAAATTTAGTAGATGAAACTGCCTTATCTTTTAATCCGCACCTTTTCAACAATTCACCCCTAATAAATAAAGGGAATGCGCTTTGGTTGCCAGATGCAGGATCAACAGATTACGATGGGCAAGCTCGTTTAAATGGGAGTGCCTTAGATATCGGCGCTGATGAGAATTTTAATGACTATGCGGTGCCTAATGTTGGAATGAGTGACGATTTAATTAATGCAAAGACTTCAATTCTGGTAAAGAGAAATGGTGACTGGGTTTTTAGCCATGATTTTTTGGCCTATGCCATTTTTAGTTCGAATGGACAATTGATTTATCATGGAAGCAATGCTGCGAACGGCGAGGTGCTTAAGTTAAAGGGGGCAGGCGTATTTGTGATTACTGGACTAGATATTAATCAAGAAATTTGTGAACAGCGGATTATAAAGGAATAATCAGGAAATACTGCCCATTTTCTTATAGATTTGCAGTACTAAATAGTTACTCGTGTCCGTTTCGATGATACAATCTGTTATTGCCGTTGAACTAAAAGAGTTTGAGCATTATTTCGATAATGCCCTTAAGAGCAAGGTTTCTCTTCTCGACATAGTTATGAAGTATATTGTTCGTCGTAAAGGCAAACAAATGCGTCCAATGTTCGTGCTTTTAAGTGCAGGAACAAATGGTACAATTGCAGATCGTACTTATCGTGCGGCTTCCATGATTGAACTATTGCATACAGCGACACTCGTACATGATGACGTAGTGGATGATTCCTATCAACGCCGCGGCTTCTGGAGCATTAATGCATTGTGGAAGAATAAAATTGCAGTTTTAGTTGGTGATTATTTGTTATCCAAAGGCTTATTGCTCGCGGTAGATAATGGCGATTTTGATATGCTTCAAATTGTTAGTAATGCGGTGAAGCGGATGAGTGAGGGGGAATTATTGCAAATCGAAAAAGCGCGTCGCCTAGATATTGATGAAGCGGTTTACTATGATATTATTAAAGGTAAAACAGCCTCCTTAATTGCAACTTCTTGCGCTATCGGAGCCGCCTCTGTCGGAGCCGATAAAGAAACAATTCAGTTGTTTTATCAAATAGGCGAGGATGTCGGGATGGCCTTCCAAATTAAGGATGACCTTTTTGATTATGCAGATGCGGATGTAGGCAAGCCTACCCATATCGATATCAAAGAAAAGAAAATGACGCTTCCACTAATATACGCTTTGCAAAAAGCGGATAGTAAGCTCCGTCGAGAAATGATTCAAGTGGTGAAACGCCATAATACCGACAAAAAGAAGGTCGATTGGTTGATTTCAAAGGTGATCGAACTTGGAGGAATGGAGTATGCAAAAAATAAGATGAATGCGTTTTATCAAAATGCGCTGAATGCGATGGCGACCTGCCCAAAGAATCAATATGCTGATTCCCTTACGCAGCTGATTACTTATACTATTGAGAGGACTAAATAAAAAAAAGGGCGGTGTAGTTTGCCGCCCCTTTTCTAAAATCAGTGAATGCTGATTTTTTGGACCACCCTGTTAGGATTTTGGATCACTTCAGCAACGTATACCCCTGTGCTGAGTGAAAAAGGCAGTTGGATTTCTTTATCTGCTTTGCAAGAGAAGACTCTTTGACCAATTGAATTATATAACTCAAAGGAACTTCCGTTTTGCAAGGATTGGTCTAAGTAAATGCGGTTAGTACCGGCATCAAAAACAATGTGGTTGTTTGGTTGAATGCTCTCAATGCCGGTAAAGAAATTGACATGTACATTTTGAGTGAAACTGTCAATGAGAATTTGGTTGATTTGAAAGCTGTCAGCAGTCTGAACACGCGGCCAAATAACCACAATATCGTCTGGAACTAAAAAGTGTTGAGGGTCGGGACTATAATTAAACACCACATAAGGGAATGTATCCGTCAGTGGATTTAAGTTAGTGATAGGAACATTTAAAGCTAAAGTGTCTACCGGACCATTTCCTGCTTTCAGTAAGAAATCAACGGTTCCTGTAAATACTACATTCCCAGTATTGATAGTCACAACATCGAAACTGTAATTAGTAGACGGTTGTGATACTGTAACAATAGAAGGGAAAGAAATGTACGGAGGGTTAGACGCAATAATACGCAATTGAGGTTGCGCCCACGCTAGCATGGGGAACAACAAAACTGCTAATAAGAAAATGCGCTTTAACATAATTCGTACTGTTTGATAAATCAAATTTAAGACCCTTTTTACTAAAAGGAAGTACAAAATAAAGAAAATCTTACGCGTCCAAAAATTTAAAATTAACTGTAACTTTGTATTCGTTCCCCATATAAAAGGGTTTGCAATGGATTTGTTGGCAAAAATTATTACACAGATGACGAAGGAAGAAGTGCGCTTTTTCCGCCTTTTTGTCGATCGTCAAGATTATGCATTCACCCGTAAGGATAAGGAGTTGTTTCACTTATATCGAGAACAAGGGGAAGGCTTGAATGAGCGATTAATTGCGGAGAAATGGTATGGGAAAAGTGCCGGAATGAATAGTTTTTATCGTTTAAAAAACAGATTACTTGCTGTCGTTAATAAAAGCCTTGTCGTCCAACATATGGAAGAGGATGAGTCGATGAAGCTTCTCTATGGCTTACTAATTTATCAGCATCATTATGGTCAGAAGAATTATAAAGTTGCTGCTTATTATTTAAACAAATTGGAACGCACAGCAGAGAAGGAAGAACAATTTAGTTTGTTGGATTTAATTTTGAGCGAGCAAATTAAGTTAGCAGCAGACTATACAACAGCCAATCCAAAGGAGATTATTGAAAAAAGAACTTCGAACGCAAAGAAGAATGAACCAATTGCTGCCTTGGATCAAATTTTGGCTCAAATACATTTCGATTTAAAAGTAAGTCAGAATTATGGTCGGCAGAATACAACGTTGTATGAATATTTGGAACAGCTTTTAAAAAGAACTTCGTTTGAAAATGAGTTGAAAAATTCACGCGTTTTTCAGGTGAAATTCTTTGACGCAATTAGTCAAATTTTATTACAGCAACATGATTATATTAAACTGGAAACCTTTGCGCAAGAGGCTATTCAGCTATTTAAAAAGAAGAAGTGGTTCGATAAAGCGCATCATGAAATTGCTTTAAAAATGCATACCTATTGGGTAAACGCTTTGTTCAAAAATGGCAGGTATACACAGTCGTTAAAAGCGGCGGAAGCTTTGAAGAATGAGATGGAGAAATATGATAGAATGTTAGAAGATAAGTATCTAATTTTCTATTATAATGCACTCATCATTAATTACTCTGTAATCGATCCGGTGAAGGCGATTAGTCTATTGGAAAAATTGAAAGATGAAAGGAAGATTCAAGCAGAATCCTTTTACTTCCATTTCGTGTTAATCAACCTGGCTATTCTTTATTACCGCGATAAAAATTATGAAAAATCTATTGATCATATTATCGCATTAAGCACGCGTAGTAGTTTTAAAAAAGCAGCTCCGCTCTTGCAATTAAAACTGGCAGTATTGGAGTTGATGATTCGTCTAGAACGTAAGGAGTTTGAAGTGATTTTGTATCGTCAAAAACAGATCTTGCGACAGTTTAAATCAGAGTTTGAAAGTGTTGAAGGGCGTCGTCAAAAAGAAATGCTTGGATTAATTGGGATGCTCTCAAAGCCAAAATTATTGAAGGAGTGGAAAACGCGCATACAAGAATTTATTAGTAATCGTGATAGCAGTTTGCCAGAAGATGCTGATTTAATTGATTATGATCGTTGGGCGAAACAGCAGTTACAGCAACGTCGATAATTTAGTATCTTTATAGCCTATGCATCGTCAAAAATTAAGAGCAGATAGGGTAGTCGTAATTACAGGCGCAAGCTCTGGAATCGGTGCTGAATTTGCACTGCAATTGGCTCAGTCTGGTACACGTTTATATCTTGTCGGACGTGATATGCAACGATTAGAAAAAGTTGCGCACGAAGCCTCTCTTCAAGGAGCTTCTTCCATCTGTTTGACTTGTGATATGTCTAAGCCTACGGAGGTAGAGAAATTAGTTCAAACATTATCCCGTGCCGAAGCTCATGTAGATTTATTGATCAATAACGCAGGTCTGAGTCAACGAGGCTATGCTGCTGAAACTAGCTTGGAGGTCGATCGCTACTTGATGGAAGTGAATTATTTTTCAGCGATCATCCTTACAAAAGGACTGCTCCCGCTATTACATAAGAGCACGGCTCCGAAAATAATTATTCTAAGCAGCTTATCTGGAAAGTTTGGATTCTTTCAACGTTCCGCTTATGCTGCTTCCAAACACGCCTTGCATGGGTTCTTCGAATCTTTGCAGGTAGAGAATTATGCGAATGGCTTACGAATTACATTAGCATGTCCAGGGCGCGTGCAAACGCCTATTTCTATGAATGCCATGAAAGGGGATGGTTCTAGTCATAATCAAATGGATGCTGGTCAGCAAAATGGCATTCCAGTGGATGCCTGTGTTAGTCAAATTTTAAACGCGTCTAGCAAAGGTCGATTTGAAGTGATTATTGCACAAAACGAAACGCTACTACTACGTTTGAAGGCCATTTCTCATCAGCTGTTTTTTAAATTAGCACAAAAAGTAAAAGATAAATAATGCAATCAGTTTTCGCAGGGATACAACAAGTTGGAATTGGAGTAAGTGATGTTGAACAAGCTTACCAATGGTATAAGAAACATTTCGGAATGGATATTCCTATGTTCCGTGATAGCGCAGAAGCTAAATTAATGGTGCGCTATACAGGCGGTGAAGCACATCGTAGAACAGCTTATCTTGCGCTTAATGTTGCAGGTGGTGCCGGTTTTGAAATTTGGCAATATACGAGTCGTAAACCTCAGCCCGCAAGTTTTCCAATCACCCTATCAACTGCTGGAATTGTAGCGGTTAAAATGAAGACGCGTTCCTTAACGCAAGCAGCTAACTTTTTCGAGAATCAGCATGTAAACTTGCTTCAAAAGAACTTGGAGGATAATAGTTTTAAAAGCCTTTGGCTGACTGACCCTTACGGGAATTTGTTTCAATGTGTAGAGGATGAAAACTGGTTTGCAGAACCACTTTCAGCAGCAAGTACGGGTGGCGTAGTTGGAGCAGTGATTGCAGTGAAGGATATGGACAAAGCACTTGCTTTCTATAAGAAGGTGCTTAATCTTGATCAAGTAATTTATGACAAGACAGGAGTCTTTGAAGATTTGAAAAATGTGCCAGGAGGAAAGTCTAATTTACGTCGTGTATTATTGACCCAAAGTCAAGGTGTGACAGGAGCGTTCTCACGTATGCTGGGTCCTTCTCAGATTGAATTAATTTGTACGGACGAGTGTAAAGAACAGCCACATAGCTTTGCAAATCGCTACTGGGGTGATTTAGGTTATATCCATTTGTGTTTTGATACGATTGGAATGAAAGCACATGAGAATAATTGTGAAGCCTTAGGATACCCTTTAACAGTTAATAGTGCTGGTGCCTTTGATATGGGCGAAGCTGCTGGTCAATTTACCTACAATGAAGACCCGGATGGTACATTGTTGGAGTATGTTGAAACCTTTAAAATCCCGATGTTAAAATCAATTGGATGGTATCTCGATTTGCGCAAACGTGATTCTATGAAGCCTCTGCCGAATTGGATGTTAAAAACGCTCCGCTTTAATCGCGAGAAATAAATAAAACTCTTTTTAACTCGAAAAGGCGCCCAAATGGGCGCCTTTTTTTATGCGGTTTTTTGTCAAAAGACAACATTGATACGCCCTTTTGTAACGTTTATACATTAGTTCGCTACGTTCATACAATCTCCCTTGCAGGCAGCTAGGATGCCTATACTTTTGTACTATCATTCAAACGAATTGAGTGACTGGAGTGCAGATGCCAAGTAGAGTATGCAGAATAAATGAGTGAAAATGAAGAAAAATAAAATTTTAAAAATAGTGAGTTTGATTAGTGGACTGTTTTTGTTAGGAACGGGTGTATTTGCCCAAAATTTGATGACTACCGCGAGCAGTGTCGATTCGGGGGTGGTATTCTACGGCACTGCTGGAGTCGTCAATAAGTTGAATACAGGTGGCAATAGTACTGCGCCTAATTATTACGGATTTAAACCAGGTGATATTTTGATTGGAGAAGGCAAAGGAGAAGATACCCTGCCAATTACTAGTAATGATATGTTGGACTGTGACGGCCCTTCCTTAATTGAGCATGCACATGATATGCATTTCTGGTTAGATGCTTGTCGAGTTGCGGACAACTGTCCATTCAAAGCCTTTGATGTGTTAACCTTAGATCAAAAAGGGATTACCATCAATACGCAATATGTTTCTCCTACTTGCGCTTGGGTAGGTACTACCACTATTAACAGTCGAACTTTTCAAAATGGCCCCTTGGTTGTTAATGGATCAGAACGCTTGAATGGGGCACTAATTGTCAACGGCCCTTCGGATTTTTATGGTGATTTAACGGTATTTGACAATGCTGGTAATGAAATGATAAAAGCCAACGCAACAAATGGCACATTATTTGCACATGATATTATTGTCCAGGCATCCAATTTTCCGGATTATGTTTTTAGTCCTGATTATGTATTGCCTAGTATGGAGGCGTTTCGAAATTCCATAGAGAAACATCATCATTTACCCTTATTAAGTTCTGCTGCTTTGTATGAAACGCAAGGTCTTTCTCTTTACCAGCTAAATAAGCAATTAGTTGAGCAAGTGGAGGTTTTAGCCTTATATCTACTTCAGCAAGAAAAAGAGGTGGCCGCTTTGAAAAATGAGTTGAACGATTTAACGAAGTAAGCCATGAAAAGTTCTATGAAAATCGGTCTGATAAGCGTGCTGCTTAATCTTATGTGTGTTGCATGCGTTCCTAACTCTTATGCTCAAACGCGTGGAGGTAATGATTCCCTCATGATATCATCAGGAGGCTTTCTTTGGAATCGCGCTGCGCAGTACACAAACTTGTCGAAATTTAAAGGAGATGTTCGGGACTCCATTGCCGACGCTCCTTTAATTCGGCAGGTATTATTTGAATCACATCAAGCACAAGTCAATAATAGGTACCCAAGAGTAGATGTTTTACAAAGGAAAAGTGATTCCCTGTGGAGTACTTCTCATACACTTTGCCTGCAATATTTTGCTGCTGAAGTCAATCGCTATCAAGATAGTAGCTTATTTGTTTCACAAAATTGGGATACTCTAAAGCATTGTTTTGTATATCCTCAAAATTCAAAATTCACCCTTCAAACCGACACTTTAGTTGTAATGGGAAGTTTGTTGGATTCTATAAATCAAGCGAGTTTTTCTGTCGTTCTTGATAGTACTTTTATTCAAAAAAAATGGAGAAGTAATTTGCAGCTATTTGTTTCTTTGGATGATACCTTGCATTATAGCCCGATTGCTCCAGGTAATCCATTAAACCTTGTACTGGATAGCACTTATACACTGCACCGCTTGTATTGCAAGGCATTCAATGGTAACAAGGTTTTGTATAGCTCCGCTCAAATACTTTATACGAAGTCTTCTTTCGTTTTTCCTAATCCTGATCAGATAATACCTATTAACGGGACCATTCCCTTTAAAGGGCAAATGGCTAGTTTGGAAATGGGGGTTTGGAAGAGCTGTTTGAACACGGTAGGATTCAATCAGCCTGTATTAATTGTCGAGGGATTCGATCCGCAAAATAGTCGTAGCCTGCTTTCTAGCCAAAGTGCCGCCAATAATTTGTATTGCATATCTAATGCATCTGTATCTAATCATACCAATATGTTGGATAGTCTACGTGCCTATGGGCATGATGTCTTGATTGTTGATTTTAAAGATGGCGGGACCTATGTCGAGCAGAATGCGCTGGCATTAATAGAAGCACTGAATTATATCAATGCTCATAAAGAAGGAAAGGATGAATTAACCATCGTGGGAGCGTCTATGGGAGGACTTGTAACTAGGTATGCCTTGCTTTATATGGAGCGACATCAAACACCGCATCATTGCCGATTATGGATAAGTTTTGACAGTCCGCATCAAGGGGCAAATGTGCCGATTGGCTTGCAAATGATGATTGATTTTATTTATAATAACCTTTCGCAAATGCCTTATGCTATTCAAAAGCAAGTGCCTCCGTTGCGAGACGAAGTTTTGAACTGTCCTGCAGCAAGAGAAATGTTATTAACGCATTATTCTCAATTGAAGTTAGGTTCTAATCAGCCTTGTCCAGAGTTTAAATCATTGTTTGATACCTTAAACACCTGGGGTTTTCCAACTTGCAGAAAGATTAGCCTTTCTGATGGGAATTATTTTGGCGGAGATCAAGGGTTTGTGGCAGGACAACAACTAGTGCATTTTCATTTACCTGCGTACCCTTTATTTATCGATATGAAGGCGAACGCTGTCCCACAATCATCGCAAACGCAATCCGTTTTTGATGGAACTATTAAACTCTTTGTCAAGGGGATTCCTGTTAATTTGGCAAAATCAACCTATAAACTTAATGGGGGCAATGGAATTGATAATGCGTCTGGAGGCTCTAATTCTTTTCATATCGACGTTGCTAAATCGTTAGGAATTAGTTACGGTCAAAGCACTTTAGGGAATTGCTTGATGCAAGAGGATAATTTCGTTCCAACACAAAGCGCATTGGCAATACAAAATGTTATGAATTATCAAACTCCTATAAGTAGCTTAATGCCTAATTTGAGTTATAAGGGTAAAACACATAAAGCTGTCGTAAGCCCTTTCGACGTGATCTATTGTATGAAGAATTATTATTCTGCCAATAGGTATAGTACCATTAATAATGCACCGCATATCATAGGGGGCTTTGATAAACATATGATGCAAATTGTAAGTGAGGAGGTTATGAGTCGAGTTTATTATTTGCAAAATATCCAATGGGATGCTTTGCATGAGGTGGAGGCAATGAATGTTGAAATCGGTGCGAATGTTTCAAGTCGTTTTTTATCTGGAGATTTTCATTGTCAATCAAATGCAGATGCTACCGTAAAAGCGGTTAATCAAATTCATTTGCAGGACGGGGTCCGCATCCTTCATCCGGTAAAGTGTCATTTAACTTCCCAATCAACGCTATTCGATGCGAGCTGCATCCAGGTGGCTAGTACGCAAGCCTATAAATTTCAAAACCTAGAGAAGCTTACGGCTAAAAATGAAGGAATGCCTGTGCGACAAGCAGCGGGGACTTTCATTCATGTACAACCAAATCCAAGTAGCGCTCGCTTTGTGCTGAAGTTTGAGCGTCCTAATGCAGACATTCAAGTGATTGACATTTATGGGAAATTGATTTATGTGCAGCATGGTTTTAATAGCGGAGAAGTATTAGATCTTAAGGATCTTCCAGAAGGAATTTATTTTGTTAGTTTGCTCGGTAATCCTCTTTCAACCACAAAAATTATAAAACAAAACTATGAGTAAGTTATCTGTTTTGCTGCTCTGTCTTTTTGCCGGAGCCGTATGTAGTACTTGTCAAAAGAAGGATAGTGATCGTTTTAAAACCGCAATTATAGGCAGCTGGTACCAAGAAGGTACCAGCGCGCCTTCCTTGCACATACAGTTTAAGGACGACGGCTCCTGTATTTGGTACGATAGTTCCACGGTTGTTCATCATTCCAATTGGTCGTTAGATAATACCTGCTTGTATTTCGATCAGAAAATAGGTAGTAGTCAGCTTGGCATAGATCCGCAATGTATTAAGAGTATTCAGCATACTAAAATGCTTAGCGCCAAGGTGCGTTGGTCGAGAGGGAAAATTGTTTTTGATAACGGAGTAGAATTATTAGAGGAATGAGAAAATTTTTTGGACTCTCCGTCGCCTTGGCTATATTCCTTCTTTTTAGCGCTTTTGTAAACAATTCGGATTTAAATCAAGTACAATTGAAACAGGTCGTTTCTCCTAAAAATAGAGAGGCGAGCTATTATATCAACCTTCTAGGTGATAGGGTAGAGCTTAGCAATACTGATTTGCATGGTTGCTGCTATTTGGTGAGGGAGACAAGCAGAGGGAGAACTTGTCAAAAAATTAACTTTTAAGCCCAAATTTTAGCTGAATTTTTATTACTTTGTGCATTCGTTATGAATGATTGGAAAACACAAATTGATAAGAATCGAATCCCTTCTCATGTTGCCGTGATAATGGATGGTAATGGTCGTTGGGCTAAGTCTCAAGGACTACCTCGTATCAATGGGCATTTTCAAGGAGTTGAAACGGTACGTCGTGTTACAGAAGCTTGTTCTGAGATAGGCGTTAAATATCTAACACTTTATGCCTTCAGTACCGAGAATTGGAATCGTCCGAAAGATGAGGTAGATGCCTTGATGTCACTCATGGTTAGTTCTCTAAAGGCCGAGTTACCTACTTTTTTAACTAATAAGATTCGTTTAAAAGCGATTGGTGATTTATCCTCTCTTCCTGCCGAATGTAAACAGGAGTTAGAGGAGACCATTGCTGCAACTAATCATTTAGAAGGTTTAACGTTAATTCTAGCGCTTAGTTATTCAAGTACTTGGGAGATTAAAAATGCCATTCAGCAAATAGCGACAAAAGTTAAAAGTGGAGAGTTGCGTGTGGAGGATATCAATGATCAAGTGGTGGATGCTAATTTAAATACAAGTGAATTTCCGCACCCCGAGCTGATGATTCGCACTTCTGGGGAATTACGGATTAGTAATTTCTTGCTTTGGCAACTAGCCTATGCAGAGCTATATTTTACAGAAACTATGTGGCCTGATTTTTCTAAGGAAAATTTTTACGAGGCCATTGTCAATTATCAAAATCGTGAACGTCGCTTTGGTAAAACTAGCGAGCAAATTGTCAAACCCTAATTATGGTTAATTATTTAAAGGGCATTTATAGGGTTTTCTGTTTACTAGCTCTATTTTTACTTTCTTCACCTTTTATTCAGGGGAAATTAAATGCTCAAACGCGTTTTGAATTGCCTGACGCACCAAAGGAGTATGAAATCGGCGGAATCCGCATTAGTGGAATTCAGTATCTCGACAAAGATATCCTACGTACCTATACCGGCTTAAGTGTTGGTCAAAAAATAAGTGTTCCAGGAGAAGATATCGGTAAAGCAATTAATGCATTGTGGCGCCAAGGACTATTTGCTAACATATCTGTTCAAGCTGAACAAATCGTAGGGAATACTATTTTTCTTGATTTTCATCTCACCGAAAGACCGCGCCTAGCGAATTATAGTTTTGTGGGAATTGGTAAAACAGATGCGGAAGATTTGAACAAAAAAGTCAATTTGGTTAAGATGAAGGTTTTGACGGACAATCTCAAAACGAATGCGATTCAACAAATTGTCGATTATTACAATGAGAAGGGAAATACGGATGTTAAAGTAGAAATAAAAGAAACTAAGGATACTACTCTAAAAAATGCGGTGAATATCCTTTTTGTCGTTGATAAAGGTCGTAAAATAAAGATTGAAGAGGTGATTATTGAAGGAAACCAAGCCTTTACCGGAGCACGAATTGAGCGTTTATTGAAGGAGACGAAAGAGCATTTTCGCATTCGTCCACTCACACACAAGGATTTCGAATATATTCAGTCGCACAGTTTCAAACAGCTTGTGCACGGGGTATACGCCCTTAGCTTTCCTGAATTGATGGAAGATTTGAGCGACCGCTTTCGTATTAAACTGAGTGGTTCTAAATACAACCGCGATATGTTTGACTTGGATAAAGACAAAGTGGTTGAATTTTATAATGAAAAGGGGTACCGTGATGCTGCTGTGGTTTGGGACTCTGTATACAAAGGACCGAATGGCAATTATGTGGTACGTTTACGAATTGATGAAGGGCATAAGTATTATTTCCGAAATATTTACTGGAAGGGTAATACGAAATACAGCGATAAATTTTTAGCTGCGGTCTTGAATATTCATAACGGAGATGTATACAATAAAGCCGTTTTAGATGCGCGCTTAAATATGAATCCAAATTCAACTGACGTGAGTTCGTTGTACATGGACGATGGCTATTTGTTTTTCCAAGTCACTCCAAGCGAAGTGTATGTAAATCGTGATTCGATTGATATGGAGATTCGCATTTATGAGGGTCCGCAAGCGACAATCAATAAAATCGTCATCAAGGGAAATGACAAGACCAATGAGCACGTGATTCGTCGTGAATTGCGCACCATTCCTGGTCAGAAGTTTAGCCGAAACGATATCATGCGCTCACAACGTGAGATAGCAGCTTTGGGTTATTTTAATGCAGAGAAAATTGGAATCACACCAATACCACATCCTGAAAACGGAACAGTGGATA
Source organism: Chitinophagales bacterium (assembly GCA_026461075.1). GTDB lineage: Bacteria > Bacteroidota > Bacteroidia > Chitinophagales > CAIODY01 > JAHEYX01. The sequence continues at coordinate 15,418 of JAPJNH010000141.1, forward strand.
TTGAATACGCTGTTGAAGAAAAGTCAAGTGATCAAATAGAATTGCAAGCAGGCTGGGGTGGTAAAGTGACTGGTTTGATTGGAACGGTGGGGGTTAACTTTAATAACTTCTCCGTTAAAAATATGTTGAAGCCGAATGCTTGGGGGCCACTGCCTTCAGGTGACGGTCAGAAGTTGGGCTTGCGTTTACAAAGTAATGGTAAATACTATCAAGCGGCAACCTTCTCTTTCACGGAGCCTTGGCTTGGCGGTAAAAAACCGGTCTCCTTATCGATCGCCCTCTATAAAACGGCGATGAATAATACGTACAACTCTGCTGCTAGTAAATTTAGCACGACCGGCGCTACAGTCGGTATTGGTAAGCGTTTGAAGTTTCCTGATGAGTTTTTTACACTCTCGTCTAATTTGACCTTCGAACAATATGACGCAGTTAATTCTAGTCCTTATTATTCGATTCTTCAAAATGGAAAGTCGAATAACTTCAATTTAGAAGAAGTGTTGGTTCGTAGCACTATTGGTGATCCATTATATCCTCGAGGAGGTTCTAAGTACTCTCTAAGTGTTAAAATGACGCCTCCTTATTCGATGTTTAATAACATGAATTATGACGCCGCTACTTTATCCGAAAAGTATAAGTGGTTAGAATATAATCGTTGGCGTTTTACTGCTGAGAATTATACCAAGGTTTATGGTAATTTGATATTAAAGACTTCTGCCAAGATTGGTTTGTTGGGTAATTATTCTGGTAAAACTGGCGACTCTCCATACGAGCGTTTTCAAGTGGGTGGTGATGGCTTGTCAAATTATAGTATGCGCGGTTTAGGAATTGAAATCATTTCACTACGTGGTTATGAAGTAGCAGATGTTTTTCAAAATAAAAATTCTGGAAGCTCTACCTCTACGATTTTTAATAAGTTTACAATGGAACTTCGTTATCCATTCACGCTTAACCCTTCTTCTACTATTTATGGTTTGGCTTTCATTGAGGGAGGTAATGCGAATATTGGGATAAAAAATTACGATCCTTTCCGTTTGAAACGTTCAGCTGGTATTGGTATCCGTGTATTTTTACCCATGTTTGGATTACTTGGTGTCGATTATGGCATAGGATTTGACAAAGCTAATTTAACTTCAACAAAACTTTCTAACTTGGGTAAATTCAATATTATTCTTGGTTTCGAACCGGAATAGTACTTCCCACAAAATTCAATTTTATGAAAAAGCTAATCTTGTTTTTGTCGATCGTTTTCATGACCCTAGGCGCTTCCTCAGCCTTTGCTCAGAAATACGCGTATGTAGATTCTAAGTATATTTTGGAAAATATGCCTGAATATGCAAAAGCGCAAACGCAATTAGATGCTCTTTCTGCTTCTTGGCAGAAGGAAGTTGAGCGTATGTACAAGGAAATCGATGAAATGTATAAGTCGTATCAGAATGAACAAGTATTATTGACGGATGAAATGAAAAAGAAGCGTGAAGAAGAAATTACCAACCGTGAGAAGGCGGTGAAGGAATATCAAAAGTCGAAATTTGGTTACGAAGGAGAATTGTTTAAAAAGCGCGAGGAATTAGTAAAGCCTATTCAGGATCGAGTTTATGAGGCGATTCAAAAAATGGCGCAGGCCAAAGGTTATGATTTCGTTTTTGATAAGTCTGTTAGCGGTAGCCCGATTTTATATTCGAATCCTGCATTAGATAAGAGTAATGATATCCTTCGTGATCTAGGTATTACACCTGGCTCCAAGAAAAATAATGCTGGCTCTGGTTCAGCTCCTGCTGCCGGGCAAAAACGTTAAGCCGATTTTTTTTACTACCTTTAGAAACTTATAATCAACACTACAAATCCCTTTATGAAAAAAGTATTAGTAATTGCTGCTTTAGTATTGACATCTACTTTCGGAATGCTTAAAGCACAAACACAGAAGTTAGGTCATATCAACTCGTTGGAATTAATGCAAATGATGCCAGGTGTTAAGGAGGCTAATGAATCCTTAGAGAAATATCAAGCTGATTTGGAAGATGCTTTAAAAACAATGTATCAAGAATATCAAACAAAAGCTGCTGATTACGAAGCAAAGAAAAATTTGATGAATGATATCGTTCGCGAGCAAAAAGAAAAGGAATTAGGCCAAATGCAAGCGAATATCCAAGATTTCCAACAGACAGCTCAAGATAAAATTCAAGCGAAGAAGGAAGAGTTATTAGCTCCAATTTCTAAGCAAGCTGAAGATGCAATCAAAACTGTTGCAAAAGAAAATGGTTATACCTACATCTTCGATACAAGCATGGGTATGGTTATTTACTTCCCAGATAGCAATGACATCATGGATTTGGTAAAGAAAAAATTGAATATCGTAGCTCCTGCGGCGACCACACCAACTACTCCAAACAAAACTACTCCTGCTCCAGCTCCGGCACCAGCAGCAGGAAAGAAATAATTAATCTTCATTTTTGAAAAGTCCCTACCTAGGGACTTTTCTTGTTTATAAACCTTTTTAATATGTCAAGAACTATCATTTATGTCTGGAATGCAGCCCTAACTATCGCCTTAATTGGATTGATTGTTTATGTTAGTGGAGCGAAGAAAAATAGTACTAATGGAAACGTTTTAACAGGTGATGGTAAAGGTGCTGCAATTGCTTACGTCAATACAGACACTTTATTGGAGCACTATAATTATTTTAAAGCGAATCGTGATCGTTTAGATGCGAAGCAAAAGCAAATGGAACAAGAGTTGACTAATGCTGGGAATGCTTTACAATCCGAGTATGAGGGCATTCAACGTCGTCTAAACGCAATGAGTGCGAGCGAAGCAAAACAAGCTGAAGCTAATTTACAAAGTAAGCAAGAAGCTTTAATGCAACGTCGAGACGCATTGGGAGAGCAAATGAATGAAGAGATGAAGAATATGGATGATGAATTGTATAAAAAGATTCAAGCCTATTTAGGGGAATACAATAAGAATCACAAATTCGCCTATATATTGGGCTTTACACGCTCAGGTGGCATTCTACTAGCCGATCCAAAGTTGGATATTACTAAAGAGGTTTTAGAAGGAATGAATAAAGCTTACGATAAAGAAAAATAAGATGAAGGAAATTTATGTTTTTGATGCAGTAAGATCTGCAATTGGTAAATATGCAGGTAGTTTAAGTACCGTTCGTCCGGATGATTTAGCGTCACATGTGATTAAAGCATTGATGTCTCAGCACCCTGAAATGGATTGGAAAGACTGTGAGGAGGTTATCTTAGGAGCTGCCAATCAAGCAGGGGAGGACAATCGTAATGTGGCGCGTATGGCCGCTTTACTAGCTGGTCTTCCGCAAGAAGTAGCTGGTATCACTGTCAATCGCTTGTGTGCAAGTGGATTGCAGGCAATTATGGATGGGTTTCGCGCTTTACGGAATGGTGATGGGGAAATGTATATTGTTGGGGGAACAGAGAGCATGACCCGAGCTCCTTTTGTGATGGCAAAATCTGAAACGGCTTTTGGTCGTACACCTGAAATCTATGATACAACGATTGGCTGGCGTTTTACAAACAAGACCTTAGCGAGTATGTATCCGGCTTATACTATGGGTGAGACGGCTGAAAATGTGGCTGAACGTTGGGGGATTAGTCGCGAAGAACAAGATGCTTTTGCGATGCAATCGCAAGAACGTTTTAATGTGGCGCAACAAAAAGGGACCTTCAAAAGTGAGATTGTTCCTATAGAGGTTAAGCAAGGTAAAAAGTCTTTTGTTTTCGATACGGATGAACATCCTCGTTTGACAGATCTTGCTACTTTGGCTGGATTAAAACCTGCGTTTAAAAAGGTTGGAACGGTAACTGCTGGTAATTCGAGTGGTGTTAATGATGGTGCGGCAGCTTTGTTAATCGGAACAGACAAAATAAAGGAGAAGTATAATCTTAAACCGATGGCTCGTATTGTGGCTGTTGCTGCAGCGGGTGTAGATCCTGCTGTTATGGGCGTTGGACCAGTGCCTGCGGTTAGGAAAGTATTAGAGCGTGCAGGATTGAAGGTGGAGGATATTGATTTGTTTGAATTGAATGAAGCCTTCGCTTCTCAAAGTATTGCATGTATGCGTGAATTAGGTTTGGATGCTTCGAAAGTGAATGTGAATGGCGGAGCAATAGCGCTTGGTCATCCATTAGGTTGTAGCGGGGCTCGAATCTCCACTACATTATTGCATGAGATGAAACGTCGAGGTTCTAAATATGGCATCGCAACTATGTGCGTGGGAGTAGGACAAGGTGCTGCTATCTTGTATGAAAATTTAGCCTAAGCTTACAATAATGGAATAAAAAAAAGCCCTTCCAGAAATGGTAGGGCTTTTCTATTGGGTATAATTAACAACTAAAACAAACCACCTTCTAATTTGAACGTAGATACGCCCACTAACACTCCTTCGGAGTAGAATTCAACACGATAATCACCTTTACTCAATTTGTCTTTAGGATGACATTTAACGCTAAGTGCTGTTTGAGAACCATCGAAATCGAAATTGATTTTACCACTAGATTGTAGCTCGTCAGCTCCGTCCGCTAAGCTAAAATTATCGCTGCCTTTTTTGTCTTTGATTAGATTTTTCGTTGGTCCGATGATACGGTAGAATATGTTTTTCTCTCCTTTCTTTGCTACTTTGTTTTCAGCGACATCAAAATTGATTTTTACGAAATCAGCTTTTCGTGCTTTTTCAGTTTCTTTGTCTTTTTTGCCTTTATCAGAACCAGTACTAGCTTTTACGTTAATGATACGCAATACGGAAGCTACTTTAGTAAGCTTATTATTGTCGTCGTTGAGTTGTTCATTTGTTTTTTTACTTTCTTCCAAATCAGCTTTAGTAGAAGTAAGTTGTTCAATGATGATTTGATTCGCACGACGGAATGAATCGATCGTACCGAGCATACGGTTATTTTCACGTTTCAAATCAGCGATTTTTCTGATGGCTAAATTAAGATCTTGTTGATCTAAATTTTGTTTCGCGAGCATTAACTTGATTTCTTCTTTCTTGCTTTTAAGGGCAGCTTCTTTAATTTGAACTAAAGAATCAAGTGCTGCGTTGGCGCCTTTGTATTGTTCAATTTCAGCTAATGATCTTTTGTAATCGCGCTCTAATTGGGAATAGGCTGAATCGACTTTAGATTTGTCGGCCAAGATTGCCTTTTTCTCATTATTCGTCTTAAAGTACATAAATACGTTTAAGCCGATTAACAAAACGGCGATAATCGTGTACACGACCCATCTGTTTGAATTCTGATTGTTACCCATTGCAAATTATTTTGCAATAAAATTACAATCTTGTTTCAGCGTTGTTTTAAAAACTAGTCAAGATTAATGCGCAGCTTGCCTGTGCAATTGTACTTTATCAAGGACAAATGCGGGTTATAGTAATAGTCGACTACAGAATGATGTGGGTAGAGGCTTTTGTTTTTGCTAGGAATGATTCGGATAGGCTGCAGGTACATGGTTTTATAAACCTCGTCTTTGAAAAGGTAAAATCCGGTTCCTTTGTTATTGAGTGCGTGTGCTGCAAGTAACGTGTTGGAATAACCTCTTATCGCTAGTTCGCTTGGGGCGATTCTAAATTTTTCGTAAAAACGGCGACTGAAATTTTTGTAGGAATTGCTGTTTTTGTCGACGCTATAAGTGTTTGGGATATAGATATCTGATTTTTTGCCAGCTAAAGTTGCGATGGATTCGATGTCTTTCCAAGATGGCAGTCCCAAATAACTTAGTTTGATACTATCGTTGACGGGTTTCATGGCTTTGAGAAATTGACTAGCGAAATTAGGGTCGGTGCTAGCCAAGAGGATTACGTAACGGTAGTTGCTGTCTAGTAGTTGAAAGAAGGTGTCTGTTTTAGTAGTGTTCGACCAGTTGAATTCTTCGTAAGCAGCGGAAGTTTTGGCAGATTTGTTGATGGCGCTGTAATACTTATCAAAAATACGTTTTTCAGATTTGTTCGAATTTATGAGAATGAAACGAGTGGGCTTTTCGGAGCCGTCTGTTTTGAAGTGATGAATTGTCTTTTGTTGAATTTCAACAATACTTGGATTTAGTGTGATGTAATAAGGGTTATGGGTTGGCAGAAAACTATTTGCCAGTGGCGAAAGAAAAGGAATTCTTTTCTCTAAGGCATAGGCTGCGACTTCTGCCGCGTCATTACTGCTAAGGGTGCCCATCAGCAAGTCCATCTCTTCTAAATGGGCTTTATTGGCTATGGTTTTAAATGATTTGCGTCCTTTGCTATAGTCGACTATATGTACATCTAGTCGCATTCCTGTATTGTGTAAAGAGTCGAGCGCGATGCGTAATCCTTCATAAAAATCAAGTGCTGGGTAAATTCCTTTTGGGATAGGGGAATAGGCTATGGCTGAACTATCGCGATAAAGGGAATCGAAGGCGAAGGGGAGTATTACCCCAATTTTATAGGTCTTTTGAAAATGAAACGAATCGTTATGTGTGATATAATCGTAAGATTCCAGACTTGGTTCTTCTATGATGGTTGGTTGAACGACTTTTTTCTTTTTGCTATAGCCAAAAGATGTTTTTCCGGGTTTATTGCTGTAGATCGGGGCGTTGTAAACCATTTTGTACGTTGGCTTTTGCGAGCAAGCGAACAATAGGAGTAAGCCGATGAGTTTAAAAGTGCTGTAAAATGCGTGCTTTTTGGCAGAATGCATGTGCGAATTTACTGATTCTTAGCGTAATTAAGGAGATAATTCTGTAAACGGAGATGCGCATTGTCTCTCACATTTAAATAAAACAGATTATAATCTGCAATATGGTAATTCTTGTTTTTAATCCATCTGCTTCCCTTGAAATGGGGTTTTTGGACCCAGAGAATGCTATTGCTTATTTGAGCGCCAGTGGCTTTGGGTATTAGTTTGTTGAACGGAAGAAGGACGGCACCTTTGTTATAGGTTTTGTCAATGGCGGTTGAATCTAAGTTCCAGCTGATTGGGTTGGTGCACACGACTTCCTTTCCACGGGGGAGGGTAGGCGGGTAATAGCCTTTTTCTGCGCTACGCCAAACACAATAGCCTCCGACGAAATTACTGTCGGGCGCTGCTTGTAAGTTTTTAAAATCAGAATAACGGACGGTCATGCCTGGAATATAGGCGGTGACAAGTTGTTTTTTTAGATCTGTGGTATCGAAAAATTCTTTAAGGAGCCAGATGGCATGAGTGCTTCCTTGGCTATGGGAAGCGATGATAATGGGGCGGCCGTGGTTATAATTTTGGAGATAATAGAGGAAAGCGCGACGGACATCTGCATAAGCGGTATCGGCTGCCCAGAATGCCTTTTGAAGGTCGTTGGTATAATAGATTTCAATATTAGCTTGTCTGTAGAAGGGGGCGTAGATTCTTCCGACGTGGTTGAATACCGAAGCTTGGAACTTAATTGCGTTTTTTAAGGTTTTTTCTTGTTGTTTAGGATCGTCCCACGCGGCATTCCAGTGGAGCGAATCTGTTTTTTCAGTGAAGGAGGTGGGGTGGATAAAGAAGACATCTGCAATAGAAGTGTCATTGAATGGGTATTTGACTTGCTTGGGGCAAAGGTCGCTAGGATCTTGTTTGAATGGGGAGGCGGCCCAAGTGGCCAGATTGGCGTAATTAGGGCGCGGAGGGAAGATAAGATGGGATTGCGCAAAAATAGGATAGCCTGGAATCAAAAGAAATTGCAGCAGAAGCTTTAAGGATAAAATAGGATAGGACTTTGCTTTAGTGGGCATGTTGACAATTGATTCGTTTAAATTAGTGGAATTGATTGATTTTGAGTATTTTTGTGGCCCTTGATAAGGGGATTTACGCGTTAGGAGTAAAAGATTTCCACCGATTGCAAATTTCGCGATAAATTTTCTTTCTATTTTGTAAAATTTGTTATACTTTTGCAATCCCAAATTATTGGACTCATGGACGCAATTAAAATCAACGGTCAGCTTCGTACCGATTTATCAAAACAAGCTAACAACGCACTTCGTTCTAACGGAATGATTCCTGCGGTAGTTTATGGAGGAACTGAAACTATGCACATTGCAGTTTCTGCTCGCGAAATGCGCCCTCTTATTTACACTCCTGAATTCAAGAAAGCCCTAATTGATATCAATGGCACTTCTTACGAATGTATCATTCAAGATTCTCAATTCTCTGTAGTGGATGATGAATTAATTCACATCGACTTTTTGCAATTGTCTGAAGGTAAAGCTGTAGTAGTTGATATTCCAGTTAAATTCGTAGGAACTTCCAAAGGTGTTCGTGCGGGTGGTAAGTTGATTCCACGTTTACGTAAATTGAAAGTAAGTGCTTTGCCAAGTGCAATGCGTCCTTATTTGGAGGTTAACGTTGACGATTTAGATTTGGGTAAGCATATCCGTGTTCGTGATCTCAACTTCGACGGTATTTCTATCGTTACAGCTGCTGCGAACCCTATCGTATCTGCGTTGGTTACTCGTCAGTTGAAACAAGCTGAAGCTGAAGCAAAAGCTAAAAAATAATTAGATTTCATCTATATAACGAAAGCCCTTCCCAACGGAAGGGCTTTTTGTTTTAGGTAAATCGCGATACGCGATATGCAATATGCGATTTGTAATACGCAATACGCGATATGCGATTTCCGATATGCATTAAAACAGGCCTATCACTCGGAGCGATAGGCCTTTTTATATACTCGTAATTAGAATTAATGTCTGAAGTGACGGTGGCCACTCATATACATGGCCATTTTATGTTCAGTGCAATAATCAATCGATGCTTGATCTTTTAAAGAGCCACCAGGTTGTACAATCGCATTAATACCTGCTTTGTCAGCAATTTCAACACAGTCAGGGAAAGGGAAGAAGGCGTCACTCGCCATTACAGCGCCTGATAAATCGAAGTTGAATTGTTTTGCTTTGTTGATAGCCGAGTAAAGCGCATCTACACGTGATGTTTGACCGCAACCACTTCCAATCAACTGTTCATTCTTAATTAAGGCAATGGCATTCGACTTAAGATGTTTGACTACTTTATTGGCGAATTGCAAATCTGCTAATTGTGATTCGGACGCTTCAACGCCTGTTACACTATTCAAACCGCGCATATCTACCATGAAGTTATCATAGTCTTGTTCCAAGCTTCCATTCAGAATCGTACGTTTTTGACGAGCCTGCGGAACGTAGATGTTTTTCTGTAACAAGATGATACGATTCTTTTTCTCCTTTAAAAGTTGAAGCGCGTCCTCTGTATATGACGGAGCGATAAGTACTTCTAAGAAAATAGGGTGGATGGCTGTAGCCATCGCTAAATCGATCGTTACATTACTAACTACGACTCCGCCAAATGCAGCCACTGGGTCGCCTGCTAAGGCTTTTTCCCAAGCTTGCAATCCGTTTTCAGCACTAGCTATGCCACAAGCATTATTGTGTTTTAAAACAGCGACTGTAGGCTTATTGAATTCAATGATTAGATTCATCGCTGCATCCATATCCAATAAGTTATTATAGGAAATGGCTTTGCCGTTTAGCTGTTCAAATAGGTTTTCAAATTCTCCATTGAAAAGCGCCTTTTGATGCGGATTTTCACCATAACGTAGCGATTCATCTTTCATCATCCAGTTACGAATAGCTCCGTCATAATGTGTGGTCTCTGCAAAGGCAGCGCGCGCCATTGCTTGACGATCAGCCAATGAGGTACTCGCATTTTGTTGGAACATCACCTGGTGTAAGAAGTAATATTGACGTTTAGAAGGAATAATGAGAACATCTTTATGATTTTTTGCAGCGGCGCGAATTAATGAAACACCTCCGATATCGATTTTTTCGATAATAGCGGATTCATCACTGCTGGAGGCTACCGTTGCTTCGAAAGGATACAAATCAACCATTACGGCATCAATTTCAGGGATATGATATTGTGCTAATTCTTGTTGATCTTTTTCGATGGCACGACGTGCTAGAATTCCACCGAAAACGCCTGGGTGTAAGGTTTTTACTCGTCCACCTAGGATTGATGGGAAACTGGTGATTTCTTCTACTTCAATCGCGTCGAAACCTCTTTCCTTGATGAAGGTATAGGTTCCTCCTGTAGAGTAAATTTTTACGTTATGCTGCTTGAATGCAGGCAATAATTCAGCCAAGCCTTCCTTATCGAAAACCGATATAAGGATGGAGTTGATTTTTTTGAAGTCCATAATTGTGAGGGATTGCGCCGCAAAGGTACGCGAAGTCCCTTACAAATTAGAGTAGGTCTTTCGAAGCGTGGATAAATTCCTGCATTTCTGTGGATAGTGAAGGAGATGCGCTTATTAATGGAAGACGCAACTCGTTTTCACAGAGTCCCATTTGTGCTAAGGCTAATTTCACGCCAACCGGATTTCCTTCCTTAAACAACAAATTGATTCCTTTAAAAAGACGTAGGTGAATTGGTGCAGCCGCTGCAGTATTTCCCGCAAGCGCGTCTTGCACCATTTTACAGAAAGGTTTTGGAAAAGACTGTGCTGCCACAGAAATTACGCCATCAAAACCGCAAGCGATTTGAGGGAAGGTCAAATCATCATCCCCGCTTAATAAAAGAAATCCTGCCGGACGGTCGCGTAGCAATTCAAAAGTAGCATACATACTACCTGCGGCTTCTTTAATGCCGATGATATTTTTGTGTTTAGTGGCTAAATGAATTACCGTTGCAGGTTGTAAGGTAACACCCGTTCTTCCAGGTACATTATATAAAATGATTGGCAAAGGACTCATAGCGGCGATAGCGTCATAATGCGCTATCATTCCTTGCTGTGAGGGCTTATTATAATACGGCGTAACAGAAAGGAACGCACAGTATTGATCACGGAAGGCAAACTGGCGCATGTCTTCGATCACTTGCATGGTATTGTTTCCGCCCATACCGGCTACCAAAGGAACTCTTCCGTTTACAAATTCAACCGCTTTGCCGAATACTTCTTGTTTTTCTTCTTTTGTAAGTACCGGACCTTCTCCTGTCGTACCTAATATGATGAAATAGTTGACTCCGTTCTCAATATTAAAATCGATTACACGTTGCATGGCTGCAAAGTCGATGCTTTTATCTTTTTTAAAGGGAGTGATTAACGCTACACCTGTTCCTCTTAAATGGCTATTGCTAAACATATTATTGCTTGATGAATTTCTTTGTAAAGGTATGATTTGTTTTGTCAGTAAACTGCACGAGATATAAACCTGCAGGCCATTCCAGACATTCGATGCCGGTTTGGGTGTTAACATTTATTTTTTCAATAACAAGTTCTCCTTTTAAGTTGTAGATGCGAATTGTTCCCGGAAGCTTATTTGTTATTTGAATGAAATCGTGGCTAGGATTTGGAAAAAGTTGAATTGGTTCTTCCGCAATGGCTGGAGAAACACTAGTGTTTGTTCCCATATCGATTTTAGGGCAAGAGCCGCAAAGTGAATTGCTGTAGAAAGCGCCACGTCCGTGTGTGCCTGCATAGAGGTAGTATTGTCCGTTTGTGTCGGGCACCGCCAATAATTGCATCGTTGGTACACGTGGGAAATTGCTGTTTTCTTCTTGCCATTGCGGAGAAGGTGCGTCGATATCGTTGCATGCCCAAACACCGTATTCTGTACCGATGATACAATTGGAAGGGTTATAAGGATTCAATAGGATATCGTAAACAGGGAATGCAGGAAGGTCGCCTTGTAGATTGCTAGTGTTGGTATTGCCTGTGCCAGTGCTCGTCAATGCGTTATTGATTCGTACAATATGGTTGGCTTGTCCGTAATTCGAAAGCGATAAAACAATACTATCAGGATTACGAGGATTGATACTAATGCCCGTAATGAAACGGGAGGAAGAATAGATTAAAGTGGTTTTAATACCAACATTAGCGGCATTAAAGGTGGTATAATTAAAGTTAGGATATTGTGCGGTGTCGATTCCACTAATGCGATATAATCTTCCATCTTCCGTTCCTACAAAAACTGTATTTAGATCAGGCGTCGCAATCATACGATAAGCATTGCTGATACCAGTACTATTAATTTTGTACCATGTTGGAATCGTAGCTGCAGGATCTTTACAAAGCCAAATATTCGCAGTAGACGCGTAAAACAAATAGGATTTTGGAGTTGGTAAGAAGCGTTCCTGTAAGGAGATACGCGTTAAGAAATAGCCTGCCTCGCCAGCTATATGTGCGTCGGAAAGGCTATTAGTAAAGGTTTGAGCACCGTTTAAAGAACGGTAAACTTCTGTCATGCCGCCATTTGCATCACCATATAAGGAACCAAAGACCATATTCGGATTTACTTTCGACCATGCACACTGGAATCCGTCTCCGCCAATTACCCCTTTCCAATAAGTATTATAAATTCCTTTAAAGTCGTTTACATTGGTGCCATTGTCTTGTGCACCACCAATTACTTTGCCGGCAGGACTAGCGCCGATTCCATAAAATTGAGTTGGGCTATATCCTTTGTTACGGTCTTGGAAAGTGACATCATTTTTCTGCAGATTGGATGCTTGATAAATTCCTCCATCATTTCCGATATACATCACATCAGGGTTACTTGGATGCGTAACAATAATATGATGATCTGGGTGGAGATAATATTTTGATGTATAGCCAACGGTATATCCAGAGCCGATTCTAAGCCAACCAACATTGTTATTCTCCCAAGTATAGATATCGCCCATACCTCCGATATAGATTTTGTTTTTGTTGTTAAGGGCAGCAGCGATACACATATCGTAATAGCCTTGGTTGCCATAAGGATTGAAGCCATTGTTGCCGTTAGCAGGATTCGCGATAGCAGCGAATGTAACGCCTTTATCAGTGGTACGATATACACCTCCACTTACGCTAGCTGCAAGTGTAGCTATGTAGATATAATCAGGGTCGGCAGGAGAAATTGCAATTCGGATTTGTTGAAACGACTTTCCATTAGCAATAGCTCGTGGCGTGAACGTTTGTCCGCCATCTGTTGAAAGCATGATAGAGGTCAATGCGCCTACTTGGGCAGCCACGACAGATCCGTCACTACCGCATTGTACATCCCAACAGGTGCCGGAGCCGCTAACGCTACTTCTTTTTCCAAAGTAAATACCGTTTGTTGCACCGAATCCTGATCCTGCAATGCCTGGGTTAGCGGTCGCGTTATCGCTGACATAGAGTCCGTTGTTAGTAGCTAAATAAACTCTTTTCGCATCGGTAGGGTCGCATGCAATAGCGTTGATATAAGCAAAGCCAGCAGATTGTGAATTGGCAGAAGGCTTGGTAATGATTATTTGTTTGAACGTTTTTGCATGGTCGGTCGACTTGAAAACACCTGCGCCAGGGAATTCATAGCCAGGGTAGGCGGCTACAGATTCACCTGTACCAAAATAAATATCTCCGTTAGCTGCTTGTGCAAGGCAAGAAATATTTAGGTTGCTAAGACTATCGATATTCCAAGCGTTCCAACTTTTTCCTGCATCAAAACTTTCGAATAGACCGCCGCTCACACCTCCCGCAAGCATGTGTTGGGTGTTCTGTTTGTCGATTAATAGTGCGCGGGTGCGTCCGCCTACATTATGCGGCCCTAAATCAGTCCAACTAAGGCCCAGTGATTTTAATGATTTTTGTTGTGTGCTTTGTTCTACAGCTCGTGCAACACGATAGTATTCCTTTTGGTCGAGTACGCCCGTTGCAGGGTCTACACGCAGCTTTTGCCAAAAAGTAAAAAACTTAGCAAAATGACCTTGCTCTTCCTCCGCTTCATTTTCGAAATTCTGAAAACGGACCAAAGGGAGGTACGCACACAATATTGTTGCGAACAAGAATAGGGTAAAACGTTTAACCATCAGATTTGTTGTTGATGGTTAAATATACAAATTAGTCTTTAAATACTAGCGTTGAAGTGTTGCATTAAATCGTCCACCATATCTGAAGAACCGATATAGATTGGCGTGCGTTGGTGAAGCGCCTCAGGTTGCATTTCCATGATGCGAATTTTTCCATTCGTTGCTTTACCGCCCGCTTGTTCTACAATGAAGGATAATGGATTACATTCATATAACAAACGCAATTTTCCATTAGGCGCATCTGTTGAGGAAGGATACATAAAGATTCCTCCTTTTAACATCGTACGATGTAAATCAGCTACCATACTGCCAATATAACGGATACTATAAGGCTTCTTTTGTGATTTATCCAAAATCGTACACGCGTTCACATAATTCTTAACCGCATCAGGGAATGTCTGGATATAACCCATGTTTACGCTCACGATATTGCCGTTTTTAGGCATTTGCATATCAGGATGGGATAAGCAAAATTCACCGATGGTAGGATCTAATGTAAATCCGTTTACGCCATTTCCTGCTGTATAAATCAACATGGTAGAGGTGCCATAAATAACGTAGCCGGCAGCTACCTGCGCCACGCCTTTTTGCAAAAAGTCTTCCTTGCTAACAGGATGATCGTTGTGTAAACGCTTAAAAATGCTAAAAATGGTGCCTACGCCCACGTTCACATCAATATTTGAAGATCCGTCTAGCGGGTCCATGCAAATGAGGTATTGCGCTCCGTGTTCGTCCGTAAGGATCATATCTTCATCTTCTTCACTCACGATACCGCAGCAACGGCGACCGCGTTTGAAGGCAGCAATAAAGTGTTCATTAGCGAACACGTCCATTTTCTTTACCGTTTCCCCCTGCACATTGGTTGCGCCATGATCACCTAATATATCTACTAATCCTGCTTTGTTTAATTCTCTATTGACAATTTTTGCAGCAAGACCTACGCTACGAAGCAATCCAGAAAGAGTTCCGTGCGCACCAGGAAATTTACGTTCTTGTTGGTTAATAAAACCATTCAAAGTCACTAATTCGGTAGATAATGGCATATGTGTTTGGGTTCTTACCGCAAATATACAATTGTATCTTGAAACTGAAAGTGATGAAGGTTTGGATTCGTCTTATTAACTTTGGGATTCCAAAAGAACAATTATGCCTCATTACATGCGCTTGGGCGATTTGCCTCACAAACGACATACTCAGTTTCGTCAGCAGGATGGTTCGCTATATGCGGAGCAACTTTTCAGTACGGAAGGATTCTCTTCAAATTATTCTTTATTGTATCACTGCCATCCACCAACTGAGATTTTGTCGGTAGGGCAGGGTAAAGACATCCGTCCGAAACGTGCTGCTGATCAAACCTTGAAGCCGCGTAGCTTAGAGTCGTTCAATTTAAAGCCGCAAGCCGACTTTTTAGATAGCCGTACCTACCTTTTAGTAAATGATGATTTATTACTTGGTGTAGCGGCGCCACAAGAATCTATGCAAAGCTACTTTTATAAGAATGCGGATGCAGACGAGTTGTTGTTTATTCATGAGGGAAAGGGTGTATTGGAAACGGCCTATGGTAGTTTGCCATTCAGTTATGGCGACTATTTAATTATCCCACGTGGAACGATTTATCAAATTACGTTCGAGACCAAGGAAAATAGAATGTTGTTTTTAGAGTCTTATTCTCCGATACGTTATCCTCGTCGTTATTTGAGTCATTATGGTCAGTTAATGGAACACGCGCCATTCTGTGAGCGTGATATCCGCGGGCCACAAGATTTGAAGACACATAATATCGAAGGAGAGTTTTTAATGCAGGTAAAGAAGGATGGGCATTTACATCCGATTACCTACAAACATCATCCATTTGATGTAGTGGGTTGGGATGGATGTGAGTATCCATTTGCCTTCAGTATTCATGATTTTGAGCCAATTACAGGTCGAGTGCATCAACCACCACCAGTACATCAAACTTTTGAAACAAAGAGTTTCGTAGTATGTAGTTTTGTGCCACGTTTATACGATTATCATCCACTATCCATTCCTGCTCCTTACCATCACTCGAACATCGATAGTGATGAGATTTTGTATTATGTGGATGGCGACTTCATGAGTCGTAAGCATGTAACGCGAGGGATGATTTCTGTTCACCCTGCAGGTATTCCGCATGGTCCGCACCCAGGTACGGTAGAAAAGAGTATAGGTGCGAAGGAAACGCGTGAATTAGCCGTAATGGTAGATACCTTCCGTCGTTTGTATGTAACGGAGGCTGCGCTTCAAATTGAAGATCCTAAGTATATGCGTAGTTGGGTAGATTAATCTTAGAAAAGAGGATTTTATTCAAATAAATAAAAAAGCCGCTCTGCAATGCAAAGCGGCTTTTTTTATAGCAAGAATCTATTATTAATTCTTAATAATACGTTTTACGATGGTTTCGTTTTTCGTTTCTAATTTGATTAAATAAACACCATCTGCAAGTGTATTCATGTGTACTGGAATTATCGCATTATTCTTCAAAGCGCCACTGTAAACATCCAATACTTTACGTCCTAAGATATCATTCATCGTAATTTGAACTTGGTTCAAATTAATATTGCCGATACTTAAGTAAGTAAGTTCGTTCGCTGGGTTAGGCTGAATACTTATGGAAGCGTTATTCAAGCTAGTAATCCCTAAGAATTCAGTGATGGTAACATCTTGAGAATAAGTACCTGAACAACCATATTGATCAGTGAAAGATAATATAACTGTGTAGGTTCCAGGAGCTGCATAACTATGTTTAGGATTTGCAGTTTGGTCGCTACCGCCATCTCCAAAATTCCAGTTATAGGTTCCTGAACCTGTAGTGGTATTTGTAAAGGAGTATGCATTTCCATTATTAGTGAAAGTGAAGCTAGGTGTTGGTAATGCATGTACGTTAACCGTGAGCATCGGAGAGTTTCCGGAGCAACCCGCAACCGTTTGTGCTACTTGTAGCGTGCTCAAACCTGCAGTATTGAAGGTTACATTAATGGTGTTAGTTCCTTGCCCGTTGTTGATTGTTGAGTTTGCACCACCGCTCACCCAATTGTAAGTGCTTCCGTTTACTGCGGTCACATTGTAAGGGGTCATATTACCAACGCAAACATCACCAGATCCAGAGATAGTTGGTGACGGAGCCGAGTTTACATTAACAGTAATGGTGTCTTTACCAATACAACCAGCATAATAAGTTTGAGCAATCATCACAGAAGCAGATCCTGCAGCAGTAAATGAAGCGTTACAGGTTGATGCCGTAGAACCAGAGTTAATTGTTCCATTAGAAACTGACCATGCATAGGAAGAACCAGTTACTGGCGTAATAGAATAGTTTGAGCTACCAGATGTGCAGGCTGTTGCATTTCCTGTGATATTCGGTTTCGGGGTTGATGCTGTAATATTGATGGTATCAGTGCTTGAGCAACCACTACCGCTTGCGGTAACAATTAGGTTGCCGTTAGAGCCATTCGCACCCCAAGCAACAGTCACAGCGTTTGTTCCTTGTCCACTCACGATGTTACCACCATTTGCGGTCCATGTGAAAGTAGCATTCGCTGAATTGGCAATGCTATAAGCAGCCGTTGTGTTAGCACAAGGAGTAGCAGAACCGGAGATGTTCGCAATAGGTCCTGCGTTTACAGTAATCGTATCTTTTTTAGTAGAGGTTCCATTTGAATTGCTTACAGTATAGGTTACAATGATTGAACCTGCACTGTTAAACGTTACGGCATGCGGACCAGCAGTTGTTGCGGTTGCTGGTGTAGCACCTGTGCCAAAGTTCCAAGAATAGGTTGTAGGGGTAGCAACTGTAGTTGCATCTGAGAAGGTAACAGTTTGACCTTGACAAATTGTTTGAGCACTTGCAGTGATCCCTGCAACAGGAACGGGGCCAAGTGGCAAACAACCTTGTGAGGTTAATAATCCCGAGCGTGATGTATTGATACAAGCTTGCATACGAGCGATTTGATCGTTCGAGAACATGTACATACATGCGTCATCGGTATAGTCCATATAGTTTTCCCAATTGTCAACGCGGTTGCCTAAATAGGTTTCCGCACAAGTGTTCACTGTAGAAGCAGGACATCCGAAATTTGCTGATGAAACAGGAGGTGTGTCACAACACATATCACCTTGCGAAGCACAATTAGCTGCGCTCATACCTGTACAACCTCCTTGGAAAGTGTGGTAAAGATTTAACCAGTGGCCCACTTCGTGGGTTGCTGTACGACCTTTATCATAAGGTGAGGCTGCAGTTCCTCCGTCGCCAAAAGCTGAATAGGTGATTACCACTCCGTCAGTAGCTGCCGTTCCGCCAGGGAATTGCGCATAGCCTAAAACACCACCAGAAAGGTTACATACCCACAGATTTAGGTATTTCGAAGTATTCCAAGCATCTTCTCCACCTTGCGCTGTATATTTCACTGCATCATTAGTGCTGAAAGAGCTAACAGTCGTTTGCTTACGTAGAATGCCGGTTGTTGGTTGGTTACTAGGGTCACGTACCGCAAGGCAGAATTCGATTTGAGCATCCCCTGCAATCGACTTAAAGGTATTACGCACAGAGTTTGAATCTGAATTGTTTTTGCGGTAATCTGCATTTAAACGAGCAAGCTGAGTGTAAACTTGTGTGTTGGAAATGTTTTGTGCGGTCGTTTTGTAAATGATATGCACGACCACAGGAATCGTTATAATTGGGGGTTGACCATTACTTGTTTTTACAGTATAGTTATTTGGGTGTGTCGCCATCCAGTTTTGGATTTGACTTTCAGCCATTTGATAGTTAATAGCGGCGGCTGGATTGGCAGCGATTTCTTGCGCCTTGTGTTCGTCAGAATAACAACGAACAGGACGTGGCGAAGTAGGGTTGGCCTTTTGAGCGAGGGCACTCGTCCCAAGCGTTAATAAGCTAAGGGTAGCTAAAAATAAAGTAGAGATTTTCTTCATCTATTTCGTTTTTAAGAAAGGTGGTTGTGTGTTCTTAATTAATCCAAAAGTGGAAATTAATTTTTTTTAACAAATTGCCAATAAAAATCGGCTATCGTTAAGAATTAGTCTAAAATAGACTCTAAAAAGCGCTTCAAAAACTCAATTTGACTCAGATTGTGAGTCGCAAAGGATTGGCAATTCTGTTGAATTGAAAGTCGCTGTTCCGCATTCGAATAGATAGACGACATGTTTTTTAGCCATTCTTCCGTAGAATTCGCGGAAAGGTAGTCTAAGTCGATTTTTGCGTTTAATCCTTCCATCCCTTTATCACTGCAAATACATGGGATTCCTAGTGAAAAAGCTTCAATTAATTTGATGCGAACCCCGGCTCCGTGAAATAATGGAACTAGCATCGTGCCATGCGCTTGCATAAATGCTTTAGCCGATTCAACTTCGCCATGATTCACCACACCGACAGGCAATGCCATTTCCTGCCCTAAACCTCTACCTGCTAGATGTAATGATGCCTTTGGATGCGCTGCAAAAAACGGTGGCCAGACCTGCTGAAGAAACCATTCCATTCCAACTTTATTTGGCATCCATTCCATCGAACCAATATGAAAGAAATCTTGATTGGCAGGTTTAATCGTCTCATTTTTAGCAAACCATCCCGCTTCCAGTAAATAAGCCTTTTGATAGTTTTGAATGAAAGATAATTCATCTGAATTGATTGCTGCAATCACATCCGCTTTCGCCCAAGCATTTAGTTCATACGCTTTTAGCTGTTTCGCCAAGTGCTTCAGATAAATTCGCTTTAATCCGCTAGCTGCGTCCGCTAGGCCTTCCCATATTTTGAATTCGATATTGTGTGCACGAAGGATGATCTTGGCCTTAGAATGTTTGCGGATGCATTCGATATAAGGCGCCATGAATACCCCGTCGAGATGTATAAGGTCGAAGGTTTGGCTTTGCAATACATGCACTATTTGTTGCTCCATTTCAGCGTTCACAAAACGACTGATATGGTAGGATTCGCCTTTGATTAAGCTTTTCAACGCGCCGATAGCTGACGGCGTTGTTTTTAAGTCCACGAAATCGGCTTGCGTGACGTAAGGCAAGAGCTCTTGAGCGGCTATTGCGGGATCAAGGTAGTGTTTGTCGGTATTGAAGCCGATAAAATGTACGTCATGACCAAGTGCAGCGTAGGCTTTAAGGAGATGCCAAATACCGATGGCTCCTCCATCCTTTGGAGGTAACGGTAGTCGATAGCTCAATTGCAAAACCTTCATTCTATAAAGGTAAAAAATGAAATGTTAGTGGAAGGGTAAAATTCTTGTATTTTCGCACCTATGATTTTCGATAAAAAGTTGGTGATAGTAATGCCAGCTTACAATGCTGCAAAAACACTGGAAGCGACGCTCGCTGCTATCCCGCAAGGCTTGGTAGACGAACTTGTTTTGGTGGATGATTCAAGCTCTGATGATACCTCTACTGTTGCTAAGCAATTAGGAGTCCCTCATGTTATTCGCCATGAGAAAAACAAAGGCTATGGCGGGAATCAGAAAACCTGTTATCAAAAGGCGCTTTCCTTGGATGCTGATATCGTGATAATGTTGCACCCCGATTATCAATACGATCCACAATTAATCCCTGCCATGGCGCATTTGGTGGCAACAGGATTGTATCCTTGTGTTTTAGGGTCTCGTATTTTGGGTAATGGTGCTTTGACGGGAGGAATGCCACTTTATAAGTATTTCTTTAATCGTGCGATGACCTTTGTTCAGAATATTTTGCAAGGACAAAAGCTATCGGAATATCATACGGGCTATCGCGCCTTTTCTAAAGAGGTGCTGACTTCGATTTCATTCATGAACAATTCGGATGATTTCGTGTTTGACAACGAAATGCTTTCTCAGATTATCATGCGCGACTATAAGATTGGAGAAATCTCTTGTCCGACGAAGTACTTTGCAGAAGCCTCTTCCATTAATTTTCGTCGTAGTGTGATTTATGGGATGGGGTGTATGCGTGTCGCGGCACGTCATTTTTTACATAAGCGTGGTGTGTGGCGTTCTAAATTGTATGTATGAACAAGTCTTTATTTTTTATTCTTAGTGTATTGTTGATTCTTATTTCGAACCAATCATTTGCAAATGATTCTACGAGATATGAAATGTATGCGCATCATATTCAAAAGCCAATTCACCTAGACGGAAAATTGGATGAACAGGAATGGAGCGACGCCAAGGCTGCGGAAGGTTTTACTGAAAACTTTCCTATCGATACTATCGCCGCGAAGAGTAAAACGCGTATCAAGATATTGTATGATGATGACAATGTTTACATAGGTGTTTGGTGCGAGAATAAGTATCCGGGAAAGTTTGTCGTGCAGTCTTTTAAACGTGATTTTGAGAATAAGGTGAATGATATGATTGCTGTAGCCATCAATCCTAGTGCCGACCGGTTGAATGGGTATAATTTTAGTGTGAGTCCGATGAACGTGCAGCGAGAGGGAACAATTGAGGAAGGTGGTTTGCAAGGGGTAACTACGGCGTGGGATACGAAGTGGCATTCTGAGACATTTCACGGAGACGGGTTCTGGAGTGCTGAGATGCGCATTCCCGTACGTTCTATGCGTTTTGATAGCACCTCTTACTGGCGTGTGAATTTTGCACGTAACGACTTGAAGATCCCAGAGGCAAGCGCATGGGTGCCTGTTCCTCGTCAGATAAATATTTCCTCTTTGTCGAATACAGGGAAATTGTATTTCGATGATCATATGCCGAAGCCGCGTAATAATATTGTTCTTTTGCCTTTCGCTACCTGGAATTATAGTCAGGATAAGGATGGAATCAAGAACAAACCGAATGCGGGTGTTGGGCTGAAATATGGAATGAAAAATGGATTGACATTAGATTTAACGTATAATCCGGATTTCTCTCAAGTGGAGGTAGATAGGCAAGTTACGAACCTTACACGCTTTAATATCTTCTATCCAGAGCAACGAAATTTCTTTATTGAAAATGGTGATTTATTTGCTCGTTTTGGGTTTTCAAGAATTCGTCCCTTCTTTTCTCGTCGTATTGGTTTGGATGATAAAGGAAATGCGATTCCAATATTATATGGCGCTCGTTTAAGCGGTAAGCCGAATGAAGATTGGCGTATTGGTGTTTTAAGCGCGCAGACTATGGCCGTTCCTGATAGAGATTTATTGGCGCAAAACTATTTTGTTGCGGCGGCGCAACGTCGTGTTACAGGGCGTTCCAATATTGCATTTATGACCGTGAATCGTCAGTCATTTGACAAACCATATGCTTTGAATGATTACAATCGTTTGTTAGGCGTTGAATATAATCTTAGTTCCTTAGATAATAGATGGCAAGGAAAAGTATTTGTGCATCAAACCTTGCAACCTAAGCAACCAAAGGATGCGTGGGCTACAGCAGCTTGGATAAATTATACTGGAAGGAATTGGACTATCGCGTATAATCATGAATATGTGGGGGAGAATTATAAAGTGGATGCCGGATTTTTGTACCGAAAGAATTATTTACGATTTGAAGATTGGGCCTATTATTCGTTCTATCCAAAATCTAAAAGAATCTTCTCACATGGACCAGGCGTTTATGTGGATTGGTACGTCGACAAACAAGGGCAGACAATGGATTTGATCTATCGCTTACAGTATAAAGTGAATTGGCGCAATACAGCCAATTTTGTTTTGCAGGCGAATCAGAATGAGTTGTTGTTAAAACAAGACTTCGATGCTTCGGGTAAGTTTAGTGATTCGAAATATAAGAAGGGGGAGCGTTTTAACTTTAAAAATATTTATGGTCAGTATGTGAGTGATGGTAGAAAACGTCTCCGTTATACCTTTACGGCTGATTACGGTGGCTATTTTAGTGGGACAAAATTTACGGGAGGTTTCGATTTGAGTTATCGTTTCCCGCCTTATTTAGTTCTTTCTGTGAATTATGAAAGAAACGAAATACGTCTACCGCAAGCGTATAATTCTGGGTACTATGATTTGTTGGGTACAAAGATTGAATTGACAATGACACGCAACCTGTTTTGGACAACCTATGTTCAATACAACTCACAAATGGCGAATGTCAATGTGAATAGCCGTATTCAATGGCGTTACTCTCCTGTGAGTGATGTATTCTTGGTGTTTACTTCCAATCATACCACTGCTGAACAAAAAAATAAGCCCACCCAATACGTAGTATTAAAGTGGACTTATTGGTTTGATGGACTACATTAATTATTGTCCAGTAACAGCTTTAATTTTCTTAATCATTTTAATCAACTCTGATTGACCAGGTTTGATAGAATCTGCTTTTACTAAATAAGGTAAAGCCTCTTTAAATGCCACATTACGTTTAGCTTCGAATTCGTTATAGATTTTTTCTTTGCTAGGATCGCGATTTTCCAACATTTTATTATTGCAGATTACCGCCTTGTTATAAAGTGAGGTACCCATCATTTCATTAACGTCGTAATCATCCGGATTGATCGCAAGCGCTTTTACAAAGGTTTCACGAGCCTTTTCACTTTCTCCTTGGTATTCATAAATTGAACCAAGAATCATTAACAATTCGCCATTTTTAGGTTCTTTGTCAATTAAAGCTTGGATAGTACTAATGGCATCTGCATAACGTTTCGCACGCAACAACATATCCTTCTTCGCAATCAACATGCTGTAATCATCAGGGAAGGATGAAACTGCCTCATTCATTACATTAATTGCTTTTACTGTATCTCCCATGGATAAATAGGTATAAGAAAGCAATTTGTAAGCGTCTTTGTATTTTACTTTAGTACAAGCCTCAAATGCAATGGCTGCTTCTTTATTCATTTCCGCCATATAGGCTGCTTGGGCAGCGTAAAATAACATGGTAGTGTCCAACGGAGCCTCTTTGTTGATAGAACGGATAAGTCCGTCTGTTTGCGTTGAGTTGTTCAAAGCATGATAAGCCGTTTTGTATTCTTTAGCATTATAGGCAAGGATACCGTCGTTTTTATACTGAACAGATAACTGGCCAAGATAAGGCATCATGTCGGCGCCAAATTCTTCTGCATTAAGTGCTAAAGAGCGACGGAAAGAGTTTAATGCTGTATCCAAAGCTCCAGAGATATGCATTACGGAGTCTTGTTTCTTCTGATTGATCGTCAAGTAAATCAAACCGCGATAGTACCATGCTTTCGGCATCATAGCGGTTGTAGGGTCTTGAATAGCTTCGTTAATGTTTTGAATTGCTTTGTCATACTCATCGTAGTTCAAATAATTCTTTGCGCTGTTCACTTTAGCCTTTTGAGCGAATACTGATCCAAACGATAAGATTGCTAGGCAAATCAGGGTTAGTTTTTTCATGAGGTTTTATTTACGGAGGCGAATTTACAAAAAAGCTTCAAATGCTTATACCAAACAAGAACCGTCGAAGTTAATAGGAAGTAAATCTTTTACAGAATTTACGGCATAGACAACATCTCCTTGTCCTTTTAACCAAATTTCTATCGGACTGTTTGAAATATTTTCCTGTTCCAAAATAGCCTGACGGCACATGCCGCATGGTGCTACGGGATGTAATACGGGACTTCTTTTGTTCTCTATCACAATGGCCATTTTAAGGACTTTTGTTTTAGGGTAAAGGGACGAAATAGCGGCAAGATTGATTCGTTCCGCACATAATCCCAAAGGGAAAGAGGCGTTTTCTTGATTGGTTCCACAAACAATTTCACCGTTCTCCAACAAACTCGCGCTTGCGACATGAAATTGCGAATAGGGGGCGTGTGCATTCGGCAGGTTTTCTATCGCTTTCCCAAATAAAGTTTTGATACTTGCTTCCAACTCCTCAAATTGATACACTCGAACAGGTATCGTTAAGTTTTCTATCTTCATTTTTTTATATTACTTACTAAATATAATAATTTTGCAGCGTAATACGACGTTATGAAAAAGATATTAATGATTGGTGCAGGAAAATCTGCTACCGTAGCGATAGATTATTTTTTAGAACATGCTGCTCAAGAGCAATGGTTTTTGCTATTGGCTGATGCAGATTTGAAAACGGCGCAAAAGAAAATTCATAAGTCAAAGTTCGCAAGTGCACATCAATTAGACGTTACAGATGCCACGGAACGTCGTAAGTTGATTAAACAAGCTGATCTAGTAGTTAGTATGATGCCGCCGGCTTTGCACCTTGTGATTATCAAGGATTGTATTGATCTTGGAAAACATGTGGTGAATGCGTCTTACGTGAGTCCGGAAATAAAAGCATTAGAACCATTAGCGAAGAAAGCAGGCGTGATATTGCTTTGTGAAATGGGCCTAGATCCTGGTATTGATCATATGAGTGCCATGAAAACTATTCATGAACTGCAAGATAAGGGTGCTAGGATTACAAGCTTCAAATCCTTTTGTGGCGGATTGATTGCGCGTGAATCAGATACTAATCCTTGGCATTATAAATTTAGCTGGAACCCTCGTAATGTCGTAGTGGCTGGACAGGGGACGGCTCAATTTTTAGAAGGTGCTCAGCTCCGCTACTTACCTCACAGCCGACTTTTTGCTAGTCCGTGGAAGGTGTCAGTAAATGGAAGTGGCTCTTATGAAGCGTATCCTAATCGCGATTCTTTGAGCTATATTGAATTATATGGACTACAAGGTGTGCAAACATTTATTCGTGGTACGCTTCGTAAAAAAGGGTTCATGGAGGCTTGGCATACTTTGGTGCAGTTAGGCTTGACTGATGATACCTATACAATCGCCAATTCGGATAAACTTTCGTACAAGTCATTTTTGAAAATGTATAGCGCACCATCTACAGATAAAGCGCTACAAGCTATTTATAATTACCTCAATGGGGAGAAGTCGAAGCATCCAATTATTGCAATGTATGCTTTTGCTGGTTTACTTAGTGATCAGTTAATTCCTTTAAAACAGGCAACTCCTGCACAGATTTTACAATCCGCATTAGAGCTTGCTTGGAAAATGGAAGAGAAGGATAGGGATTTAGTCGTGATGCAACACGAATTTGAATATGTATTGAAAGGGCGTAAACGGAATTTGTATTCGAGCTTTGTATTAAAAGGGGAGGACCGTGTGAATACAGCGATGGCGCGTACCGTAGGCCTTCCATTGGCTATCGGCGCGAAATTGATTTTGCAAGGACGCTTGAAAGGCAGTGGTTTGCTTTTGCCTATTATGCCAAAGGTTTATAATCCTGTACTTGTCGAACTAAAGACTAATGGAGTCGAATTTTTGGATATAGAGGCTTAGCGTTTATTCCAATATTCATCGTAGGCTAAACGAACGATTCCATCACTAAGTCCCATCTTTGGAACGAATACTTCATTAATACCAGTCCATTTCATGATCTTGGTAAAAATCTCCAAAGCAGGGAGGATTACATCTGCACGATCTGGATTTAGATCGAATTGTAATATACGTTCTACATACTCCATTGATTGCAGTTCTTCCAAAAGTGTTTTAAGATAGCGGTAAGATAAAGAATCGTCTTTTTCTGCGTTCGCCATTTTAAAAACTTTATTTATGTTTCCTCCTGAACCAACGATTACAACGTCTCCGGGAGCAACACCACTCTTTAAGAATTGCTTCATTTTATCCCACTCCGTTTTATCAAGCGGACTATGCATCAGTCGTAAGGTACCAACTTTGAAAGATTTAGAAAAAACCACTTGACCTCCTTGAAAGAGCGTGATCTCGGTACTTCCACCTCCTACATCCACAAATAAATAATCTTGGTGTGCGTAGTTGTTTTCTTTTTCTAATTGGTATAAAATATTTGCCTCTGTCTTGCCATCAATAACTTCAATTTGTATATCTGTATTGTCTTTTATTTGTTTCGCAACTTGCTTTGCGTTTTTTGCTTCACGCATCGCAGCAGTTGCCAAGGCTTTGTAATGAATTACTTGATGCGCATTCATTAAATGTTTGAAGCCTAACATCGTCTCCGAAAGCAGAATTATATTTTCTTTGGAAATTTCTCCCGTAGAAAAAACGTCACTACCTAATCGCACGGGTATGCGTATCAAAGCACCTTTTTTAAAGTATGTTTCGTTATCTTTTTGAATAATGTTTCCGATTAAAAGTCGTACAGCATTGGAGCCGATATCTATGCCTGCGAAACGCGATAAATGGTTCAATTTTTAATTATTTTATTTTGGTAGTAGCTGGATAAAAAGGTTTGAGCGCTGCAAGCAGGTGCCAAACTGCTAAAGTAATTGTTTTGAAGGTTTTTATCAATGATTCTCGACTTCGTATTATCATTCCATTGCGTATCGAAAATCATTTCTATTTCATTTACTAAGGATCTATCTAAAATTGGGGTACTGACTTCATAACGCAAATCTAAATTTCGAATCATCCAATCAGATGAAGAGATATAACATTTGGTTCGTCCGCCATTAGCAAATATGTAAATTCTCGAATGTTCCAAGTAAGCATCAATAATTGATTTCGCTTGAATGTTTTCAGATAAATTCTTTTTACCAGGTATTAGACAGCAGACGCTTCGAATGATCAATTCAACCTTAACCCCAGCTTGACTTGCCTTATACAATTTGTCAATTAAAACAGGGTCAACCAAATTATTCATTTTGAGTTTTATATAGGCCGTTTTTCCTTTTTTTGCGTTTTCTATTTCTTTCTCAATCAGCTCTAGAAAGGAGCTTCTAGTATTTATAGGAGATACTAATAAGTTTTTAAATTTAACTTTCGCAAGATTGTTTTCAAAGAAGTTGAAGAGTTGCTTTATTTCGCTCGTTATTTTAGGATTTGAGGTAAATAAGGAAAGGTCGCCATACAATTTTGCTGTTTTCTCATTATAATTCCCTGTCCCAATATTTGCATAGTAGGACGTCTTTCCACCAGCTTTACGAGTGATTAAACAAATCTTCGAGTGAACCTTGTATCCTGGAACGCCGAAAATAACCTTTACCCCTTCTTCTTGCATTTTCTTTGCCCAGTAGATATTGTTCTCTTCATCAAATCTAGCTTGTAGTTCTACTACAGCGACCACGTTTTTACCGTTTTTTGCAGCGTTAATCAAAGCATTGGTTACAAATGAATTTTCAGCAATACGATAAAGCGTAATTCGGATGGAAGTAACTAATGGGTCGAGGGCCGCATCTCTGAGGGTATCAATGAAATAATTAAAGGTTTGATATGGATAGTGCACAAGGATATCTGCCTTATTCATCTCCTTTATCATATCGTGTTTCTCGCTAATAAGTGCAGGGTGCAAAGCTGGTTTTGGTAGTTGATAGACAAGATCTTGTCGGCCGAAGTTGGGGAACTTAATCAAGTCGCGCATATTGTGATAGCGTCCCCCGCTAATTAACTCATCTTTTTTGGAAACCTTCAGACGTGTACTTAAAAAGTCCAAAACATCTGCAGGAACTTCTTTGTCATAAACTAATCGTACAGGTTGCCCTTGCTTACGTGCTTTTACACTCTTGGCAATTCTGTCCATCACTCCTTGCGTTAGATCTGTCGTATCGAGATCTAATTCCGCATCGCGAGTTATTTTAATGGTGTATGCTTCAATTTCGCTTGCGCTAAATTGTTTGAATATGGAAGATAAATTTTCGCGAATCACATCATCCAAAAAGATAATCGTCTTTTGCTGTGATTTGTTCGGTAGTTCCACAAATCTCGGCAAGGAGTTTGGGATTTCAATGAGTGCGTAATCGTTTTGTTTGCCGAAGCTTTGTTCTGCGAATCGTATAATTAAATAAACAGATTTGTCACTTAATTGTGGAAGTGATTTTGTCTTGTTTAAGATAATTGGAAATAGTGCTGGACGAACTAATTCGTTAAAATAGGTATGCACGAATTTCTTATGTTCTCTATTGAGTTGCTTCTCATTAATCAGCTGAATACCTTTCTTTTCTAGTGCTTGAATAATACCATTAAATGTCCGCTCAAATTCAAATTGTAGCGATTGAATTTTATCATGTAGTTCGCCAAGAAGTTCCTTTTGGGTATAACCGGCAAGTGTTTCATTAATGTCACCTTTGTAGGTTTTCCCTAGGCGTTTTACGGTTGCAATACGAACCCTGAAAAACTCATCCATATTACTGGAATAAATTCCAAGAAATTTTAGTCTTTCAACTAATGGAACTGTTTCATCCATGCCTTCTTGCAAAACTCTCTCATTAAAAGAAAGCCATGATAAGTCGCGGTTAATAAACTTGTTTTTTAGTTTAGACATTAACATAACATTCGGGCCATTTTAAATTGCAATTTCTATACTTTTTGTTAATCCAATATTATGAAGTGGTGAACTTTAAGGCAAAAGTGCTTCTCTAGCCGCAGGCCCTTCCATAAACAATAAGTCGAGTGCACTCATGTTTGGAAAAAATCCGTTTCTGTCTTCAAAGAGCTGAAAGTAGACTGGACTGTCTTCAAAACTAAATCCAGGCTTAATTTTGTTGCGTAGATTAATCGTGTTGGGATCTTCAATTTTGAAGAGACTGCTTTTTTGAAGGGTGCCTTTAAAACCGAATTTTTTAAGCATCCAGGCAGTCAAATTATACGACCAGTCAAACAGAAATTCGTTCGGAGCATCAAATAATTCCTTGAGCTCGTCTTCATAGTATTCGAAGTAAGGAGAACTCCGGTACATAAAGGTCAATGACTTCCATTGCTCTCTTTTCCATGGTAAATTATTGGCAAGCAGTACCTCCTGAATAGTAGTATGTTGATTTTTGCCATGCACGAGCGGTAGGGAGAGTAGAAGCTGTCCGTTTGGACCAGGAAAATAGGCCCTATTGCGATAACTTCCTTTCTGATAATTTTCGCAAGCCTCGATTTCTAGGGTATTCGCATGAATAACCTGCTTCATCCATTGAATGCTTGGAAAATAATGTAGTTCAATTCTAATCGTCTTATGCGTATCCATCCGTGCAAAATTGCTAAATTTAAGGCGGAATCAATACCCTTATGCGAAAATTACTTCTTTTATCGCTGCTTTTAGTTGCTGGCTATGCCGTGCAAGCGCAAATTGAGTTTCATTCTCAAGTGAATGTTTTTTATGAGAAACAGAAACCCTACGCTGAAATTCACCTGTCTTTCAATCCAACTACTTTCAATTATAAAACACAGCAAGACAAATCACTGAAGGCAAAACTAGAGGTTACGGTTTTATTCAAACAAAATGGAGAAATCAAATCGTTTGATAAATTCGGTTTGCAAACAAAATCCTATGCTTCGATAGCTGAAATAGCTTCGGAGACGGGAGCGCTGCTTTGTCAGAAACGCTATGCGCTTAAAGAAGGGGAGTATATGTTAGATGTCGAAGTGAGTGATACTTTGTTTACAAAGGAGCAAAAAGATATACCTGTTCACGCGAGCCGTTTGTCGAATGAAAAACCGTACTTAAGTGAGCTTGAATTGATCGATACTGCCTATTTTCAAAATAGTAATTCTCCTAATTTTATGGCGGATTTACCTTTTGTAAAGAATGCGTTTGTGTTAAAACCATACGTCGTTAATTTCTTTCCAGATAACAGAAACGTGTTGCGCGTTTATACCGAACTTGCCCTTACTAAGGAAGTGTCAAAGTCATTACCGGAAAAATTTGTTGCAGTACTAGATTTATATAGTGAGGATTTGAAAAATCCCTATTCTCAAAGTACGCGAATCGTATTAAACAAGGATGAAGTTGTTCCCATTTATATCGAAATGCCGATTGATAAAGTGTTTTCTGGCGAATATCAATTGCATTTAAAAATTGAAAACCGGGAGAGATTGGTGATTGCAGAACAAAGTATGAATATTCATCGGGTTCATTATCCGCAAAAGACGTTTGCACAAATTAAGAATTTGGATAGCATCGACTTTTCTACCTTTCCTTATAAAGGAACCTTCATTGACAAAATGAGCTTGGAGGAAATCACCTATCGCTTGAATAGCATTTTTCCATTGGCTGAACAAAGTGAAAGGAACTATATTTCTCACCTCGTGAAGGAGCAAAAAGAGGTATTTATGAAAGGCTTCTATTATAATTTTTGGCTGAATAGAAATCCTAATGTGAACATCGCTTTTATGCAATATGAGGAGGAGTTGAAGAAAGCCAATGATATCTTCGGAACACCCACTCGTTACGGATTTGATACAGATCGCGGTAGAGTTTATTTGCAATACGGGCCGCCGAATACAATTCAAGATGTCCCTAACGACGCCGACGCATTGCCGTATCAGGTTTGGAACTACTATGATTTGCCAACCCAAAAGAATGTTGTTTTTGTATTCTATACTAGAGATCGCTCTACTAATAATTATGAGTTGATTCACTCTACGGCAAGAGGTGAAAGAAATGATCCTAAATGGGCAGCCATTATTCAAGGATCACGCATGAACAGTGATTTTATAAATATGGATAGTCCGGGTTATCGACAGAATTCTGGTAGTCGATTGCAAGATATGTACGGTCGTCAAATTAATTTGAACGGATCTCCTTCTAATGGTACCAATGATAATAATCGTTAAAAAATAGAAATAGTGAAGACAAAATCACGCGCAAAGAATAAGGTAAATGTAATTACACTCGGTTGTTCTAAAAACCTAGTGGATAGTGAAGTGTTAATGGGGCAGTTGAAAGCAAACGACTTCGACGTACAACATGAATCCAATAAGATTAAGGACTCTGAGATCGTTATCATTAATACGTGTGGTTTTATCGAACAAGCCAAACAAGAAAGTATTAATACGATTATCGAGTATAGCGATTTGAAATCTGAAGGTAAAATTGATCAGTTGATTGTAACGGGTTGTTTATCGGAGCGCTATAAGGATGATTTGGTGAGCGAGTTTCCAGAAGTGGATGCTTTCTTCGGTACGATGGAATTGCCTAACATTCTTAAAAAACTAGGCGCTGATTATAAGCATGAATTAATTGGTGAACGTTATTTAACAACGTCTCCGCATTATGCTTATCTAAAGATTTCAGAAGGTTGTAATCGTACTTGTGCTTTCTGTGCCATCCCTTTAATGCGCGGTCAGCACGTCTCCCGTAAGATTGAAGATTTGGTGGAAGAGGCCAAACATCTTGCGAAGAATGGGGTGAAAGAAATAATGCTGATAGCGCAGGAGTTGACCTATTACGGATTGGATATTTATAAGGAGCGTCGCTTGAATGCCTTGTTACAAGCTTTGGCGCAAGTGGAGGGTATAGAATGGATTCGCTTACATTATGCTTATCCTACCGGATTTCCATTAGATATTTTGGATGAGATTCGTGAAAATCAGAAAGTTTGTGCCTATATCGACATTCCATTCCAACACGCTGCTAATGGTGTTTTGAAGCGCATGCGTCGTGGAATTACCCGTGAAGAAACGGAAGCGCTCATTGCTACGATTCGTGAAAAAGTGCCAGGCATTACCTTACGTACAACAATGTTGGTCGGCTTCCCTGGTGAAACGGAAGCAGAGTTTGAAGAGCTATGTGATTTTGTTCGTCGAATGAAGTTTAATCGCCTAGGCGTTTTCACCTACAGTCATGAAGATAATACCCGTGCATTCGAGATGGAAGATGATATTAGCGAAGAGCTAAAGCAAAAGCGCGCGAATGCTTTGATGGATATTCAGCAAGGAATTTCAGAATCATTGAATAAAGAGAAAGTGGGTAAAGTTATGAAGGTGATGATTGATCGCAAAGAAGGGAAATACTTTGTAGGTCGTACGGAAGGCGATTCTCCAGAGGTAGATAATGAGGTATTGATAGCGGCAGACAAGAATTATTGCCGTGTGGGTGATTTTGTGAAAGTTACCATAACAGGTGCCGAAGAGTTTGATCTTTTTGCAGAACCGGTTAAATAATAACGTTCAATCAACATACTAATTCTTTACTTTGTAAAAATATAAAGCAGTGATAGTCTATTTTACGGGTTTTATGGGTTCTGGTAAAAGTACGATGGGTGCTTTAGTTGCAGACGCCATGCTTTATCCTTTTATCGACTTGGATAAGTATATCGAAGAGCGATTACATATTCCTGTTCACAAAATATTCTCTCACTACGGAGAGTATTATTTCAGACAGACAGAAACTGATTTTTTACAAGAAACGGCCAATTGGCGCAATCTTGTTTTGGCAACTGGAGGTGGTACTCCTTGTCATGATAAGAACATGGAATGGATGAAGGAAAAGGGCTTGACGGTCTATCTAAAAACGAACGAAGATGAATTGTTTCGCCGTTTAGCAGATCCCGCTCAAAAGCTGCATCGCCCATTGATAGCAGATTTGAAGGCCGCAGAGTTAAAGAAATATATTAAGGATACCATCGCAAAAAGAGAAGTACATTATAACAAAGCGGATATCGTCTTTGAACAAACAAATGTTTTAGATGTTGATGTTAGAGTACTCACTAAAACCATTTTAGAAAAGATTCAAAATTTGTCACAGAACAAAAAATAAGGTATGGCGAACAAGGAAACGATTTTACAAAATCAAAATGAAGATGCGTTAAAGCTTTTGGTGGCTGATATCCGCAAGAAGTTGGATGTGATTCGACTTGGAGGTGGTCAGAAGAATATCGATAAGCTACATGCAAAGGGTAAATTATCCGCTCGCGAAAGAGTAGATTTATTAGTAGATAAAGATTCTCCCGTTATTGAAATCGGTGCATTTGCAGGTTATGAAATGTATCCAGAACATGGAGGTTGCCCAGCAGGTGGTGTAGTAGTGGTGATGGCTTATGTAGCTAAGCGCTTATGTATAGTTGTAGCAAATGACGCAACCGTGAAGAGTGGTGCTTGGTTTCCAATTTCTGGCAAAAAGAATTTACGTGCACAAGAGATTGCAATGGAAAACCATTTGCCAATCATCTATTTGGTAGATAGTGCTGGTGTTTACTTGCCGATGCAAGATGAGATCTTCGCCGACAAAGAACATTTCGGTCGTATTTTTAGAAACAATGCGGTGATGAGCAGCAAGGGTATTCCACAGATCTCTGCTGTGATGGGTGCTTGCGTAGCAGGTGGAGCCTATTTGCCGATTATGAGTGACGAAGCCTTGATTGTAGAAGAAACAGGCAGTATTTTCTTGGCTGGTCCGTTCTTAGTGAAAGCTGCGGTAGGTGAGAATATCGATGCAGAAACTTTAGGTGGCGCCACAACACATAGCGTAGTTTCTGGCGTTACTGATTATAAAATGAAAAACGACGAAGAATGTTTGTCGCAAATTCGTCGACTAGTAGATAAGATGGGCAAGCAAGGCAATGCCGGCTTCGATAGAAAAGATGCTAAAGCTCCTGGTCGTGCTGCAGATGAAATTTTGCAATTATTCCCTGCCGATGGTAAGCCTTATAACATGAAGGACATCATCGAATGTATGGTTGATGCAGATAGCTTTGATGAATACAAAGAACATTATGGCAAGACCATTATGACGGGCTATGCGCGTATTGATGGTTGGGCTGTAGGGATTGTTGCCAATAATCGAATTATCGTTAAGAATGGCAAAGGAGAAGTGCAAATGGGTGGCGTGATTTACTCTGATTCTGCCGACAAAGCGGCTCGTTTCATTATGAACTGTAACCAGAAAAATATTCCGCTCGTCTTTTTACAAGATGTGACAGGATTCATGGTTGGCAGTCGTAGCGAACATGGGGGAATCATTAAAGACGGAGCGAAATTGGTGAACGCGATGGCGAATAGTGTCGTGCCTAAGTTTACTGTAGTTGTAGGAAATTCATATGGTGCCGGTAATTACGCAATGTGTGGAAAGGCTTACGATCCGCGTTTAATCGTGGCATGGCCGACTGCGAAAATCGCGGTAATGGGTGGCGAACAGGCTGCTAAGACGCTTTTACAGATTCAAGTGGGTGCGATGAAGTCGAAAGGCCAAGAAATTAGCCCTGCCGAAGAAAAAGAATTGCTCGATAAGATTACGGCGAAATATCAAGCTCAGACGAAGGCTACCTACGCAGCTTCAAGATTATGGGTAGATGCGATTATTGATCCTCGCGAGACACGTCAATGGCTCAGCATGGGTATCGAAGCCGCGTTTAATAACCCGGAAATCAAGCGTTATAACGTAGGCGTTTTACAAACCTGATTTTATAGTTAAAAGGGTTTGAATTTCCGATATTTAGACAATAGAGTCGTACTTTTTTTGTAAATTCACGCAATTTTTATCGAAAGAACAAAATGAGCGAATTACAAACTACGCTGAAACAGGCGGTAACTTTATCCGGTGTGGGTTTACACACAGGTAAAGAAGTGACCATTACTTTTACTCCTGCAGCTGCTAATCATGGCTATAAATTTAAACGTGTTGATTTGCCAGAACAGCCAATCATCCCTGCGGATGCTGATTTGGTGGTCGATGTATCACGTGGTACAACCTTGGAATTAAATGGTGTTCGCGTTTCTACCGTTGAACATAGTCTTGCCGCTTTAGTCGGTTGTCAAATAGACAACGTGTTGATTGAATTAAACGGACCAGAAGTTCCAATCATGGATGGATCTTCAATGCCCTTCATCGAAGCTTTCGAAGCGGTAGGGGTTGAAACCTTGAACGTTGCGCGTGAATACTTTCAAATCAGTTCTACTATTCACTATACAGATCCTGTTAAAAAGGTGGAGATGACCATCGTGCCTTCAGAAGATTATCAAATCTCTGTTATGGTGGATTATAATTCTCCTGTTCTCGGCACACAGCATGCGACTATGCATCATGTGAACGAGTTTAAAGATGGATTTGCGGCGTCTAGAACTTTCTGTTTTTTACATGAGTTAGAAGTTTTGTTAGAGCATAATTTGATTAAAGGCGGCGATTTGTCTAATGCGATTGTAGTAGTAGATAAAGTGGTGAGTGATGAAGAACTACAGCGTCTCTCTGTCTTATTCAACCGTCCGAGTGTTCAAGTTCAGAAAGAAGGTATTTTGAACAACGTGGATTTGCGTTTCCAAAACGAACCTGCTCGTCATAAGCTACTGGATGTCTTAGGTGACTTAGCCTTAATCGGAACTCCTATCAAAGGAAAGATTTTTGCTACTCGTCCAGGTCATGCTAGCAACGTTGAATTTGCTAAGAAAATTAAGGCACATATCAAATCTGCCAAAAGCCAAAACATCGTCCCTCACTATGATCCGAATGCCAAGCCCGTTGCTGATATTCGCGAGATAGAAACGATGTTGCCACACAAATATCCGTTCTTGCTAGTTGATAAAATTATCGAGATTAGTGAAAATCATGTGGTGGGAATTAAGAATGTAACCTTCAACGAGAATTTCTTTCCTGGGCATTTCCCTGGCAACCCAGTGATGCCAGGTGTTTTACAAATTGAGGCAATGGCGCAAACAGGTGGAATTCTTGCATTGCGTTCTGTGGCGGATCCTTCCAACTACGATACCTACTTCGTTAAAATAGATAAGGTTCGTTTCAAGAACAGAGTCGTTCCAGGCGATACACTTATTTTGAAATTGGAATTATTAAGTCCAATTCGTCGCGGTATTTGCGAAATGAAGGGTACGGCATATGTTGGTAATAAGATTGTTACCGAAGCTGAATTAGTGGCTAAATTGGTTCAAAAAGAGCCAGTTCCTAGCGCACAAACTGTTTAATTTTTAATTTTTATGAATCAACCGTTTTCATATATACATCCTCAGGCAAAAATTGCGAAGAATGTCGTGATTGAGCCATTTGTAACGATTGCTGCGAATGTTGAAATAGGGGAAGGAACGATTATTGAATCAAACGTTACCATAATGGAAGGTGCGCGCATTGGTAAAAATTGCCGCATATTTCCCGGAGCCGTTATCTCTGCCATTCCGCAAGACTTAAAATACGAGGGAGAAGAAACGCTCACAATCATTGGGGACAATACTACGATTCGTGAATGTGTAACGATCAATCGTGGTACGAACGCTTTGGGTAAAACGGTGGTAGGAAGCAATTGTTTGTTGATGGCCTATGTACACGTTGCACATGATTGTATCGTTGGGAACAATTGTATTCTAGCTAATAACGTCAATCTTGCTGGTCATATTGAAATTGAAGATTGGGTGGTCGTTGGCGGTATGACTGCGGTACATCAGTTTGTGAAATTAGGTAAGCATGCCTTTATATCAGGTGGCTCATTGATTCGTAAAGATGTACCTCCTTTTGTGAAAGCTGCACGTGAGCCATTATCATATGTTGGTATCAACTCGGTGGGCTTACGTCGTCGTGGATTCACTACCGAACAGATTAATAATATTCAAGATGTTTATCGCTACTTATTTGTTCGTAGCACGAATACATCTAAAGCATTAGCGGCTATCGAACGTGATTTGGTAGCTACTCCAGAACGTGATGAGATCGTAGACTTCTGTCGTAATTCTGTAAGAGGTATTATTAAAGGTTATAGCCGTCGCAATGAAGGTTCAATTGATTGATGTCGCGAAGCGATTCAATAAAGAATGGATTTTTAAAGGAGTTAACCTCACTTTAGAAGCCAATAAAATATATGGACTGACGGGTATTAACGGAAGTGGTAAAACAACTTTATTAAGTATTCTTAGTCATTTTGTAGCCCCTACTGAAGGGGAAGTAAACTATGAGTTAGGTTCTGAAAGCGACTTGCGCCAGTCAATCAGTGTGGCTTCGCCAGCCATTAGTTTATTAGAAGAGATGAGTGTATTGGAGGCTATTGAATTTCATGCGCATTATAAACCGTTCAGAAACAGTTTAAATTCTAAAGCAGTTATCCAACTACTTGGCTTTGAAAAACATCAGAATAAGTTGTTACGCGAGTTGAGTACAGGGATGAAGCAACGTGTCAAATTGGTCTTGGCGATTTTGTCACAAAGTGAAATTCTGTTGTTAGATGAACCAGGTTCTAATTTGGATGCAGCGGGTTTTGAATTTTGGAAGGGCTTATTAAAAAATAACTCTAAAGACAGAATTGTTGTCATTGCTTCGAATGATGAACAAGACTTGGCGATTTGTGATCAGCGTTTAGATATGATGCAATGGAAATAAGTTCATTATAGGTGCTTATTTGAATGTAATAGGGTGTCAAGAGGTTTTGTGTTTTAAATAATTAAAAAAAATAACGTGAGCGAAAAAGAAAACAAGTTTACATCGTACCAATGGTTTGTCATTGCGATTTTGGGATTCATTCAATTTACGGTGGTCCTCGATTTTATGGTGCTTTCACCCTTAGGAGCGATTTTGATGCCAAGAATGAAAATTGGTCCTTCGGAGTTCGGACATATTGTTTCTGCCTATGCGTTCAGCGCAGCAGTATCTTCTATTTTAACCGCCTCTTTCGCAGACAAATTCGATCGTAAGAAACTACTATTATTCTTCTATGTAGGCTTTGTGTTAGGGACTTTGTTCTGCGCTTTGTCGAATACCTATTGGAGTTTATTGTCCGCGCGAATATTTACCGGTATTTTCGGAGGGGTTATCGCTTCTATTAGTATGGCAATTATCACGGATTTGTTTCCAATGAATCGTCGAGGAACTGTGATGGGATTTGTGCAAATGGCATTCTCTGCTAGCCAAGTTTTAGGTATTCCAATAGGATTGTGGTTAGCAAATCACTTTAGCTGGCAAATGCCGTTCTTTGTAATTGTAGTGGTTGCTTTTATTGTCGGAACCATTATGATGATTCAATTAAAGCCTGTGGATGAACATCTAAAAAGAAATTATGACCATAATGCGATGCATCACTTGTGGAGTGTTATGAAGAAAAATATCTATCGTAGAGGGTTTTTGACAACTTCACTATTAGCGCTGGGTGGCTTTATGTTGATGCCATTTACTTCAGCATTTTTATTAAACAATGTTGGGATAGATAAAGATCATATACCTTATGTATTTA
This sequence comes from Chitinophagales bacterium, assembly GCA_026461075.1. GTDB lineage: Bacteria > Bacteroidota > Bacteroidia > Chitinophagales > CAIODY01 > JAHEYX01. The sequence continues at coordinate 53,991 of JAPJNH010000141.1, forward strand.
TGATGGGTGGTGCAGCTGCTATGATTGCAGGTCCATTAGTAGGACGCACCAGTGATCGCTTTGGTAAATACAATCTGTTTGTGATAGGAACCATTATCTCTTGCGTCATGGTGTATATTTATACGCATATGGGTATTGCGCCGATGTGGGTGATGATGCTAATTAACGCAACACTTTTTGCGGGTATTACAGCCCGTTTAGTTACCGCACAATCCTTAATGAGCGGTGTTCCCGAGCCAGCTGATCGTGGAGCTTATATGAGCTTAAATTCGGCTGTTCAACAAATGGCCGGCGGATTAGGTGCTGTGCTTTCAGGTTGGATGGTTATGCAACCAAACGGAAAAGGACCTTTATATCATTTTGATGAAGTGGGTTATGTCGTTATCTTTACGATGATTGCTTGTGTATTACTCATGTATTTTATGAATAAATACGTTCGTTTAAAACAACTTTCCAATAACTATAAGTAATTCTGGAATGAGTCGTCCTTATGTCCTTTCTATTGCTGGTCTAGACCCATCAGGGGGCGCTGGAATATTAGCGGACATTAAGACGATGGAAGCGCTACAGGTACAGGGTTTTGGGGTGGCCACTTCTTTAACTTACCAAAATGAAAATGTGTTTCTTGGCCTACATTGGATAAGTTTAGAAAGAATTGTTGCACAGCTAAAACCACTGATTGCCTTCTATCCAATTTCTGTGGTGAAAATTGGTTTGATAGAAAGTCCGGCGGTTCTTCAAGGCTTGTTAAGCTACTTGAAAGAAAATCTTCCTACGGTACGTATTGTTTGGGACCCAATCCTACGCGCTAGTGCGGGTTTTGATTTTCATCAAGGTGGGATTGAAAGCTTCAAAGACTTGTTGAGTGCAATCGAAATAATAACACCTAATTGGAAAGAATTGTCTGCCGCAAATAGCGATGCAATGGAGAATGCTATACAGCTCTCTAAATATTGTAAGGTTGTTTTGAAAGGAGGTCATTCTGACGAAGAACGTGCGAACGATTATTTAATCACGCAAGGACAGCTGCAAAGTTTTTCATTACCTCGACTAGAGGCGGCATCCAAGCATGGAACAGGATGTATGTTCTCCTCCGCCATCGCTTCTAATTTAGCCTTAGGAGAAACCGTAGAGGAGTCGGTTCGAAAGGCAAAGTCTTTTGTTTACGAGCGATTGCAGTCGCAAGAAGGAGGGCTCGCTTCCTTTTGATTCTCGTTAAAATAAGGTAAATTTGTAGCCTAATACAAGTTTATGGCGGATCAAAAATCTCCTGTTATTTTAACAGATGCTGGCATTGAAATTAAAGCGGTTTATAACGAAAGTGATGTAAATCAGCAGCCCTTAGAAGCGCCTGGTGCTTTCCCTTATACCCGTGGGGTACACCCAACCATGTACCGTGATAAGAAATGGACCATGCGTCAGTATGCAGGATTTAGTACTGCCGAAGAAAGTAATAAGCGTTACCATTATTTATTGTCGCAAGGAACGACAGGCTTATCTGTGGCTTTCGATTTGCCGACACAAATAGGCTACGATAGTGATCACGCATTAGCTGACGGAGAAGTAGGTAAAGTAGGGGTGGCTATCGACTCCTTAGCCGATATGGAGATCTTGTTTGACGGAATTACTTTACAAGAGATTTCAACTTCTATGACTATCAATGCCACAGGTTTTATTCTTTTGGCGTTTTATGTTGCATTAGCTAAAAAACAGGGCGCTGATTTAAAGCAAATCAGTGGTACCATACAAAATGATATTTTGAAAGAATACGCCGCTCGCGGTACCTATATCTATCCACCGAAGCCTAGCATGCGTATCATCACGGATATTTTCGACTATTGCAGTCGTGAATTACCAAAATGGAATACGATTTCTATCAGCGGCTATCATATTCGTGAAGCGGGTTCTGACGCTGTACAAGAATTAGCATTTACACTCAGCAACGGAAAGGCTTACTTGCAAGCCGCCATGGATAAGGGTTTAGATATTAATGTCTTTGCAAAACGTCTTTCTTTCTTCTTTAATTCACACAATAATTTATTTGAAGAAGTTGCTAAGTTTCGTGCCGCTCGTCGAATTTGGGCAAAGATGACACAAGAATTAGGCGCCACCGATCCTAAAGCACAGATGTTGCGTTTCCATACACAAACGGGTGGCTCAACGTTAACAGCGCAACAACCAGAAAATAATATCGTTCGTGTTACCATACAAGCCTTAGCTGCTGTATTAGGCGGAACACAATCTTTACACACAAACGGCTTCGATGAAGCATTGTCATTGCCAACCGCTGAAGCGGCTCGTACCGCATTGCGCACACAGCAAATCATCGCTTATGAGAGCGGTGCTGCCGATACCGTAGATCCTTTAGCGGGTAGCTATTTCGTGGAAAACTTAACGGATACACTTGAAGCAAAAGCATGGGAATTGATTCAACGCATTGATGAAATGGGCGGTTCTGTTTCAGCTATCGAACAAGGATTCATGCAAAATGAAATCGCTCGTAGTGCTTACAAGTATCAAGTGGCCATCGAAAAGCAAGAGAAGATTATCGTTGGAGTGAATAAGTTTCAGGTAAAAGAAGAGGCCTTCACCAATATCATGAAAATTGATGAAGCGATTCAAACGTACCAGGTGAAGAAGTTAACCGACATGAAAGCGAATCGTGATCATGCGAAGGTAAGCGCCTTACTCAATAATTTAAAGGCCGTATCTCAAACGGATGAGAATATCATGCCAAGCGTGATTGAATGCGTTGAAGCCTATTGCACCTTAGGTGAGATTGCAGATGTATTACGTAGTGTTTATGGCGAGTATCAAGGATAGGCTACCAGACGAGGTCTTGGCATACTAGGCTCTTTTCTGGATAATCAGTGGTATAATGTAATCCGCGGCTTTCTTTTCGGAAGCTCGCACCTTTGATAATTAAATACGCTACCGTTATTAAGTTTCGGAGTTCGCACAGTTGTGGCGATAAAGTCGTGTTATTGTACAAGTCTTCGGTCTCTTCCCATAGTAAATCAATACGTCTATTGGCGCGTGCTAAACGTTCGTTGCTGCGCACAATACCCACGTAATCGCTCATCGTTGACTTGACTTCTTTTAAAGATTGTGTAAGCAAGATAAGTTCTTTCGGCGTGGAGGTGCCGCTTGCGTTCCAATCAGGAATATTTGGAATAGCAGGGGTTTTATCGATAATTTCTGCAACGTCATTGAACGCACGTTGCGCATAAACAAGTGCTTCTAGTAGTGAATTGGATGCTAATCGATTTGCCCCATGTAAACCTGTGCTACTGCATTCTCCGACAGCATAAACACGTTGAATACTTGTTCTTGCCTTTTCATCCACTTTGATTCCGCCGCATGAATAATGTGCTGCTGGTGCAACAGGGATAAAGTCAATACGCATATCAATACCAATGCTCAAACATTTTTCAAAAATAGTTGGAAAATGCTCTTGCAAAACTTTCGCATCGATATTCGTACAATCAAGCCAAACATGTTCGTTACCACCTAATTTCATTTCACTATCTATCGCTCGCGCAACAATATCACGCGGGGCTAATTCTCTTCGTTCGTCATATTTATCCATAAAGGCTTCTCCTTTACGATTGCGTAAAATAGCGCCTTTACCACGTATCGCTTCCGTTATTAAAAAGGAGGGGGTAGTGCCTTGTTGAAATAAAGCAGTAGGATGGAATTGTATAAATTCCATATTTTCTACTCTTCCTTTCGCGCGATAAAACATCGCAATCCCGTCTCCGGTAGCAATGCTCGGATTGGTAGTGGTGCGATAAGCCTGACCAACACCTCCTGTAGCCAACATGATTACTTTCGCTTCAACTTTTTTAATCTGATTCGTTCTAGTGTCTAACACATAAGCACCATAGCAAGTAATATCAGGCGTTGCCTTCGTTACCATATAACCAAGATGATGTTGTGTGATCAAATCGACAACGAAGCAATGATTTAAAATTTCGATATTTTTTAAGGAATGAACTTTCTCCAAAAGCGCTCGCTCCATTTCTTTGCCAGTCGCATCCTTGTAATGTAAAATTCTATTGGAGGAATGTCCGCCCTCTTTTCCTAAATCAAAATCGCCATCTGCATTTTTATCAAAGTTGGTACCTAGTTCAATTAACTCTTTAATTCTAGCCGTGCTTTCTCTAACCACTAATTCAACCGTCTCTTTACGACACAATCCGTCTCCGGCAATTAAAGTGTCTTGAATATGTTTCTCATAAGAGTCATTATCGAAATTGATGACCCCAGCGATACCGCCTTGTGCGTATTTGGTATTGCTTTCCTCTTCGTCACTCTTAGTGATTAAAATGATTTTTTTATCAGGGAACTTTTCTGCACACTTGTAGGCAAAACTCAATCCCGCAATGCCTGATCCAATCACTAAAATATCGCTGCTTAGATTCATAATAATTTTGTTACGCTAATATACTAGAACAAATGCAAGAAGAATATGTTTCAAATCAGTAATGTAAATTGTAGTCAAGCTTTATTTTAGAAATTCGCCGTATCTTTATCGCATGTCATTGTCTGCCCAAGATTTATTGCAAATAAGTAGCAAAGCTGAGTTTCAAGCAGCAGCTCTTGCTACGTTTAAAGACCAATATGAGTCGATTGCTTTTTATCGTTCTTATGTCGATTTACTAGGCATTCAAGCGGCTTCTATCACACACTATTCTCAAATTCCTTTTTTACCCATTCGTTTTTTTAAGACACAACAAATTCTGAGAGAAGGTTTAGATCCTGTATTGCATTTTGAAAGTAGTGGTACGACGAGCGAACAGAGCAGTAAACACTTTTTAGCTGAAACACAATTATATAATCAATTAAGCGTTGCAAACTTCGAGTCTGTATACGGCACCTTAAAAGACTATTGCATTCTCGCACTTTTACCTTCGTATCTAGAAATAGGTCAGTCCTCACTTGTCTATATGGTGCAACATTTTATGAATGTCTCGCAACATCCGATGAATGGTTTCTTTCTTCATGACTTATCTAAATTAGCCGAGACCTTGTCTGTCTTAGAACAGCAACAGCAAAAGGTTTTGCTAATTGGTGTTACCTATGCTTTGCTTGATTTCGCAGAACAATTTCCAATGCCATTACCCAATACTATAGTGATGGAAACAGGTGGTATGAAAGGTAGACGAAAGGAGATGTTGCGTGAAGAAGTACATAGCGTTTTGAAATCTGCATTTAGTAAGGATGCGATCCATTCTGAATATGGTATGACCGAATTATTATCGCAAGCGTATGCGCCTAGCGAAGGGTTGTTTAGTTGTCCGTCTTGGATGCGCGTTTTGTTGCGTGATCCTAATGATCCATTATCTGTTTCAAATGAGTTAGGTAGCGGAGCTGTGAATATAATCGACTTAGCGAATCAGGATTCTTGCGCATTTATCGCAACAGATGATTTAGGTTTTTTGACGAAAGAAAATCAATTCAGAATTCTAGGCAGATTGGATGAAGCCGAACTCCGTGGCTGTAATTTGCTAGTGCAATAAGCTAATAATTGGATGCCAAAAGCTGTCGACCGCAATGCTATGTTGGCGCGGTTTTATTTTTCCTTTAATGGAGGTGTTTCCCACAGCGATATTTCTTCCACTGAAATAAATAAGTACGGGTATTTGTGCCACCTGCGACTTACTGCACTTTAATAGGATTTGCTGTTCTTTCGATTCTTCTTTAATCGCATTTGCAAACTGTTCTACATATCTTTCTTCTTCTAGTTGTTTGTAATCGAATCGATAGCCTAGCTGAACAAAGCTTAAATAGCTTGCTCCGACAAATAATAAACTCCAGACATAGCCTTTATTACTAAATCCAATCATCAGTATTGGCCAGGCAATAATCAATGCTTTTATGAGCAATTGATGGTGTTGTAAATTAGCATTCAAGAAAAGGATAAGATGGATAATTATCGGCGCAAGTGCTATCAGAATACCTTTGCTAGAAACCGTTGATTCGTTTCTTCTTTTTGAAATAAACCACAGCATAATCGCACTCAGACTTAAAAAGATAATAGGGGAAGCAAGTGTTTTTAGAATTATAAAGCCACTTTGCAGCAAGCCGCCATTCCATAACGTAGCACCGTTTTCTGCAATAGAATCGCTTGTCCATCCACTTCTTCCTAAAAAGCGAATTGCTGTTTCTCGAAGGATTGCAAAGACACCATCTATACTTGCATAAATGCTAAAAATAAGCAAGGCGCATGCGGAGAATACAATCAATGGCCATTTAATATTCTTCCCATTTCGGTAGAGTAGATAGATTAAAACCGCTCCGTAAAAAAAGCCAATGCTTTCACATAAGCTCAGTACGGTCATAAATATAATCGCAATCCAAATATCGCGTTGCTCCTTAAATTCTTGTTGGGAGATTTTCCAGAGATAATAGGAACTCCAAACAGTTAAGCACAAACTTATATTTTCAATGAAATAATAAGTCGAAAAGAAGAATAAGAAAAGTGGCGTCAATCCGATTAATAAAAGTCCACTCGGAATCAGCCATTGGCGCGCTATTTGATTTTGTGTTCCTAGAATTTGATAACCCCAAATCCCTAACGCAAGCAGGGTGGCGATAAACAAGATACTATTCAATAAACCTAAGGCTAAGCTTATTTCTAAGGGAAGAATATTTACCCACAAATAGCTTATCCAGAGCGCTCCGGGAGGGAACGAGGTATAATAGCAATTGCCTAATTGGTCGACCGGACCTTGATAAAATTGTACGAATTGGTCACCAATATTTCCTTGTGTATAGCTCGGGGAAAAGTGTAAATGCGAAATACCTTGGGCTTTCCACGCGTTTAGATGAATCATGGTCGTCGCATAGCCTGAGATATGCGATAAATTCATATAAGCACTTTGCGTACCTAATAAAATAACGGCGACAATTAGTAATAAAGTAAAAAACAAGGCCTTGCGCATAAGCCGAAAATACTAACTTTGTGACACAATTTTTCCTATGGCACATTTAATTGCACCTTCACTTTTATCGGCTGACTTTTTAAACCTCCAAAAATCAATGGACCAACTCAATGCGAGTCAGGCGGATTGGTTACACTATGATGTGATGGATGGTAATTTTGTTCCGAATATTTCCTTCGGATTGCCCATTTTACAAGCGATTCGTAAGGCAACGACTAAGCCTATTGATGTGCATTTAATGATTACGCAAAATGACGCATTTATTCAGCCTTTTAAAGATGCGGGCGCAGATATTTTGACCGTGCATTTCGAAGCTTGCACACATTTACATCGCACGATTCAAGCAATCAAACAAGCAGGAATGAAAGCGGGTGTAGCACTTAATCCGCATACACCTGTGCGTGTTTTGAAGGATATCATAGCTGATTTGGATCTTGTGCTTATTATGAGTGTAAACCCTGGTTTTGGCGGACAGAAATTTATACCGCAAGCCATTCAAAAAGTGAAAGAGGCTAAAGCTTTAATCCTAGAGAGTGGTTCTAGTGCATTGATTGAAGTGGATGGTGGAGTAGGGATGTCTAATATCAAAAGTTTAGTAGAAGCCGGTGCTGATGTTTTGGTTGCAGGGAATGCGGTGTATGGTGCGGCTGATCCAGTTGCTGCTGCGAATGAATTGAAAAATGCATAAACATGGCTGGATTAACTAAAAAGACCTTTGAGTTTTTAAAAGGAATCAAGCTCAATAATAATCGCGATTGGTTAGAGGCTAATCGACCTTTATACGAGGCTTCCAAAAAAGAAATGGAGACTTTGACGGAAGCCATGTTGAAAGAAATGCTTCCTTTCGAGCCTTTATTCGCGGCTACGACACCTAAGTCGTGTCTGTTTCGTCTGAATAGAGATGTTCGTTTCAGTGCCGACAAATCGCCCTATAAAACTGCTTTTGGCTCCTATATGTCACCGAACGGTAAAAATGCTTACCATGGTGGGTATTATTTGCATGTGGAACCTGGAAATTGCTTCGTGGCTGCCGGTGTTTGGATGCCTCAAGGAGAAACAATCGCTAAGATTCGTCAGGAGATAGATTATAATGCCTATCAATTAATTAAAATTATTGAGAATAAAAGCTTCAAAGCTAATTTTTCTAAGATTGAAGGTGAACAGTTAAAGAAAGCTCCTAAGGGTTACGACCCGACACATCCGGCTATTGACTTACTCCGTTATAAAAGTTGGACGGTGAGTCATAAATTCACGCAAGACGAAATGCTACAAACTGACTTTTCTAAAAGTTTTGGAAAACTGGCCAAACAACTGAAGCCTTTCAACGATTTCTTTACCCTAGCGATTGAGCACTAAAATTTTGATCGGAGTTCGCGAATCATGCGAACACGTTCAATCAGCAAATCTGCAATACGCTCCGGTACATGCTCACGGCTTGCTAAAATAGCGCCCACTTCTTTTTCTGCAATATCCATTCGATATAACAATTGCCAAAGTGATTCAGGCTTTTTGATTAAAGCTTCCGCAATCCCTAAGGTTAAAGCCTCTTTGAAGTTCGGACTCGCTTCGTCAATGCTCGAATCGGAAATTAATCCGGCATAGAAATGTTGCGGTGACTGCCATTGCGCATCGTCATCAAAAAGCGGTTTATTCATAGCTTTAAATTACTTAGTTTTAAGGATGAATTATAGAATAAGCATCAGTCCGCTACTTTTGTTTTTCTGCCTGTTTTTTATTAACTTCTTTTCTGAAGCGCAAGTAAAGAACAAGGTTCCAATCATTCATCCATCTTTTTTCAGAAGTAATGAGCAGCAGTTCAAGCGACTGCTTCGTCACAAATTACCGCAATGGGAAAATGTTCTCGATTCAGCCTCTAATTATCGCTTACAGATTTATCTGGCGCAAATAGATGAAAAGGAGAATGGTAATTTAAAAATAAGCTACTATCAATATCCAAGTAAAGTAGATTACTATACCTATCCGGCAAGTATTATCAAGTTGCCAATGGTTTTTCTATTCTTATTAAAACTAGAAGAAATAAATCTTCAACAGTCTAGCAAAGCTATAAGTTTGGATGATCGTCTTTTTATTGATGATAGCACGTATTGCGGTCAATTAGGGACTAATGGCATTCAAAATGGAATGCGTATCGGAAGTTTGCTGCAGGAGCTTTTGCAAAAAAGCAATAATACAGCCTTTAACCCTTTATACGATGTTGTGCGCGATTATAAAGGAAATCAAGAATTGGATTTTATGGAGGCAATCTTTCAACAACGCTTTTCTTATAAATGTGATTCTTCAACTAATCAAACCTTCGCCGCCTATCACATTGAAGATGCGACTGGTAATATTAAGTACGCAGAGGCTATTGCTCCAAAACAGCCAATTAGAAGACTTTCTAAAGAATTTGCAACAGCCGGAAAAGCATATTTAGACAATAAGGATTCTCTCATAACTAGTCCGAAGAGTTTTGAACGATCGAATTATGTCAGTATAGAAAATGCACATCAATTACTAGTGCGATTCGTTACTTCAGAAAACGTAGGCGACTTCTTCTCTAGAACTTTTCGAGATTCACTGCTGTATTATATGCTTGCATTGCCTCCGAAGGATACCGCGATTGAAATTTATCCCAGTACCTTTAAATATCTCTATTATGGCAGTGATGTGTCTGATCGAAAAAAGCCATTGACAGCAGCTCAAAGTTCGAACCAAGAGGCATTTCATCTATATAATAAGGTAGGGCAAGCTTATGGCTTCTTAAGTGACGTCGCCTATTTCGAGTCTGAAGATCATTATACGAAATACGTTTTAGCCGCCTCCATTTTTGTAGATCGTGATGGGGTATTGAACGACGGCAAATATGCGTACGATGAAATCGGTTTTCCTTTTATGGCCGACTTAGGAAAGTTGATTTTTCAATCCGAATTCAAACGGACACACAGAAGAAGATACTTGAAGAGTTTATAACTTCTTGCGTTAGGCTAGTGCGTGCTTTTCTTTTTCCGCATACGCATATTCAATAACTCCACTCCGAACGAGAAGGCCATTGCGAAGTAGACGTATGCTTTTTCAACATGAACATGAAAAGCTTCCGCTACTAATAATACACCGATCAACATTAAGAAGGATAAGGCCAAAACCTTAATGGTTGGATGCTTATTTACAAAATTGGCGATTTGCCCGCTGAATAACATCATTAAGATCATACTTGCAACCACTGCAGCAATCATCACTTCGATGTTTTTAACTAAGCCAACTGCGGTTAAAATAGAATCGAAAGAGAATACTAAATCTAACATCGCGATTTGAAAAACTGCACCTGCGAAACTTAAAGCTTTTGCTTTTGTCTTGTGTGAATGCTCATCCTTTTCTACCTTTTCATGAATCTCAATCGTTGTTTTGTAAATAAGGAAAATACCGCCACTCAAAAGGATTAAGTCACGACCGCTGAAAGAATGATTAAACAATGTAAATAATGCGTCGTCAAAATGTATCAACCAATTGATACTCATCAAAAGTATAATTCTCAAAACCAAAGCGAGTGTAAGACCTACTCTGCGACCGCGTTTGCGCTCCTCTTGTTTCATATTCTCTGTTACCAAAGAAATGAAAATAATATTGTCGATGCCAAGCACCAACTCCATAATGGTAAGCGTAAAAAAGCTAATGAATAAATCTAACATCCTTATTTATTGAAGTATTGTGCGACAAAATCTTGCAATGCCTGACCGTGTAAATTACGCGCAATGACAATGCCGTTGCTGTCGATTAAATAGTTGTTTGGGATTTCATTGATATAATAAGAGGTGCAGCTAACCCCTTTCAGACCATCTATTTCGTTCACATGATTCGGCCACATTAATTTATCTTCCTGTACTGCATCAAACCAACGTCCGGCCTCTTCATCAATAGAAACGCTAAAGATGGTCATGCCACTTGGCTTATATTTTTGATACAACTGCACCATAGCAGGATGTTCTGCACGACATGGTTTGCACCAGGAAGCCCAGAAATCTAAAAGAATAAGTTTGGCCTTAACATCTGAAAGCTTCACCATACGACGTTCTAGATTTGGTAGTTGGAAGTCTTTGAACTTTTCTCCAACAGGATCTTCCACTACAGTGCCAAGGATAGATTTAAAGCTCTTTGTATAAGAAGAATTCGGCATGGCTTTTTCCATTTTAGCCAATAAGTCGTTCTTTCTTTTAAAATCCGCTTCGACACGTAAGTTGCTTGCTGCAAATAAACTCACGAGGTAGTAGTGAGAGGTGTCAACATATTGTCTAACCTTTTCAATCAAACTGTTTTCTGCTAGGGTGATGTTTGCTTTTCTGACTTTTAAAATGGAATCGTTTCCGCCATTATTTCGCAAAGCATAATAATCTTCTTGCATCTGACGGAGACGGAGGTTGCGCGTAATTTGAGAATCAATATAACTTCTTAATGCCTCGCACTCTGCTTCGCCACTCATTTTGTAAGGTAGAGGCTTCGTTACATCGGCTTCAAACGTAATCTGGCTACCTGCTTTAAGGATGACAATAAATGAAAGTCCTTGTTCTGTTGAAATTCTATAAATCCCCGGCTCCTTAACCGTTCCCTTTAATTCAAATTCACCTGCAGCGTTTGTTTTAACCGTATCAATCAAGGTTGCTTCACCTAATACGACTTCCTCTAATAGCAGTTTGGCTTGATTATAACCTTTAAGCGTACCTTCAATTTTGAAGGTATTACTTTTGAAATAATCATTACATCCTACCAATAGAAAAACGCCAATGAATGCTGCAAGTAAAAGTTGAGTAGTGCGTTTCATATTAGGCATTCAAATGTTTTAATACAAGATCGTTTGCCATTTTCGGGTCCGCCTTTCCTTTTGATAATTTCATTACTTCACCCATAAATAGGCCAGCCAAACCTGTTTTGCCTGATTTGTATTCAGCCACTTTTTCAGGAAATTTAGCAAGTGCTTGTTTCACCAACTCTTCAATGGCTCCTGCATCGCTCTCTTGAATAAGATTTAAAGATTGTGCAATTTGTAGTGGATCTTTAGAAGCATCTTCTAAAAGTACAGGATAAACCTTTTGAACGGCTACCGTATGAGATACCTTTCCTGATTCAACTAATTGCATTATTGCATTTATCCCTTCAACTTTAATTGGGAATTCTTTTATGTCAATAGCGCGTTCATTTAAGAAGGATTTAACCGGACCCATAACCCAATTCGCTGCTTGCTTATAGTTTTTACTCAACGCCACTAAGTGCTCAAAATATTCTGCGATAAAACGATCATCACTTAATACACCAGCATCGTAGGCACTCAAACCATATTCATTCGTAAAGCGAGCGAATAACTCCTCCGGTAGGGCAGGCATGGAGGCACGAACTTTTTCAATATCCGCTTCGTTAAGAATGAACGGTGGAATATCTGGTTCTGGGAAATAACGATAATCATTTGCTGCCTCTTTGCTACGCATATCGAAGGTCGTTCCATTCGATGCATTGAAGGAACGGGTTTGTTGATAAAGCTTTTCTCCCGCTTCGATCGCTGTAATCTGACGCTCTATTTCATACTCTATCGCACGTTTTACGTTACGAATAGAGTTCATGTTCTTCACTTCAATCTTGGTTCCAAATTCAGCAGCCCCTTTCTTTCTTACTGAAACGTTACAATCGCAACGCAAAGAACCTTCTTCCATATTACCATCGCAAATTTCAAGATAACGAACAAGCTTACGTATTAAGGTAAGATATTCATACGCCTCATCCGCATTTCTAAGGTCCGGCTCCGTTACAATCTCTATCAAAGGTACCCCTGCACGGTTCAAGTCGACTAAAGTATTAAATGGATCGATATCGTGAATACTCTTTCCGGCATCCTCCTCCATGTGAATACGGGTGATGCCAATATTTTTCTTTTGACCATTTACCTCGATTATAACATTGCCATTTGTGCAAATAGGGGTTGTATGCTGTGTAATTTGATAGCCCTTTGGTAAATCCGCATAAAAGTAGTTTTTACGCGCATATGCGTTAAAATGATTGATTTCGCAATTAGTTGCTAAACCCATTTTAATGGCATAGTCTATCGCACTGCGATTCAATACAGGCAAAGTGCCAGGATGTCCTAATGAAATCGGACTGACCTGTTCATTTGGCGAAAGGCCAAACTGCGTACCGTCGGCACAATACGCTTTACTATTGGTCTGTAATTGGGCATGTACCTCCAATCCTATTACCGCTTCATATTGATCAAATGGAATCGACATAGTCATCACTTAAATTAGCTTGTGAAATTACGATTTTTTAGCCGTTCGGACATAAAAAAAGAGCACCTAAAAGGTGCTCTTTTTTGTAAAGGCAAATTAAATTATTTACCCTTGTTAACTTTAGTAGCTAAAGTCTTACCAGCTTTGAAGCGAGCAACTGTACGAGCTGCAATTTTGATCTTCTTAGTAGGCTCAGAAGGATTAACACCAACACGAGCTTTACGCTTAGAAGTTGAGAAAGTACCGAAACCAACCAAAGTGATTTTACCACCTTTCTTCAAAGTGTCTTCGATAGATTTCATGAATGAATTCAATGCTCCTTCAGCTTGAGCTTTAGAAATTTTGGCATCACCTGCCATCTTGGTAATCAAGTCACCTTTGTTCATTTGTTTAAGTGTTTTTTGGTTAAAGAATGAATTACTGTGCTAAAGTAGGTATTATATAGGCCTTTGCAAGTCCTCTTTTACCCTAAAATGTGCATAAATGGGCTTCTTAAAAGATAATATTAATTATAAAAGTATAATTAATTGATTTGTAGCTATTAAAATCAAATAAAATTAACTTAATTGTAAAAAACGTCGAGAATTAATGTGGATAAATTCTTTGTTTTTTTTAAGGAAATTGGGCGCAATCGACCTACTAGACGCGGTTTAACCTACTTGCGTCTTCGATTGATAATATACACAATTGCAGTTATCTGCTCTAAAAACATCAGCAGCATAGGCTCTTAAGCGTTCTGCATCGATACGCTTATATTGATCTGCATCTGTATTAATTGCATTCGGATCATTAAAGACTAACTCGTAATAGGCAAAACTAAAAGCACGTTCGCCCAAGTCGAGATGCGTCATTTCTAACTGCGATTCTAACTTATTCAAAAGCTTTTCTATTTCACGTGGCTCAATCAAAGTAGTGCCTAGCTTTTGTAATTCTTCCATTACAGCCGCTTCTGCAATTTCAAAACTCACTCCTGGTTGCAATTTACCTTCTACCTGGATCAATCCATTATCCATGCTTCCATAATGATAACATTCGATACTACTAAAGAGCTGCTTGTCCTTAACTAAATTCAAGTATAAACGGCTACTCTTACCACTCGATAATAAGTCTGTTAGAAGGTCCATCACATAATAATCGGTCGACCTTCTGTTGCTGCCATGAAAACTTAAATACAAGGCATTCGCAGGCACCTCTCTTTCAACACTCAATTGTCTTCTTTCTGCTTGGCGAGGTTCTGTCGGAAGATTTCGGGTAATGATTTCTTGTGAAGGGATGGCGCCAAACCACTGATCTATCTGCGCCTTAATTGTTGCAGGATTAAAACCTCCAGCAACTACCAAAATTGCGTTATTAGGAGCATAGTGCTTTTTGAAAAATGCTTTCACATCCTCCAAGCTAGCTTCTTCGATATGTGCTAAGTTTTTGCCAATAGTTGGCCATTTA